>NZ_JBEOYI010000005.1:0-457374 GCF_040297005.1 Streptomyces sp. NPDC001904 | reverse complement strand
GCTGGTCGCGCAGTTCCCCGCGCCCCTGAGGCATGCGCTCCGCGCAGCCGCCCCTGGGCGAGCGGAGCTCGCTTCAGGGGCGCGGGGAACTGCACGAGAAGCCCCACCGGCCGTCAGCCGACCGACCGCCACCCGACATGCGGGTCAGCGCTCCGAGTGCACCCCATTGGTGGCCGCGATCGACTTCCACGACCGCGGCCGCTCAGGCACCCCGGCCGTGCGGAGCGCAGTGGCAGGCCGCGTCGGCTGGTACAGCCACGTGTCGAACAACGACGCCAGCGGCTTGCCGGAGACGCGCTCGGCGTACGACACGAAGTCGGAGACGGTGGCGTTGCCGTAGGCGTGCGCCTGCGGCCAGCCCTTCAGGATCTTGAAGAACTTCTTGTCGCCGACCGCGTCGCGCAGCGCCTGGATGGCCATGGCCCCCCGGTCGTAGACGGCCGCGGCGAACTGGTTCTCGGCGCCGGGATCCCCCGGCTTCACCGTCCAGAACGCGTCGTCCGCCGGGTGCTGCGCGTACGCGTAGTCGGCGAGCTCCCGGGCCGTGCCCTCGCCCTCCTTCTCGGACCACAGCCACTGGCTGTAGCGGGCGAAGCCCTCGTTGATCCAGATGTCCTTCCAGCCGCGTACGGAGACGCTGTCGCCGTACCACTGGTGCGCCAGCTCGTGCACGACGACGGAGACGTTGGAGCCGTTCGCGAACTGCTTGGGGGAGTAGAACGGCCGTGTCTGCGTCTCCAGGGCGAACGACGACGGCACGTTCGGGACGTAGCCGCCCAGCGCCTCGAAGGGGTACTTCCCGTAGACCGACTCCAGCCACTCGGCGACCTCGGTGGTGCGCTCCACGCTGGCCTTCGCCGCGCCCTCGTTGGCGCCGAGGTCCTTGCTGTAGGCGTTGACGACGGGCAGACCGTCCGCGGTCGTGTCGGTCGTGATGTCGAACTTGCCGATGGCGAGCGTGGCCAGATAGGTGGCCTGCGGGTGGGCCGAGCGCCAGTTGAAGCGGGTCCAGCCCAGCTTCGAACTCTGCGACTGCAGCGTGCCGTTGGAGATCGCCTGGGTGCCGTCGGGCACGGCCACCGAGACGTCGTACGTCGCCTTGTCGAGCGGGTGGTCGTTCGACGGGAACCACCAGGCCGCCGACTCCGCCTCGTTGGCGAAGACGGCACCGTCCGGGGTGCGCTGCGGGGACGTGAAGCCCCACAGCTTCACCTCGGACGGCTTGCCCGCGTACTTCACCACGACCGTGAAGGGCGTGCCCTTCGGCAGCCCCGCCGCGGGCGTCACCTCCAGTTCCTGCTCGCCCGACTTGGCGAACGCCGCCTTCTTCCCGTTGACCCGGACCTCGCTCGCGGTGAGCCCGAAGTCGAGGTCGAAGCGGGACAGGTCCTGCGTCGAGGAGGCGAGGATCGTCGCCGTGCCCTCCAGCAGGTCCGTCTTCGGCTGGTACTTCAGACGCAGGTCGTAGTGGGAGACGTCGTAGCCGCCGTTCCCGTACGTCGGGTAGTAGGGATCGCCGATGCCCGAGGCCCCGGGAGCGAAGTCGGCCGCCGATGCCGGGATCGCCAGCAGCAGGGCGGCCGTGAGCGCGCCGGGAGCGATGAGTCTGCGGTACACGGAAAACTCCAAGTCGTAGGAACAGACCGGGGACCGACCCCACACGACCGGAGGGAACCGGCCCCGTGTGATCGTGTCCGCGACCCTATTCAGCACCCGGCACACCGGTCATGTCCATGGCCCCTCCTGTCACACGATCGCCATTCGGCCGACATGTGTCTTTACGTCCCACACGCCTGTCGGGACATGCTGATGCCCTCTGTCGCACGGGAGTTGACCCGTGTACCTTCCGCCCATGCCGATACCTGCCGGACGCACCCGCCGCCTGTGGACCCTGCTCGTGGGCGCGGCCGCCGCGGCCCTGCTCGCCGTGCTCGTCGCCCCGGCCGGGGCCGTCGCCCGCGCGGCCGCGCCGACCGGGTCGCAGCCCGTCTACTCGTACGAGAACGCCGTCCGCGAGTCCGTCTGGGTCGACACCCGGCTCGACGGCGACGGGGACGGCAGGACCGACCGCGTCGCCGTCGACATCGTCCGTCCCCGGGAGGCGGCCGCGCAGGGCCGCAAAGTACCCGTGATCATGGACGCGAGCCCGTACTACTCCTGCTGCGGGCGCGGCAACGAGAGCCAGCTGAAGACGTACGACGCGCACGGCGACATCGTGCAGATGCCGCTCTACTACGACAACTACTTCGTGCCCCGCGGCTACGCCGTCGTCGGCGTCGACCTCGCCGGCACCAACCGCTCGGACGGCTGCGTCGACGTCGGAGGCCGCTCCGACGTCCAGTCCGCCAAGGCCGTCGTCGACTGGCTGAACGGGCGCGCCAAGGGCTACACCACGCGGTCGGGCAGCGAAAGCGCGAAAGCGACCTGGACCAACGGCCGCACCGGCATGATCGGCAAGAGCTACGACGCCACCGTCGCCAACGGCGTCGCCGCGACCGGCGTCGAGGGCCTGGAGACCATCGTCCCCATCGGCGGCATCTCCTCCTGGTACGACTACTACTTCCAGCAGGGTGCCCCGCTCTACGACTCCGGCCCCGACTGGCTGTCCGACTACGTGGAGAGCCCGGACGCCCGCGCCCGCTGCGCCGCCGTCCAGCAGCGGCTCGTCGACGAGGCGCCGCGCAGCGGCGACTGGACCTCCCTGTGGCAGGAGCGGGACTACGTCAAGGACGCCGCCAAGGTGCGGGCCAGCGTCTTCGTCGTGCACGGCATGCAGGACCTCAACGTCCGCACCAAGCACTTCGGTCAGTGGTGGGACGCGCTCGCGAAGCACGGCGTCGAGCGCAAGATCTGGCTGTCGCAGACCGGGCACGTCGACCCGTTCGACTTCCGTCGCGCCGACTGGGTCGACACCCTGCACCGCTGGTTCGACCACGAACTCCTCGGCCTGCGCAACGGCATCGACCGCGCACCCATGGCCGACATCGAGCGCACCCCCGACCACTGGACCACCGACACCGTGTGGCCGCCGCGCACCACGCGGACCACCGCCCTGCGGCCCGCCCGGGGCTCCGCTCCCGGCGTCGGCACCCTGGGCCTGAAGCCCGGATCCGGCACGGAGCGGTTCACCGACGACCCGTCCCTGGGCGAGACCGACTGGGCCGAGCGGATCGACACCTCGACCCCCGGCAAGGCCGGCTTCATCAGCCGCCCGCTCGGCAAGGACCTGCGGCTCTCCGGCTCCTCGACGGTGACGGTCACCGCGACCCCGACCACGGCCACCGCCCATCTGTCCGCCGTCCTGGTCGACCTCGGCCCCGCCACCGTCCGCGACTACGGCGGAGCGGGCGAAGGCATCACGACGCTCACCGACCGCAGCTGCTGGGGGCCGAGCACGACCGGCGACAGCTCCTGCTTCAGGAACACCCGGGCCGTCACCGCCGACGTCGGCTCGACCGTCTTCAGCCGGGGATGGGCCGACCTGGGCACCTCCGCCGACCCCGGCCGGGGCCGCCCGCTCACTCCGGGCAAGGCCTACACCCTGACCGTCTCCCTGGCCGCCAGTGACCACGTCGTCCCCGCCGGGCACCGGCTCGCCCTGATCGTCGCGGGTACCGACAAGGACCTCATCGACCCCCCGTCCACCCGGCCGACCCTCACCCTCGACCTGTCCCGCACCGCGGCCCGCGTCCCCGTCGTCGGCGGCGCCCGCGCCTTCGCGGCCGCCACCGCCACGGCCGCCACGCCCCGCCCGTCCACGGCCGACGGCGTGCGCCCGACGCGCCCGCACCGCCCCGTCCCGGAAGGCGAGTGACCGATGACGGCACGCGGCCGCGGACTCACCGTCGCCCTCGCCACCGCGGCCCTCGCCGTGCCCCTGGTGACGGTGGTCCCGGCGCGCGCCACCGCCACACTCCCCAGCACCGGCTTCGAGTGGACGAACGGCGCCCGCTGGACCGGTCAGTCCGAGGAGCGGCGACTGCTCGCCGCGGTGGACCGGGCGTCCGACCGCGTCACCGTCACCCGCATCGGCACCACCGCGCAGGGCCGTCCGCTCCAACTGGTCCGTGTCGGCGCCCGGCACGCCGCCACCACCGTGCTGCTCGTCTGCGGCCAGCACGGCGACGAACCCGCCGGGCGCGAGGCCTGCCTCACCACCGTCCGCGACCTCGCCCGGGCCACGGACCGGGCGACGACAGGTTTCCTGGCCCGCACGACCCTGCTCGTCGTGCCCACCGCCAACCCCGACGGACGCGCCGCCGGCACCCGCGGCAACTCCGACGGCGTCGACATCAACCGTGACCACCTCGCCCTGAGGACGGCGGAGGCACGCGCCCTGGCGGCCGTCATCCGCGACCGGCGGCCCGACGTCGTCTACGACCTGCACGAGTACCGCGCCACCGCGGAGAACTACGACAAGGACCTTCTCGACCTCTGGCCACGCACCCTCAACACCGCGACCGCCGTGCACGACGAGGCCGAAACCCTGTCCGAGCGCTACGTCCGCCCCGCCGCCGAAGGAGCCGGGTACTCCACGGGCACGTACGGCATCCGGACCGACCCCGTCACCGGCGACCCGGTCGAACAGACCGCGGGCGACGGCCAGGAACGCATCCTGCGCAACATGTCCGGCGTCAAACACGCCCTCGGCCTGCTCGTCGAGAGCCGCGTCGACCCCGCCACCCCGGCGGAAGCGGCCGACGAGGCACTGAACAACCGGCGCCGCCGCGACTCCCAACTCGCCGCCCTGAAAGGTCTCTTCGCCTTCACCGAACAGCACGCCGACCGGATCGACGCCGTCACGGCGGCCGCGCGCGCCGCGGGCCTGAACGACACCGGGCCCGTCCACGTCGGCGGTGCCGACAACGACCCGGCGCAGCCCGCCGAGATCATCAAGCACCCGCCCTGCGGCTACCGCCTCACCGCCCGTCAATACGCCGAGTACAAGGACGAGTTGGCGCTGCACGGGATCCGCGTGCGGGTGTCGGCGGACGGGGCCTACGTTCCGCTGCGGCAGTCCGAGCGGGCGCTGGTGGTGCTCCTCCTCGACGCCCGCGCGCCCTACCACCTGACCGAAGGAGACCCCGACACCAGCTGTTGAACGGGTCGTGGGCGTGTTCCGTGTGGTAGGCCCTGAAGGGTGACAAACCCTCAGCAACCACCCACCGGCGCGCCCGGCCCCGACGCGGACGCGTCGGGCGGCCGGAGCCCCGCCACCGACCGGATCGTGTTCGGCGTGACGGCCGGGCTGACCCTGGCCTTCGTGGTCTGGGGCTCGGTCGCCACCGACAGCCTCGAAAGCGTCTCCACGCGCGCCCTGAACGGCCTGATCCACAACGGCGGTTGGGCGTTCATGCTCGCCGCCTCCGCCTTCGTCGTCTTCGCGCTCTGGCTCGCCGTCAGCCGCTACGGGAAGATCACCCTCGGCAAGGAGGGCGAAGAGCCCGAGTTCCGCACGGTCTCCTGGGTGGCCATGATGTTCAGTGCGGGCATGGGGATCGGCCTCATGTTCTACGGGGTGAGCGAACCCCTCGCGCACTTCACGACGCCGCCCCCGGGCACCGACCCGGCGGACGACGCCGAGGCCATGGAGACCGCCATGGCGACCACCCTCTTCCACTGGACGCTGCACCCCTGGGCGATCTACGCGGTGGTCGGTCTCGCCATCGCCTACTCCACCTTCCGCAGGCGCCGCCGCCAGACCATCTCCTCCGTCTTCGTGCCGCTCATCGGTGAGCGGCGCGCCCACGGCGCCTGGGGCCGGGTCATCGACATCATCGCGATCTTCGCGACGCTGTTCGGC
The DNA here is from genome assembly GCF_040297005.1 of Streptomyces sp. NPDC001904. Classification (NCBI taxonomy): domain Bacteria; kingdom Bacillati; phylum Actinomycetota; class Actinomycetes; order Kitasatosporales; family Streptomycetaceae; genus Streptomyces; species Streptomyces sp. NPDC001904. Next base: position 451,571 of record NZ_JBEOYI010000005.1, on the reverse strand, counting down.
TCGGCGGCCTCCCTCGGGCTCGGCGCGCTCCAGATCGGCTCCGGCTTCGAGGTGCTGAACTGGATGGACACGGCGAGCACGACCCTCCTCGTGCTGATCATCGCGGTCCTGACGGTCGCGTTCGTCGCGTCCGCCGTCTCGGGTGTCGAGAAGGGCATCCAGTGGCTGTCGAACACCAACATGGTGCTCGCGCTGATCCTCGCGGTCTTCGTCTTCGTCGCGGGCCCCACCATCATCGTCCTGGACCTGCTCCCCACCTCGCTCGGCGCCTACTTCGGCGAACTGCCCCAACTCGTCGGCCGCACCGAGGCGTCCAGCGGCAAGGGAGTCGCCGACTGGCTCGGCAGCTGGACGGTCTTCTACTGGGCGTGGTGGATCTCCTGGACGCCCTTCGTCGGCATGTTCATCGCGCGGATCAGCCGCGGCCGCACCATCCGCCAGTTCGTCGGCGGCGTGATCCTGGTCCCGTCCACGGTCAGCCTGATCTGGTTCGCGATCTTCGGCGGTACGGCGATGAAGCTGAAGGAGCACGGCCGGCTGGGCAGCGCCGACACCCCGGAGGCCCAGCTCTTCGGCGTCCTGCACGAGTTCCCCGTCGCCACGGCGTCCAGCATCCTGGTGATGATCCTCGTGGGCATCTTCTTCGTGTCGGGCGCGGACGCCGCCTCGATCGTCATGGGCACGCTGTCCCAGAAGGGCGCCCTCGAACCCGGCCGGTTCGTCGTCGTCTTCTGGGGCGTGGTGACCGGCGCGGTGGCGGCCGTGATGCTGCTCATCGGCGACGGCTCCGACAACGCGCTCACCGGGCTGCAGAACCTCACGATCCTCGTCGCGGCCCCCTTCACCCTGGTCATGATCGGCATGTGCGTCGCCCTGATGCGTGATCTGCGCCGGGATCCGCTCATCGTGCGCGGCGACATGGGCATCGAGGCCGTCGAGGCTGCGGTCGTCGCCGGACACGAGAAGTACGGCGGCGACTTCGAGATCCGGATCGGCCCCGGCGACGGCCCGGAGACCGCCGGCGACCCCATCGGGGAGCACGGAAACCAGTAGGGCGGCGGGTGCACGCGTGGTCTACTCCGGGTCATGCCCCTGCTGCTTCTGGACCTCGACAACACACTGGTCGACCGGGACGCCGCGTTCCGCTCCGCGATGGCGGAGTTCCTGGCCGGACACGGCCTGCCCGCCGAGGATCTGGCCTGGATCATGGCGGTGGACGACGACGGCTACGCGGCGCGCCCGGCCGTCGCCTCGGCCCTGTCCCACCGCTACGGGACCCAGGTGCCACCCGACGCCGTCCGGGACGTCCTCGACCGGGGCGCGGCGGACCGCGTCACCCTCGCCGCCCCGGTCCGCACCGCGCTCGTCGAGGCGGCCGGGGCCGGCTGGACCCCGGTCGTCGTCACCAACGGCCGCACGGCCCAGCAGACCCGGAAGATCCGCCGCACCGGTCTCGACGCCCTCGTCGACGGCTGGGCGATCTCCGAGGCCGTAGGTCACGCGAAACCGTCCCCCGAGATCTTCCGCGCGGCGGCCGCGGGCCGCCCCCTGCGGCAGGCCTGGATGGTGGGGGACGCGGCCCGCACCGACATCGCGGGCGCCCGCGCCCTCGGGCTGCGGTCGGTGTGGCTGGCGCGCGGCCGCACCTGGCAGGAGCGGGAGTACGCGCCCACGCACATCGCAGGGGATGTCGTGGCGGCGCTGGAGCATGTGATCGGGCAGGAGCGCTGAGGCGCGTCCCCCTCGGTCAGCCTGCCTCGACCAGCTCCGCCGCCTCCTCCGCGCACCCCCACGCGACGGTCACCCCGGCCCCGCCGTGCCCGTAGTTGTGCACCAACAGCCGTCCCGTGCCGTCGACTTCACGCTCGATGCGCACGGCCGGGCGTGCCGGACGCAGTCCCACCCGGTGCTCGACCACCCGTGCGCCGGCGATCTCCGGGCGCACCCCCGCGCAGCGCCGCACGATCCCCTCCGCCACCGCCGGGTCCGGGGCGAGGGACCAGTCGTCCTCCTGCGCGGTGCCACCGAGGAGCAGCCTCCCGTCCGGCTGCGGGAAGAAGTACGTCGTGGCGTCCGACGCCTCGTCGGCGGAGGTGAACCAGGTACGGACGCCGGGGTTCTCCACGACCACCAGCTGTCCGCGCACCGGCCGCAGCGACGCGTCGGGCACCAGCTCCCGTGCCCCGAGCCCCGTGCAGTTCACGACCGCGTCGGCCACCGTCGCCGCCTCGTCGAGCGAGCGCACCTCGCGCCGCTCCACCTCCACCCCCGCTGATGCCAACTCGCCCCGCAGCCACGCCAGATGGACCGGCATGTCGATCAGCGGGAGCCGTGCCGCAAGCCCCTCGCCGGTCTCCCGCAGCCCCGCCACCTCGCCGGCCCACGCCCCGAGGCCGGCAAGCCGGACACCCTCGTGTACGCCCTCGACCATCCGTACGCCGGTCTCGTCCGGGCGCCCCGCCCATTCCTCGTAGCGCCGCAGCGACCGCAGCGACCACGGGCCGACCCGCTCGACCGGGTCGATCCGGTACGGCCACCACAGCGCGCCCGCAACAGCCGAGGTGGTGCGTTCGGCGGGGTCCCGCGACCACACCCGCACCCGCCGCCCGGCACGCGCCAGCACCAGTGCGGTGGACATCCCTATGACCCCGCCGCCCACCACGATCACGCCACCGTTCACATCACTGTTCACGCCGGGACGGTAGCGGAATGTGTCATGCCGTGCTCAACACCCCTGCGGGGTGGGGATACTCACACCATGTCTGCCGAGTACGCGACCTTCGGCCTGGCCCCGGCGATGCGCGCCGGGGGAGTCCTGGCCAACGGTGACTACCAGGTCCACCGGGACTTCCTGGACTTCATCGTGGACGGCCGCCCGCTGCTGTTCCAGCTCTCCGACCTCGACGCGGTCTCTCCGCTGGCCGCCGACATCCCGCCCGCCATCTTCACCGACCACGTCAGAAGCCTCCTCCTGGAGGCCGGCGCACCGCTCGCCGACGGGCGCTACGTCATCTACGGCTGCCCCGAGTGCGAGGGACTGGAGTGCGGCGCCGTCACCGCCGTCATCGAGCGGGCCGACGACGATCAGGACGACTATGTGTGGCGCGACTTCGCCTGGCAGACCGCCGAACAGGTCGACCTGGAGCTCAACGGCTACCACGGCATAGGCCCGTTCCGCTTCCGGGGCGAGGAGTACCGCACCGCGCTCGGCCGGCTGCTCGACGGCCCCGCGGACCCCGCCACCACCCGGCGGCGGGTCCTGCTCATCGGCGCCCGCGTCGCCGTCCTCGCCAGGCTGGCCGCCGCCCTGCGCACCATCGGCATCGGCGCGGACATCACCCAGGACGCGACCAGCGTGCCCCCGGAGGAACTGCGCGGCTACGGAGCCGTCGCCTTCGGCCGCGCCGTCGACGAGACCCAACGGGCCGCGGTCCGCGCCGAGTTCGACCGGGCCGGGGCCGACATCGCCTACGTCGACGGGCTCGCCCCGATCGTCCCGCTGCTCGTCGCGCAGATCGAGAGCGCCCTCGACCGCAGCCCCGCCGACCGGCGCCGGCTCACCCGCCTCGCCGCCGCCGACGGCGAGGCGGGCCTCGACGTCACCTCCACCTGCCGCGTCCAGCTCACCGCCTACCGCCTCGACCGCCTGTACCGCACCCACGTCCATGACGTCTTCGACGCGGTCCTCGACCCCGGCCGGCACCGGATCCCCCTCGACCGGAAGGCCACCAAGGGGGAGTCCTTCCTCGTGGCCCGCACCACCGGGAGCGTCCTGGTGGCGCCGATGGCGCACTGACCGGCCCCGCCGAGCGGCTGATCCCCGTACGACAACCGACGGGCGGGGCCGATTAGGATCAACGCCCTGATGACTGCCACCCTCGTAGCCAAGAACCTCGCCGCGGGCCACGGCGACCGCTCCCTCTTCGCCGGTCTCGACCTCGTCGTCGCGCCCGGCGACGTGATCGGCCTCGTCGGCGCCAACGGAGCGGGGAAGTCCACCCTGCTCCGCCTGCTCGCCGGGCTCGCCACCCCGGAGGAGGGCGAGCTGCTGCTCTCCCCGCCTACCGCGACGGTCGGCCATCTGCCGCAGGAGCCGGAGCGCCGCCCCGGCGAGACGATCCGCGAGTTCCTCGCCCGCCGCACCGGCGTCGCCGAGGCCCAGCGGATCATGGACGACGCCACCCAGGGGCTGGTCGACGGCGCTCCCGGCGCCGACGACGCCTACGCGGTGAGCCTGGAGCGCTGGCTGGGCCTGGGCGGTGCCGACCTCGACGAGCGCGCCGAGGAGGTCGCCGCCCAGCTCGGCCTGCACGTCGGCCTCGACCAGACGATGACCTCGCTCTCCGGCGGCCAGGCCGCCCGGGCGGGCCTCGCCTCGCTCCTGCTGTCCCGCTACGACGTCTTCCTCCTGGACGAGCCGACCAACGACCTCGACCTGGACGGCCTGGAGCGCCTGGAAGGGTTCGTACGGGGATTGCGCGCGGGCACCGTCGTCGTCAGCCACGACCGGGAGTTCCTCACCCGCACGGTCACCAAGGTCCTCGAGCTGGACCTCGCCCAGCAGCAGATCAACCTCTACGGCGGCGGCTACGACGCCTACCTGGAGGAGCGCGACGTCGCCCGCCGGCACGCGCGCGAGGAGTACGACGAGTACGCCGACAAGAGGGCGGCGCTCGAAGGCCGCGCCCAGATGCAGCGCTCCTGGATGGACAAGGGAGTCAAGAACGCCCGGCGCAAGGCGACCGACAACGACAAGATCGGCCGCAAGTTCCGCAGCGAGTCGAGCGAGAAGCAGGCCGCCAAGGCCCGCCAGACGCAGCGCATGATCGAGCGCCTCGACGTCGTCGACGAACCCCGCAAGGAGTGGGAGCTGCGCATGGAGATCGCGGCCGCGCCGCGCTCCGGCGCGGTGGTCGCCTCTCTGAGGGACGCCCGACTGCGGCGCGGGGACTTCGAGTTCGGCCCGGTCACGCTCCAGATCGACTGGGCGGACCGCGTCGCGATCACCGGCGCCAACGGCTCCGGCAAGTCCACGCTGCTCGCCGCCCTCCTCGGCCGGATCCCGCTCGACGGGGGTCACGCGGCGCTCGGCCAGGGCGTCGTGGTCGGCGAGGTCGACCAGGCCCGCGCGCTGTTCCACGGCCCGGAGACCCTGCTCGACGCGTTCGGCGCGGCCGTCCCCGACACCGAACCGGCCGAGGTGCGCACACTGCTCGCCAAGTTCGGCCTCAAGGCGGACCATGTGCTGCGCCCGGCGGAGACCCTCTCCCCGGGCGAACGCACCCGGGCGGCGCTCGCCCTGCTCCAGGGCAGGGGCGTCAACCTCCTGGTCCTGGACGAGCCGACGAACCACCTCGACCTGCCGGCGATCGAGCAGCTCGAATCGGCCCTGGAGTCCTACCAGGGCACCCTGCTCCTGGTCACCCACGACAGGCGGATGCTCAACGCCATCACCACGACGAGGAGTTTCGTGGTCGACGCAGGGAGGGTGAGCGCCCTTTAGGGGCGCGGGGAACTGCGCGCTCAGCCACGACGAGCCCGCAGTTCCCCACCCTCACCGGCCAGGACGGCGCTACGCCAGCCCGGCCTTCTTCAGCGCATCGGCCATGGCGGAATTGGACGGCGCGGGCGCAGGCCGCCCCTTGCCGCCGCCACCGGAACCACCCCGCCCACCCTGACGGGACTTCTGCTGCGGCGGCTTGCGGTCACCGCCGCGCCCCCCGCGCTCCGGGCCGGCAGGCTTCTCGTCGTCGAGCCGCAGCGTCAACGAGATCCGCTTGCGCGGCACATCGACGTCCTGGACCTTCACCTTCACGATGTCACCGGGCTTCACGACGTCGCGCGGGTCCTTCACGAACGTCCGCGACAGGGCGGACACGTGCGCGAGACCGTCCTGGTGCACCCCGATGTCGATGAACGCCCCGAACGCGGCGACGTTCGTGACGACGCCCTCCAGGATCATCCCCGGCTCCAGGTCGGAGATCTTCTCCACGCCCTCCTTGAAGGTGGCCGTCTTGAAGGCGGGCCGCGGGTCGCGCCCGGGCTTCTCCAGCTCCTTCAGGATGTCCGTCACGGTCGGCAGCCCGAACGTGTCGTCCACGTAGTCGGCCGGCCTGAGCGAGCGCAGCGTCCCGGTGTCACCGATCAGCGAACCGACCTCGCCGCCCGTCGACTTCGCCATCCGCCGCACCACGGGGTACGCCTCCGGGTGCACGGACGACGCGTCCAGCGGGTCGTCGCCGCCCCGGATGCGCAGGAAGCCCGCGCACTGCTCGTACGCCTTCGGGCCGAGCCGGGCGACGCCCTTGAGGCCCTTGCGGTTGCCGAACGGGCCGTTGGCATCGCGGTGCGCCACGATGTTCTCCGCGAGTCCGGCGCCGATGCCGGACACGCGCGCGAGGAGCGGTGCGGAGGCGGTGTTCACGTCCACCCCCACCCCGTTCACACAGTCCTCGACCACCGCGTCCAGCGAACGCGACAGCTTCACCTCGCTCAGGTCGTGCTGGTACTGGCCGACGCCGATCGACTTCGGGTCGATCTTCACCAGTTCGGCGAGCGGGTCCTGAAGACGGCGGGCGATCGACACGGCGCCGCGCAGCGACACGTCCATGTCGGGCAGCTCCTGGGAGGCGAACGCGGACGCCGAGTACACCGAGGCGCCCGCCTCGCTCACCATCACCTTGGTGAGGTTCAGCTCCGGGTGCCTGGTGATGAGGTCACCGGCGAGCTTGTCCGTCTCGCGCGACGCCGTGCCGTTGCCGATCGCGATCAGGTCGACCGCGTGCTCCTTCGAGAGCTTGGCCAGCTTGGCGATCGCCTCGTCCCAGCGGTTGGCCGGGACGTGCGGGTGGATGACGTCGGTCGCCACGACCTTGCCCGTCGCGTCGACGACGGCGACCTTCACGCCCGTACGGAAGCCGGGGTCGAGGCCCAGCGTCGCGCGGGTGCCCGCGGGGGCCGCGAGCAGCAGGTCCCGCAGGTTCGCCGCGAACACCTTGACCGCCTCGTCCTCGGCGGCCGTGCGCAGCCGCATCCGCAGGTCGATGCCGAGGTGGACGAGGATGCGGGTGCGCCAGGCCCAACGGACCGTGTCCTGAAGCCACTTGTCGGCCGGACGCCCCTGGTTCCTGATCCCGAACCGGTCGGCGACGATCGGCTCGTACGAGCTCGGGCCACCGTCCTCGACCGGCTCCTCGGGCTCCAGGACGAGCTCCAGCACGTCCTCCTTCTCACCGCGCAGCATCGCCAGGACGCGGTGCGAGGGCAGCTCCTTGAAGCCCTCCGCGAAGTCGAAGTAGTCGGCGAACTTGGCGCCCGCCTCCTCCTTGCCGGACTTCACCTTCGCCGCGAGCCGGCCGCGCCCCCACATGCGCTCACGCAGCTCACCGATCAGGTCGGCGTCCTCCGAGAAGCGCTCCGCGAGGATCGCGCGTGCGCCGTCGAGCGCGGCCTGCGGCTCGGCGACGCCCTTGTCGGCGTCCACGAACGCCGCCGCCGCGGCGTGCGGGTCCACCGACGGGTCGCCGAGCAGGCCGTCGGCCAGCGGCTCCAGGCCCGCCTCGCGCGCGATCTGCGCCTTCGTACGCCGCTTCGGCTTGAAGGGCAGATAGATGTCCTCCAGGCGCGCCTTGGTGTCGGCGGCGAGGATCTGCGCCTCCAGCTCCCCGGTCAGCTTGCCCTGCTCGCGCACCGAGTCGAGAACGGCGGTGCGCCGCTCCTCCAGCTCGCGCAGATACCGCAGCCGCTCCTCCAGGGTGCGCAGCTGGGCATCGTCCAGCGACTCCGTCGCCTCCTTGCGGTAACGAGCGATGAAGGGCACCGTCGAACCGCCGTCAAGGAGGTCGACGGCAGCCTTCACCTGCCGCTCCCGTACGCCGATTTCCTCGGCAATCCTGCCTTCGATGGACCCAAGAGTGGGTGTCGCCACGATCCCGTACCGCCTAAGTCGAATGAGGTTGCGCGGCAATTGTGGCAGGTGACACCGACAACGGGGGATCAGGGCGCCGACCGGCCCCGACTCAGGCGGCCTTGCCGATGAGGTCCGGCGGGAAGGCGCCGTTGCCGAGCGCGGTGCCGACGAAACCGGTCGCCAGCTCCGTCAGACGGGCCACTCCGGCATCGCCGAGGTGCTCGTACGGGGCCCGGTCCAGCTCGTCGGTGAGCGTCTCGATCCCGGACCGCAGCTGCGCGCCCTCCTCGGTGAGCGTCAGGTCCTCGTCCCCGGTGAGCAGGCCCCGCGCCCGCAGCCGCCCGGCCGCCGCGTCGTACTCCTCGCGGGTCCAGCCGCGCGTGGCGAGGAGGAACTTGGGGGCCATGCCCTTGCCGGTGGCGACATGGCTGACCAGCGCCTCCACCGGGTCGAGACCGGCGCCGAGCAGGGCGGCGAGATGGCCGTCGCCGCGGTGCTCGCGCAGCAGCGTGGCCGCGTGCCAGTAGGCCATGTGCGGCTGGTCGGGGACCGGGAGGTCGGCGTGCGCGGCGTACAGCGGCCGGGCGTGGCGCGTGCAGGCCTCGGTCGCGCGCAGGGCGAGTTCGGCGGCCTCGGCCATCTCCTTCGAGGCGAGAGCCTCCTCGCCGATCAGCCGGCGCAGCGTCGAGTCGACGGCACGCGCGCGTGCCGCGAGGACGTCCTCGGGCGAGGCGGCCTGCCACACCGCGGGCACGTGCCGCGCCACCAGGTCGTGCTTGAAGTTGTAGAAGGCGGCCGTCACGGCACCGGCGCCGACGGCCCCCATGGGCGCCGAACGCGCCGCGAAGTAGGCGGCGTTGCGGTCCGTGACACCGATGGCGGCCATTTCCCGGCCCAGATCGGGCGAGAAGTAGTGCGTCGAGTGGAACGGATTGAGCACGTTGTGGCAACGACGGGCGGTACGCAGGCGCGGGTCAGGAGTCATGCCCGCACGTTACCGACCGGTTGGTACGGGTGCCGATGCGGGGGAGCGAACCGTGGCAGGAAAGGAGGGGGATTCGTCATTGCAGCCACCCGGGCGGGCTCGAAGAATGGGACGCATGCCGCCACGTACCGTCCTGGTCCCGCTCTTCGACAAGGTCCAGAGCCTCGATGTCACGGGCCCCGTCGAGGTCTTCTCGGGCGCCGCACTCGCCGTCGGGTCCGCGGCCGCGGGGTACCGGGTGCGGACGGCGTCGCTCGACGGCGCGCCCGTGCGGACGTCCAGCGGTCTGACGCTGGTGCCCGACAGCGCCCTCGCGGACGCCCCGGCTCCGCACACCCTGCTCGTCCCCGGCGGCCAGGGCACCCGCGGCCCCGATCCGCGGCTCGTCGACTGGCTGCGCGAGCACGCCCCGCGCGCCGAGCGGATCGTCTCCGTGTGCACGGGCGCGATCCTGCTCGCCCGCGCGGGCCTGCTCGACGGCCGCCGGGCCACCACGCACTGGGCGTACTGCGACCGCCTCGCCCGCGACCACCCGGCGATCGAGGTCGACCCCGACCCGATCTTCGTGCGCGACGGAAACGTGGCCACGTCCGCTGGCGTCACGGCCGGGATCGACCTGGCGCTCGCCCTGGTCGAGGAGGACCACGGCAGGCAGGCGGCGCTGACGATCGCCCGGCACCTCGTCGTCTTCCTGCGGCGCCCGGGGAACCAGGCCCAGTTCAGCGCCCAGCTCGCCGCCCAGACCGCCCGCCGCGAGCCGCTGCGCGAGGTCCAGCAGTGGATCACCGAGCACCCCGACGACGACCTGTCCGTGGAGTCGCTCGCGGCCCGCGCCCGGCTCTCGCCCCGCCACTTCGCCCGCGCCTTCCGCACGGAGACCGGCCTGACGCCCGGCACCTACGTGGAGCGCGTCCGCGTCGAGCACGCCCGGCGCCTCCTGGAGGACACGGCGGACGGAGTGGAGGAGATCTCCCGCGCCAGCGGCTACGGCACCCCGGAGGCGATGCGCCGCGCCTTCCTCAAGACCCTCGGCACCCCGCCGGCGGAGTACCGCCGCCGCTTCCACGCCGCACCGGGCGCGTGAGACGAGCCGGACGCCCCGGTACATCCGGCGAAAAACATGACAGAAAGCACGACAGAAAACACGACAGAAGGGCCGCCCATGCAGATCGCCATCCTCCTCTTCGATCGCTTCACCGCCCTCGACGCCGTGGGCCCCTACGAGACCCTCGGCCGGCTCCCCGACGCCGACCTCGTCTTCGTCGCCGAGGAGCGGGGCCCGGTGCGCAGCGACACCGGCAGGCTCGCGCTCGTCGCCGACAAGACCCTCGCCGAGGTCCCGCACCCGGACATCGTGATCGTCCCCGGCGGCCCAGGCCAGACTCCGCAGATGACCAACGAGACCCTGCTGGACTGGCTGCGCACGGCCGACGGGACCAGCACCTGGACGACCTCCGTGTGCACCGGCTCCCTGCTGCTCGCCGCAGCGGGCCTGCTGAAGGGCCGGCGTGCCGCCTCGCACTGGCTGGCGCTCGACGTGCTCCGCCGGTTCGGCGCGGAGCCGACCGGCGAGCGCGTCGTCGTCGAGGGCAAGTACGCCACCGCGGCCGGGGTCTCCGCCGGCATCGACATGGGCCTGACCCTGCTCGGCAGGATCGCGGGCGACGAACACGCCCGGGCCGTGCAGCTGCTGACCGAGTACGACCCGCAGCCGCCCTACGACGCGGGCTCGCCGGAGAAGGCGCCCGCGCACCTCGTCGAGGAGTTCCGCTCCAAGAGCCGCTTCGTCCTCACGTAGTCGGCACGCTCCAGGTGAAGCGCGGTGCCCTGCGCTCCAGGAACGCGGCGACGCCCTCCGCGGTGTCGCCGCTGTCGCGCGCCTGCTCCGCCCAGTACGCGTCCCGGTCGCCGCGGCCCGCCGTGAACTCCTTGGCGGCCGCCTGCGTCAGCTGCGACCGGTCCACCAGTACGCGCGTGAACTCGGCCACCCGCTGGTCGAGTCCGTCCTCCGGCAGCACCTCGTCGACCAGGCCCGTGCGCAGCGCCCGCTCGGTGCCGATCAACTCCCCGGAGAACAGAAGGTACTTGGCGGTCGCCGGGCCCACCAGCGACGCGAGTCGCCGGGTGGAGGACGCCGGATAGACGATCCCGAGCTTCGCCGGGGTCACCCCGAACCGCGCGCCCCGAGCCGCGAACCGCAGATCGCAGGCGGCCGCGAGCTGGCAGCCGCCGCCCACGCAGAACCCGCGGACCGCCGCCACGGTCGGCTTCGGAAAGGCCGCCAGGGCCTCCTCGGCGGCGACGGCCAGTTCCTGGGCGGCGCCCGCGTCCCCGCCGAGGGTGGAGATGTCGGCCCCGGCGCAGAAGGTGTCTTCGGCTCCGGTCAGGACGAGGACGCGGACGGCCGGATCCGCGGCCAGGGAGTCGAGCAGCGGCGGCAGCGCGGCCCACATGGTGTCGGTCATGGCGTTGCGCCGCGCCGGATGGTCGATGACGACGGTGGCGACCGCGTCGGTCACCGTGTGCGTGAGGGACGGTGCAGGGGACATGCGGCGGATGCTATCCAGCCCGCCCGGCCGGACGATCAAGAAGGGGGCCCCGGGGAGCCCCGGCCGGCCGGCACCTCTCGTACGTCAAACTGAAGAGCCCCCGAAAGAGGAACAATCGGGACAGGTTCAGTCGCATGCGTGCCGCTGTCGTGCGGCGATGATCAAAAACCGCCGATAGTCGCTGACTTCTGGTCAGTCCAGCGGTCCGGACCAGCGGATTCTCAACACTCAAAGCGTGGTGACAATCGAGCGCAAGGGCGGGGACCGGACGATGAACGACCACGGGAGCGCGCCCCCCGAGCATGCCGCGGGCGGGCCGCTGCCGTACGAGGGGGTGTGGCGGTTCACGGCGCAGGCGGTCGACGCGTCGGTCCCGCAGGCCAGGCGGGCCGTGCGCGAACTCCTCGTCCGGCAGGGCGTACCCGCGCCGGACGATCTGGTGCACGGCCTGCTCGTGATCGTCTCCGAGCTGGTGACCAACGCGGTCAAGCACGCCGCCCTGCTCTCCCCGACGCTGGCCGTCGAGGTCGCCGTCGGCGCGGAGTGGGTGCGGGTCTCCGTGGAGGACGACCACCCCTACCGCCCCACAGCCCTTGAGGCCACCAGTGGTCAGACCGGTGGCCGCGGGCTGCTCCTCGTGCGGGAGATCACCGCGGAGGCGGGCGGCGTCTGCGACGTGGAGCACACGGCGAGCGGGGGCAAGGTGATCTGGGCCGCCCTGCCCCTCAAGCCCGCGAACGCCTGAGCGTCACCAGCCCGCGGAGGGCCCCGTCAGCTCCCTGACCGCCGGGCGCGCCGCGTCGAGCACCGTCATGAACCACGATGAGAACGGGTCCTTGGCGTGCCGCTCGGCCAGCTCGCCCGCGGTCACGAACGCGGTCTGCCCGACCTCCTCCGGATCCGGGTCCAGCGGAGCCTGCACCATTCCCACGAAAAGGTGGTTGAACTCCTGCTCCACCAGACCCGAATCGGGGTCGGGGTGGTTGTAGCGCACGGTGCCGGCCTCCGCCATCAGCGACGGCGAGACCCCCAGCTCCTCGAAGGTGCGCCGGGCGGCCGCCGCGAACGGGGCCTCGCCCGGGTACGGGTGACCGCAGCAGGTGTTCGACCACACGCCGGGGGAGTGGTACTTGCCGAGCGCCCGCTGCTGGAGCAGCAACCGCCCCTGCTCGTCGAAGAGGAAGACCGAGAAGGCTCTGTGCAGCTGTCCCGGCGCCTGGTGCGCGGCGAGCTTCTCCGCGGTGCCGGTCGTCCTGCCGTCCTCGTCGACGAGTTCCAGCAAGATCGCTTCTCCGGTGCCGTTCGACGCGTTGTTCGCCGCGGTGGCAGGTGTGGTCGGCATACCCATCCTTCGCTTCGGTCCTCTGACCCCAAGTCTGCCGTACGGGACAGACCGTCACGCTCCGCGCCGCGTCCCGCATGTCTCGCACATCAGACGCCCGTATCGCCCGGCGTGATCAATGACACAGCTTCGCCTCGTGCCGCGCGTGACCGTCGGGCTCCAGCTGGAACGTGCAGTGCTCGACGTCGAAGTGGTCGCCCAGGCAGTCCTGGAGGGCGTGCAGCATCTTCTCGTTCCCGAGGGTGCCGAGCGCGTCCGAGGAGACGACCACGTGCGCGGAGAGCACCGGCATGCCCGAGGTGATGGTCCAGGCGTGCAGATCGTGGACGTCCTCCACCCCGGGCAGGGCCAGGATGTGCTCCCTGACCCGGGCCATGTCGACGCCCTTGGGCGCGGACTCCAGCAGGACGTCCAGGGTCTCCCGCAGCAGCTTGACCGTACGCGGGACGATCATGAGGCCGATGACGAGCGACGCGATCGGGTCGGCGGCCTGCCAGCCCGTGGTCAGGATGATCGTCGCGGCGACGAGCACCGCCACGGACCCGAGGGCGTCCGCGGCGACCTCCAGGAAGGCGCCCCGCACGTTCAGGCTGTCCCGCTGCCCCTTCACCAGCAGGGAGAGCGAGATCATGTTCGCGACCAGGCCGATCAGGGCGTAGACGATCGTCGTACCGCCCGCGGTCTCGGCCGGCTCCATGAAGCGCTGGACCGCCTCGACCAGGACGTAGCCACCCACCCCCAGAAGCAGCAGACAGTTGGCCAGCGCGGCCAGGATCTCGGCACGCGCGTACCCGAAGGTGCGCTGCTCGCCGGCCGGGCGGTTCGCGAAGTGGATCGCCAGCAGGGCCATCGCAAGCCCCAGCGCGTCCGTCGCCATGTGGGCCGCGTCCGCGATCAGGGCGAGCGAGTCGGCCACGAGGCCACCGACGATCTCCACCACCATCACGGTCACCGTGATGGCGAGCGCGATACGCAGCCGACCCCGGTGGGCGGCCGCGGCGGTCCCCGTCGAGGCCCCGTGGCCGTGTCCGTGATCGTGCCCGGCACCCATGGAACCGCACCGCCCTCCGCATCGGCCCGCCGAGCCGCCCCGCACCGGGGCGGCGATCACAGTGAACTACGGGTGGGGGGTATCCGCAAACACTGCACTGAACACCGTTGTCATCTGCCGTGACCTGCGCGGATACGGTTTTCGGCGGGCGTCGTCGAGTGAGGGGGTGATCAGTCGGTACGCGCCTCGGGATGCCGCAGGCACCAGCCGGCCCAGGCCGACTCGACCATCTCGCGCACGCTGTGCGACGCGGACCAGCCCAGCTCCTTCTCGGCCAGCGCCGACGACCCCACCGCGCGCGGCGCGTCACCGGCCCGGCGCGGCTCGACGAGCGCCGGCCTGCGGTCACCCGTCACCTCGGCGATCACGTCGACCAGTTCGCGTACGGAAACGCCCTGGCCGGTGCCGATGTTCAAGGTCAGATCACCGCTCGCGTCCGCCCTGGAGAGCCGGCGCACCGCCGACAGATGCGCATCGGCGAGGTCGGCGACATGGATGTAGTCGCGGACGCAGGTGCCGTCCGGCGTCGGGTAGTCGTCGCCGAAGATCCGCGGGGCCTCGCCCCGGGTGAGCCGGTCGAAGACCATCGGGATCACGTTGAAGACACCGGTGTCGGCGAGCGCCGGCGCGGCGGCGCCCGCGACGTTGAAGTACCGCAGGCAGGCCGTCGCCATGCCGTGCGCGTGCCCGGCCGCCCGCACCAGCCACTCACCCGCGAGCTTCGTCTCCCCGTACGGGTTCACCGGCGCGCACGGCGTCGACTCGGTGATCAGATCCGAGACGGGGATGTCCGGGTTGCCGTAGACGGCGGCCGACGAGGAGAACACGAACCGGCGCACGCCCGCCGCGGCGACCGCCTCCAGGAGAGTGGCGAGCCCGCCGACGTTCTCCCGGTAGTACAGCTCCGGCCGCTCGACCGACTCGCCGACCTGCTTCTGCGCGGCCAGGTGCACGACACCGGCCACCTCGTGCTCGGCGCACACCCGGGCCACCAGCTCCGCGTCCGTCGCCGAGCCGCGCACCAGCGGGATTTCCGGCGGCAACCGGTCCGGCACCCCCGACGTCACGTTGTCGAGCACGACGACGCGCTCGCCCGCCCCGCCCATCGCCCGTGCGACGTGTGCCCCGATGTATCCGGCTCCGCCGGTGATCAGCCATGTCATGACGCACCACCCTAAGCCGGTCACACCCCGGCCCGGGTTTGTGGCCCGGGGCCTTGATCGACAATGATGACCGGGCGGTCCCGGCACCACGGACCGCGTGGGACAGCGGCTGATCGGGCCGTAAACGGGCGGTGAACGTCCGCTTCAGATCATCCGATAGCCTCTGCCGACATGCCGCCCGGCCCAGCCCCGTCGAACAAGGGTGCAAGGGTGCGGGGCGCCCCCTTCGTGCATGAGCCCGGCGCGCTCGCGTCGGCACCCAAGGAGTGAGTTCGTCTGTCGACCGCCATCGTCACCGGTCAGCCGGTTCCCGGGTCGTCCCTGGAGGGCGATCTGCGGGAGCTCGGCTTCGACGTGCGGCTCGCCCCGGACGCGGCGGACGCCCGAGCGGCGCTCGCGGCCGTCCCCGGCGACCAGCGGGTCGCGGTCGTCGACGCGGGTTTCGTGGGCCATGTCCACGCCCTGCGTCTCGGCCTCACCGACCCCCGTTTCGCCGCCTCGGCCGTCCCCGGCGCCGTCACCGCGCAGCCCACGGCCCGGCAGGCGCTGAACCGGGCCGTCACGGAGAACGGCATCGCCCCCGACGCCGTCGCCAAGAGCCTGGAGGCGGCCGGCACCGCGGTGCACCGCCCCGTACTCGGCGAACTCGTCGCCGCCGTGCCGCACGACCCGCAGGCCCGCAACGAGGCCCGCCAGCGCGTCGCCGCCGTCGACGACGAGGCGATCCGGCTGCGCACCGCCGTCAAGGCGCGGGACGGCTTCTTCACCACGTACTGCGTCAGCCCGTACTCCCGCTACATCGCGCGCTGGTGCGCACGCCGCGGCCTGACCCCGAACCAGGTCACCACCGCGTCCCTGCTCACCGCGCTGATCGCGGCCGGCTGCGCGGCCACCGGCACCCGCCCCGGCTTCGTCGCCGCGGGCCTGCTGCTCCTCTTCTCCTTCGTCCTGGACTGCACCGACGGGCAGCTCGCCCGCTACTCGCTGCAGTACTCGACCCTCGGCGCCTGGCTGGACGCGACCTTCGACCGCGCCAAGGAGTACGCCTACTACGCGGGCCTCGCGCTCGGCGCGGCGAACGCGAGCGGCGGCGGTGACGACGTGTGGGCCCTCGCGCTCGGCGCGATGGTCCTCCAGACCTGCCGCCACGTCGTCGACTTCTCCTTCAACGAGGCGAACCACGACGCCAGCGCCAACACCAGTCCCACCGCCGCCCTCTCCGACAAGCTCGACAGCGTCGGCTGGACGGTCTGGGTGCGCCGGATGATAGTGCTGCCCATCGGCGAGCGCTGGGCGCTCATCGCGATCTTCACCGCGCTCACCACCCCGCGCATCACCTTCTACGTCCTGCTCGTGGGCTGCGCGCTCGCCGCCTGCTACACCACCGCGGGCCGCGTCCTGCGCTCGCTGACCCGCAAGGCCCGCCGTACCGACCGCGCCGCCGAGGCCCTGGCCGAGCTGGCCGACTCCGGCCCGCTCGCGCAGGCCGTCGCCCGGGTCGGCAAGGGCGCCGCGGCCCCCGTCGTCGCCGCGCTCGGCGGTGCGGCCGTCGTCGCGGTGAGCGCCTTCACCGGCTTCGGCACCGGCTGGCCGGTACTGGCCGCGGCCGTGTACTGCGTCACGTCCGGACTCGCCGTCGCCCGCCCGCTCAAGGGCTCCCTCGACTGGCTCGTTCCCCCGATTTTCCGGGCCTCCGAGTACCTGACCATCCTGGTGCTCGCGGCCCGCGCGGACGTGAACGGAGCCTTGCCCGCGGCTTTCGGGCTGGTGGCCGCGGTCGCCTACCATCACTACGACACGGTGTACCGCATCCGTGGCGACGCCGGAGCGCCCCCGCACTGGCTCGTGCGGGCGATCGGCGGGCACGAGGGCCGCACGCTGGTCGTCACAGCGGTGGCCGCACTGCTCACGCCCGCACATTTCACCGTCGCGCTCACGGCCCTCGCCGTGCTCGTGGCACTCGTGGTGCTCGCCGAGAGCATCCGCTTCTGGGTCTCTGCTGGAGCACCCGCCGTACACGATGAAGGAGAACCCGCATGATCGGCCTCGTCCTGGCCGCCGGCGCAGGCAGCCGGCTCCGCCCCTACACCGAGACGCTTCCCAAGGCGCTCGTGCCCGTCGTGGGCGAGGGAACCGAGAACGAGCTCTCCGTCCTCGACCTCACCCTGAAGAACTTCGCGGAGATCGGCCTCACCGAGGTCGGCATCATCGTCGGCTACCGCAAGGAGGTCGTCTACGAGCGCAAGGCGGCGCTCGAGGCGAAGTACGGCCTGAAGCTGACGCTGATCGAGAACGACGTGGCCGAGAAGTGGAACAACGCCTACTCCCTGTGGTGCGGCCGTGACGCCATCAAGCACACGGTGATCCTCGCCAACGGCGACACCGTGCACCCGGTCTCCGTCGAGAAGACGCTGCTCGCCGCCCGCGGCGACGGCAAGAAGATCATCCTCGCCCTGGACACCGTGAAGGACCTCGGCGACGAGGAGATGAAGGTCGTCGCCGACCCCGAGGCGGGCGTCCAGAAGATCACGAAGCTCATGGACCCGGCCGAGGCCACCGGTGAGTACATCGGCGTCACCCTCATCGAGGGCGAGGCCGCCGACGAGCTGGCCGACGCCCTGAAGGCCACGTACGAGCGCGACCCGCAGCTGTACTACGAGGACGGCTACCAGGAGCTCGTCAACCGCGGTTTCAAGGTCGACGTCGCGCCCATCGGCGACGTGAGCTGGGTCGAGATCGACAACCACGACGACCTCGCCAAGGCACGGGAGATCGCGTGCCAGTACTGACGAGGCTGATTCCCTCGCCGGTCGTCGTCGACATCCGGCCGGGGGCGCTCAACGACCTGGCCACGGTCCTCGCCGACCAGAGGATCTCGTCGTCCACCGGGCGCCTGGCCATCGCGATCAGCGGTGGCTCGGGCGCGGCCCTGCGCGCCCGTCTGGAGCCCTCGCTGCCCCGGGCCGACTGGTTCGAGGTCGGCGGCGGCACGCTCGACGACGCCATCAAGCTCGCCGACGAGATCAAGAAGGCGGGGCGCTACGACGCCATCGTCGGCCTCGGCGGCGGCAAGATCATCGACTGCGGCAAGTTCGCCGCGGCCCGGGTCGGCCTGCCGCTGGTCGCCGTCGCGACGAACCTGTCGCACGACGGCCTCTGCTCGCCGGTCGCCACCCTCGACAACGACGCGGGCCGCGGCAGCTACGGCGTGCCGAACCCGATCGCCGTCGTCATCGACCTCGACATCATCCGTGAGGCCCCGGTCCGCTTCGTGCGCTCCGGCATCGGCGACGCCCTGTCGAACATCTCCGCGGTCGCGGACTGGGAGCTCGCCGCCCGCGAGCGCGGCGAGGACATCGACGGCCTGGCCGCCGCCATGGCCCGCCAGGCCGGCGAGGCCGTGCTGCGCCACCCCGGTGGCATCGGCGACGACGGTTTCCTCCAGGTGCTCGCCGAGGGCCTGGTCATGACCGGTATCGCCATGTCGGTGTCGGGCGACTCGCGGCCGGCGTCCGGCGCCTGTCACGAGATCAACCACGCCTTCGACCTCCTCTATCCCAAGCGCGCCGCCAGCCACGGCGAGCAGTGCGGTCTGGGCGCGGCCTTCGCCATGCACCTGCGCGGTGCCCACGCGGAGTCCGTCTACATGACCGAGGTGCTGCGCCGCCACGGGCTGCCCGTGCTGCCCGAGGAGATCGGCTTCACCGTGGAGGAGTTCGTCAAGGTCGTGGAGTTCGCTCCGCAGACCCGTCCGGGCCGCTACACGATCCTCGAACACCTCGACCTGTCCACCGACCAGATCAGGGACGCTTACGCCGACTATGCAAAAGCCATCGGTAGCTGAGCTCCGCCCGGTCGTCCACCCCGCCGGGGTGAAGGACCGCCGGAGCGGTGAGCACTGGATGGGCCGGCTCTACATGCGCGAGGTCTCGCTGCGTGTCGACCGCCACCTGGTGAACACCAAGGTCTCGCCCAACCAGCTGACCTACCTGATGACCGTCTGCGGTGTGCTGGCCGCCCCCGCGCTGCTCGTCCCGGGCATCTGGGGCGCGGTCCTCGGCGTGATCGCGGTCCAGCTGTACCTGCTGCTGGACTGCGTCGACGGCGAGATCGCCCGCTGGCGCAAGCAGTACTCGCTGGCCGGCGTCTGGATGGACCGCGTCGGCGCGTACCTCACCGACGCCGCCGTCCTCGTCGGCTTCGGCCTGCGCGCCGCCGACCTGTGGGGCACGGGCCGGATCGACTGGCTGTGGGCCTTCCTCGGCACGCTCGCCGCGCTCGGCGCCATCATGATCAAGGCCGAGACGGACCTCGTCGGCCTGGCCCGCGCGGCCACCGGCAAGGAGCAGGTCAAGGAGTCCGCCTCCGAGATGCGCTCCTCCGGCATGGCGCTGGCCCGCAGGGCCGCCGCCGCGTTCAAGTTCCACCGGCTCATCCTCGGCATCGAGGCGACGCTGCTCATCCTGGTCCTCGCGATCGTCGACCAGATCCGCGGCGACCTGTTCTTCTCGCGCCTGGGCGTGGCCGTCCTGGCGGGCATCGCGCTCCTCCAGACCCTGCTCCACCTCGTGTCGATCCTCGCTTCGAGCAGGCTGAAGTGAGCACGTCGGCGCACCCGCTGAAGGTCGGCGCGGTGATCATCACCATGGGCAACCGCCCGGCCGAGCTGCGCGCACTCCTCGACTCGGTCGCCAAGCAGGACGGCGACCCGGTCGAGGTGGTCGTGGTCGGCAACGGCTCCCCGGTCCCGGAGGTCCCCGAGGGCGTACGGACCGTGGAGCTGCCCGAGAACCTGGGCATCCCCGGCGGCCGCAACGTGGGCATCGAGGCGTTCGGCCCCGCCGGCGGCGACGTCGACGTCCTGATGTTCCTGGACGACGACGGCCTGCTGCCGCTCACCGACACCGCGCAGAAGTGCCGCGAGGCCTTCGCCGCCGACCCGAAGCTCGGCATCGTCAGCTTCCGGATCGCCGACCCGGACACCGGGGAGACCCAGCGCCGCCACGTCCCGCGGCTGCGCGCGGCCGACCCGATGCGCTCCTCGCGCGTGACGACCTTCCTGGGCGGCGCCAACGCCTGCCGCACACAGGTCATCGCCGAGGTCGGCGGGCTGCCCGGCGAGTTCTTCTACGCCCATGAGGAGACCGACCTCGCCTGGCGGGCCCTCGACGCCGGCTGGCTGATCGACTACCGCGCCGACATGGTGCTGCACCACCCGACGACGGCCCCGTCCCGGCACGCGGTCTACCACCGCATGGTGGCCCGCAACCGGGTCTGGCTCGCCCGCCGCAATCTGCCCGCGCCCCTGATCCCGGTCTACCTGGGCGTCTGGCTGCTCCTCACCCTGGCCCGCCGTCCCTCGGGCCCCGCCCTCAAGGCCTGGTTCGGCGGGTTCAAGGAGGGCTGGACCAGCCCCTGCGGCCCGCGGCGCCCCATGAAGTGGCGCACGGTGTGGCGGCTGACCCGACTGGGCCGACCTCCCGTGATCTGACAAGCTCTGTTCTGAGAGCATGCGGGGCGAAACCTGTCCTCTGCTTGTGCCGATGCCCGACCAGGCTGCGCTTTTGTAGACGAAAGTTCCCTTCTGTGAGTGAGACAACGCATGACGGCGGTGTCGCGGTGAGCGCGTCCCCGTCACCCGACGACGGGCTCTCCCCTGCCGAGCTCGCCGCCAAGTACGGCTTGTCCGTCAGCGGTGCCCGCCCCGGTCTGAGCGAGTACGTACGCCAGCTGTGGGGCCGACGGCACTTCATCATCGCCTTCTCCCAGGCGAAGCTGACCGCCCAGTACAGCCAGGCCAAGCTGGGCCAGGTCTGGCAGGTGGCGACCCCGCTGCTGAACGCGGCGGTCTACTTCTTCATCTTCGGCCTGCTGCTGGGCGGCAGGAAGGGCATCCCGCACGACATCTACGTGCCCTTCCTGGTGACGGGCGTCTTCGTCTTCACGTTCACCCAGAGCTCGGTCATGGCGGGCGTCCGGGCCATCTCCGGCAACCTGGGCCTCGTCAGGGCGCTCCACTTCCCGCGAGCCTCGCTGCCGATCTCGTTCGCGCTCCAGCAGCTCCAGCAACTGCTGTTCTCGATGATCGTGCTGATCATCGTCACGCTCGGCTTCGGCGTCATGCCGGCGCTCGCCTGGCTCCTGGTGATCCCCGCCCTGGTCCTCCAGTTCGGCTTCAACATGGGCCTCGCGCTGATCTTCGCCAGGGCCGGCAGCAAGACGCCCGACCTGGCGCAGCTGATGCCCTTCGTGATGCGCACCTGGATGTACGCCTCGGGCGTCATGTTCAGCATCCCCGCGATGCTCGAGGACAAGAACGCGCCGAGCTGGCTCTCCGACGTCCTCCAGTGGAACCCGGCCTCCATCTACATGGACCTGATCCGTTACGCGTTCCTGCGCAGCGACGGCTACGGCTCCGCGTACCTGCCGCCGCACGTGTGGGCATTCGCCGCGGGCTGGGCCGTCCTCTTCGCGGGCGTGGGCTTCATCTACTTCTGGAAGGCAGAGGAGCGGTACGGCCGTGGCTGATCTCGACAAGACGTCCGATGCCCGGATCCCCACGGTCATCGCCGACGAACTGCACATCGTCTACCGCGTCAACGGCGCCAGGACCGGCAAGGGCAGCGCCACCTCCGCGCTGAGCCGGATACTCAAGCGCGGCGAGGAGCGCGGGGTGCGCAAGGTGCACGCGGTGCGCGGCGTCTCCTTCACCTCCTACCGCGGCGAGGCGATCGGCCTCATCGGCTCGAACGGATCGGGCAAGTCGACGCTGCTGCGCGCCATCGCGGGCCTGCTCCCCGCCGAGAAGGGCAAGGTCTTCACCGACGGCCAGCCCTCGCTGCTCGGTGTGAACGCGGCCCTGATGAACGACCTGACGGGCGAGCGCAACGTCATCCTCGGCGGTCTCGCGATGGGCATGTCGCGCGAGGAGATCAGGGCGCGCTACCAGGACATCGTCGACTTCTCCGGCATCAACGAGAAGGGCGACTTCATCACCCTGCCGATGCGGACGTACTCGTCCGGCATGGCGGCGCGTCTGCGCTTCTCCATCGCGGCGGCCAAGGACCACGACGTCCTCATGATCGACGAGGCCCTGGCCACGGGCGACCGCAAGTTCCAGAAGCGTTCCGAGGCCCGCATCCGTGAGCTGCGCAAGGAGGCCGGCACGGTCTTCCTCGTCAGCCACAACAACAAGTCCATCCGCGACACCTGCGACCGCGTCCTGTGGCTGGAGCGCGGGGAACTGCGTATGGACGGTCCGACGGCCGAGGTACTCAAGGAGTACGAGAAGTTCACGGGCAAGTAACCCGCGAACCCTCCTTTCGCGTCTTTAGGCCCCACCGGCTCATGACGGTGGGGCCTTCGATGTGTTCACGCCAGATGTTTGCACTCGGCATCGAATTCCCGATCTTGGTCAAGGAGAGGTCAACTTCCTTGCCGCCAGGGAATCTTGGCGCCAATCGGTGTGTTGTTGTGATGTGCAGAACACCCCGGCGTGGCGGCCCTCGTTGTACAACGTAAGCTGTACCGGTGCCGAATCGCGGCAAGTGGGGCGATAATGCACGACCTCCCGACACTTCGGGGTCGGTCAACCGCGCGGACGGCCGGGCGGCGTGTCCGAAATGGGATGTATTGGGTCCGCAGTGTAGAACGGGAGATGTGACGGCAATGGCTACGGAAACTCTCCAGGTCCACGAGGCTTTCGCCGTCGTTCCGGAAGCGGACCGCACCCGGTGAGCCCGTCCTCCCGTGTGCGCCCGGACTCCACGACGGACGCCACCCTCGACAAGGCCGCCGAAGAGAACTTCCCGGTGGCCCCGGCCTTCCTGCCGCGCGCCTGGCGCGACGACCTGATGGCCGTGTACGGGTACGCGCGCCTGGTCGACGACATCGGCGACGGCGACCTCGCCCCCGGTGGCGCCGACGCCCGTCGGCTCGGCGTGTCACCCGAACAGGCGGACGACCGGCTCGCGATGCTGGACGCCCTGGAGGCCGACCTGCACCGCGTCTTCGACGGGACGCCGCGGCACCCGCTGCTGGCCGCTCTGCAGCCCACGGTCCGCCGCCGTTCCCTCACCCCCGAGCCGTTCCTGGGCCTCCTCCAGGCCAACCGCCAGGACCAGCTCGTCACCCGCTACGAGACCTACGACGACCTGCTCGCCTACTGCAAGCTGTCCGCCAACCCCGTGGGCCGCCTCGTCCTCGCCATCACCGGCACCTCGACCCCCGAGCGCATCCGCCGCTCGGACGCGGTCTGCACCGGACTGCAGATCGTCGAACACCTCCAGGACGTGGCCGAGGACCTCGGCCGCGACCGCATCTACCTGCCTGCCGAGGACATGAAACAGTTCCACGTCCAGGAAGCGGATCTCGCCGTACCGACCGCGGGCGCATCCGTGCGCGCGCTGGTCGCTCACGAAGCGGATCGCGCCCTGCGGCTCTTGAATGAAGGCACCCCCCTGGTGGGTAGCGTCCACGGCAGGCTGAAGCTGCTGCTGGCCGGTTTCGTGGCAGGGGGGAAGGCGGCGGTCCACGCGATCACCGCCGCGAAGTACGACGTCCTACCTGGACCACCGAAGCCCACCAAGCTCCGGCTGCTGCGCGAGGTGGGAGCGACTCTGCGAGGAGAGGGGTGAGCAAGGCCGTGGAGTCTGACCAGCACGTGTCGGCACCGGTGCTCGCCGCATACAGCTATTGCGAGACCGTGACCGGACAACAGGCGCGCAACTTCGCCTACGGCATCCGGCTGCTGCCGACCGCGAAGCGGCGGGCCATGTCGGCGGTGTACGCGTTCTCGCGCCGCGTCGACGACATCGGCGACGGCACGCTGCCGCCCGACGTCAAGGCCGAGCGGCTCGACGAGACCCGGGCGCTGCTCGCCCGGGTGCAGGCGGGCAAGGTCGAGGAGGACGACACCGACCCGGTGGCCGTCGCCCTCGCGCACGCCGCCGACCGCTTCCCGATCCCGCTCGGCGGGCTCGACGAACTCATCGACGGCGTCCTGATGGACCTGCGCGGCGAGACGTACGAGACCTGGGACGACCTGAAGGTGTACTGCCGGTGTGTCGCCGGGGCCATCGGACGGGTCTCCCTCGGCGTGTTCGGGACCGAGCCGGGCGCGCGGGGCGCCGAGCGCGCCGCCGAGTACGCCGACACGCTCGGGCTCGCGCTCCAGCTGACCAACATCCTGCGGGACGTCCGCGAGGACGCCGCCGACGGGCGCACCTACCTGCCCGCCGACGACCTGGCCAAGTTCGGCTGCTCGGCCGGATTCGACTCCGCGGTCCCGCCCGCCGGTTCGGACTTCGCCGGGCTCGTGCATTTCGAGGTGCGGCGCGCCCGTGCCCTGTTCGCCGAGGGGTACCAGCTGCTGCCCCTGCTCGACCGGCGCTCCGGCGCCTGTGTCGCCGCCATGGCCGGTATCTACCGGCGCCTGCTCGACCGCATCGAGCGCGAGCCGGAGGCCGTGCTGCGCGGCCGTGTCTCGCTGCCCGGGCACGAGAAGGCGTACGTCGCCGTGCGCGGCCTGTCCGGGCTGGACGCGCGGACCGTCTCCCGCGCGTCGTCCCGCGCCGCTCTCCGGAGACGTATCTGATGGGGCCGGTGGGACGCGGTGGTCAGAACCGCGCGGTGAACGCGAAGCGGCGGGCAACCCTCCGCTGCGACGCGGCGTCCCTGCATGCAACGGCCGGCCGCGTCGTCGTCACATCCGTCGAAACCCGCCACACGCTGGCCGTACGCACCATGACAAGCACCGAGGGGGAGGGCGCATGAGCAGCCACGCAGAGGCGCCGTCCGACGCGTCGCGACAGCCCGTCGCGGTGGTCGTCGGCGGCGGGCTCGCGGGGATCACGGCCGCCCTCGCCCTCGCCGACGGCGGCATGGACGTCACGCTCCTGGAGGGCCGCCCCCGGCTCGGCGGGCTCGCCTTCTCCTTCAAGCGCGGCGACCTGACCGTCGACAACGGCCAGCACGTGTACCTGCGCTGCTGTTCCGCCTACCGCTGGTTCCTGGACCGCATCGACGCCACGGACCTCGCACCGCTGCAGGATCGTCTCGACGTGCCCGTTCTCGACGCGGAGCGCAATCGGCTCGGGCGGCTGCGGCGGACGGGGCTGCCCGTGCCGCTGCATCTGGCCCGAAGCCTGGCCACGTACCCGCACCTGTCCCTGGCCGAACGCGCCAACGTCGGCCGGGCCGCTCTCGCCCTCAAGGGGCTCGATCTCACCGATCCGGCGCTCGACGAGCGGGACTTCGGCTCCTGGCTGGCCGAGCACGGTCAGTCGGAGCGGGCCGTCGAGGCGCTGTGGGACCTCGTCGGGGTCGCGACCCTGAACGCGGTGGCGGGCGAGTGCTCGCTCGCGCTGGCCGCCATGGTGTTCAAGACCGGGCTGCTGTCCGACCCCGGCGCCGCCGACATCGGCTGGGCCCGGGTGCCCCTCGGTGAACTCCACGACACGCTGGCCCGCAAGGCGCTCGACTCCGCGGGCGTGACCATCGGACTCCGGACACGCGTCACCTCCGTCTCCCGTACCGAAAACGGGCGTTGGGCGGTGGAGGTTCCCGAGGGACCCGACAGTTCCGGCCAGATCCTCACCGCCGACACCGTGGTGCTCGCCGTGCCGCAGCGCGAGACCTACGACCTGCTGCCGGACGGCGCGCTCGACGCCCCGGACCGGCTGCTCGGCATCGGCACCGCGCCGATCCTGAACCTGCACGTGGTGTACGACCGCAAGGTGCTCAAACGTCCCTTCTTCACCGCCCTGGGCTCCCCGGTGCAGTGGGTCTTCGACCGCACCGAGGCGTCCGGCCTCACCGAGGTCCCCGGACTGGCGGGCGGCCAGTACCTGGCCGTCTCCCAGTCCGCCGCCCAGGACGACATCGACGAACCCGTCGCCGCGCTGCGCGAGCGCTACCTGCCCGAACTGGAGCGGTTGCTCCCGGCCGCGCGCGGCGCACGCGTCGTCGACTTCTTCGTGACCCGGGAGCGCACCGCCACCTTCGCGCCCACCCCGGGCACGGGCGCCCTCCGGCCCGCCGCGCGCACCCGCGCCCCCGGTCTCTACTTGGCCGGTGCATGGACCGCCACCGGCTGGCCCGCGACGATGGAAGGTGCAGTTCGCAGCGGGGTCGGCGCCGCGGACGCGGCCCTCACCGCACAGGGCCGCCCCCGCGGCCATCTGTTCCGGGAGGCGGCGTGAGCCTCGAACTTCCCTCGGTAGAAACGCCCATGACGACCCGACCGTCACCAACGGCTGGAACGCCACATCAAGGAGAGACTGTGCCACCTGTGCCCTCGGCCGAAGAGGCTGCCGACGCGGTGGACGTGACCGCGCTTCTCGAGCGCGGCCGAACCCTGGCCACGCCAGTGCTGAAGAAGGCCGTGGACCGGCTCGCGCCGCCCATGGACACCGTCGCCGCCTACCACTTCGGCTGGATCGACGCCGCGGGCAACCCCGCCGACGGCGACGGCGGCAAGGCCGTGCGCCCCGCGCTCGCCGTGCTCTCCGCCCAGGCCGCCGGTGCCGCCCCCGAGGTGGGCGTGCCCGGAGCCGTCGCGGTCGAGCTGGTCCACAACTTCTCGCTCCTGCACGACGACCTGATGGACGGCGACGAGCAGCGGCGCCACCGCGACACCGTCTGGAAGGTGCACGGCCCCGCCCAGGCGATCCTCGTCGGCGACGCGCTGTTCGCCCTCGCCAACGAACTCCTCCTGGAGATCGCCTCGGTGGACGCCGGGCGCGCCACGCGCCGCCTGACCACCGCCACCCGCGCCCTGATCGACGGACAGGCGCAGGACATCTCCTACGAGCACCGCGAGCGGGTCAGCGTCGAGGAGTGCCTGGAGATGGAGGGCAACAAGACGGGCGCCCTGCTCGCCTGCGCCTCCTCCATCGGCGCGGTACTCGGCGGCGCCGACGACGTCACCGCCGACGCCCTGGAGAAGTACGGCTACCACCTGGGCCTGGCCTTCCAGGCCGTCGACGACCTGCTCGGCATCTGGGGCGACCCCGAGTCGACGGGCAAGCAGACCTGGAGCGACCTGCGCCAGCGCAAGAAGTCGCTGCCGGTCGTCGCCGCGCTCGCCGCGGGCGGCGCGGCCTCCGAGCGGCTGGGCGAACTCCTCGCCGCCGACGCCAAGAACAACGACTTCGACAACTTCTCCGAGGCGGAGTTCGCCGCCCGCGCCGCCCTCATCGAAGAGGCCGGCGGCCGGCAGTGGACCGCCGACGAGGCCCGGCGCCAGCACAAGACCGCCCTCGAAGCCCTGGACACCGTCCAGATGCCCGCCACGGTGCGCGCCCAGTTCGCGGCGCTCGCCGACTTCGTCGTCGTACGAAAGAGATGATCACTATCGGCCGCATATGACTCGCAGTCGCCGGCCGGTGTCCCGCCAGGGCATCGGCCGACGGTTACCCAGCAGAGATGAAGCACTGCACGAAGGGATAGCCATGACAGCGACGACCGACGGAAGCACCGGAGCGGCAGCTCCCGAAGCGTCCTCGGCCACCACTGCCCCACCGTCCGACACGACCCCCGAGGCGGCCGGGACACACCAAGCCGCCACCCGAGCCATACAGCGCGCCACGGACTTCCTGCTCGCCCGGCAGGACGCCCAGGGGTGGTGGAAGGGTGACCTCGACACCAACGTGACGATGGACGCCGAGGACCTGCTGCTCAGGCAGTTCCTGGGCATCCGGGACCAGGCCACCACCGCCGCCGCCGCGCTCTTCATCCGCGGCGAACAGCGGGACGACGGCACCTGGGCCACCTTCTACGGCGGACCCGGCGAACTCTCCACCACCATCGAGGCGTACGTCGCCCTGCGCCTCGCGGGCGACTCCCCGGACGCCCCGCACATGGCGCAGGCCTCCGCCTGGGTCCGCGAGCGCGGCGGCATCGCCGCGAGCCGCGTCTTCACCCGGATCTGGCTGGCCCTGTTCGGCTGGTGGAAGTGGGACGACCTCCCCGAACTCCCGCCGGAACTCCTCTACTTCCCGAAGTGGATGCCGCTCAACATCTACGACTTCGGGTGCTGGGCGCGGCAGACCATCGTGCCCCTCACCGTCGTGTCCGCGAAGCGCCCGGTGCGCCCCGCGCCGTTCGCCCTGGACGAGTTGCACACCGACGCCCGCGACCCGAACCCGGCCAGGCCGATGGCCCCGATGGCGAGTTGGGACGGCGCCTTCCAGCGGCTCGACAAGATCATGCACGGCTACCACAAGGTGGCCGTCAAGAAGCTGCGCAGGTCCGCCATGAACTCGGCGGCCCGCTGGATCATCGAACGCCAGGAGAACGACGGCTGCTGGGGCGGCATCCAGCCGCCCGCGGTCTACTCCGTCATCGCCCTGCACCTGCTCGGCTACGACCTCGACCACCCCGTCCTGAAGGCCGGTCTCGCCTCCCTCGACCGGTTCGCGGTGTGGCGCGAGGACGGCGCCCGCAAGATCGAGGCCTGCCAGTCGCCCGTCTGGGACACCTGTCTGGCCACCATCGCGCTCGCCGACGCCGGACTGCCCGGCGACCACCCGGCGCTCGTCAAGGCCGCCACCTGGATGCTCGACGAGCAGATCGACCGGCCCGGCGACTGGTCGGTGCGCAAGCCGGCGCTCGAACCCGGCGGCTGGGCCTTCGAGTTCCACAACGACAACTACCCCGACATCGACGACACCGCGGAGGTCGTGCTCGCGCTGCGCCGCGTGCGGCACCCCGACACCGCACGCATCGAGCAGGCCATCGAGCGCGGTGTGCGCTGGAACCTCGGGATGCAGTCGAAGAACGGGGCGTGGGGCGCCTTCGACGTCGACAACACCAGCCCGTTCCCCAACCGGCTGCCGTTCTGCGACTTCGGCGAGGTCATCGACCCGCCGTCGGCCGACGTCACCGGGCACGTCGTCGAGATGCTGGCCGTCGAGGGACGCTCGCGCGATCCGCGCACCCGCCGCGGCATCGAGTGGCTGCTCGCCGAACAGGAGGACAACGGCGCCTGGTTCGGCCGCTGGGGCGTCAACTACGTCTACGGCACCGGGTCGGTGCTGCCCGCGCTGACCGCCGCCGGGATGCCCGCCGCGCACCCCGCGATCCGCCGCGCGGTCGACTGGCTGGAGTCGGTGCAGAACGAGGACGGCGGCTGGGGCGAGGACCTTCGCTCGTACCGCTACGAGGACTGGAAGGGACACGGTGTCTCCACCGCGTCGCAGACCGCCTGGGCACTGATGGCGCTGCTGTCGGCCGACGAGCGGGACTCCAAGGCCGTCGAGCGGGGGATCACCTTCCTCGCCGAGACCCAGACCGAGGACGGCACCTGGGACGAGCCGTACTTCACCGGGACCGGCTTCCCCTGGGACTTCTCGATCAACTACCACCTGTACCGGCAGGTCTTCCCGCTGACCGCGCTCGGCCGGTACGTCCACGGCGAGCCGTTCAAGGACGCCTGATGGGCGACGACCCGGTGGCCGTGCGCCCACCGGAGACCGCGGCCATGCTCGTCGCCTGCGCGCTGGGCATCGAGCACGTCGCCCTGCGCACCGGCAGCCGGGCCGGCGCGAGCGCGCCCGTGACCGTGCTGCGCACGGGCATGGGCCCGAGCGCCGCCGAGCGTGCGACGGCGCGCGCCCTCGGCGACGCGGCGCTGCGCGGGGCCGCGGTGATCGCCACCGGGTTCTGTGCCGGACTCGCGCCCGGCATGCACCCCGGCGACCTCGTCGTGGCCCAGGAGACCCGCGACCCGCACGGCAGCACCCCGTGCGTGAACACGGAGCTGCTGGTGAAGGAACTGGTGAAGGCCGTGCCCGGCCGGAGCGTGCACACCGGTCCGCTCACCGGTTCCGACCACGTCGTCCGCGGCCACGAGCGCGGCGACCTGCTGGCCACCGGCGCGATCGCCGTCGACATGGAGTCGGCGGCCACCCTGCGTACGGCGGTCGGGACCGGGGAGCGTCCGGTTGCGGCCGTCCGGGTGGTCGTCGACGCCCCGGAACACGAACTCGTCAGGATCGGCACGGTCCGCGGTGGACTATCTGCTTTCCGCGTCCTTCGTGCCGTCCTTCCCGCTTTTTTCGAATGGCACCGTTCTTTGCTGCTCCCTCGGAGGTGAGCCCAGATGGCCATGCCACTGCGACAGTCCATCAAGGTTGCGACGTATCTCGCTGAACAGAAGATCCGCAAGCGGGACAAGTTCCCGCTCATTGTCGAACTGGAACCGCTGTACGCCTGCAACCTGAAGTGCGAGGGCTGCGGCAAGATCCAGCACCCGGCGGGCGTGCTCAAGCAGCGCATGCCCGTCGCGCAGGCGGTCGGCGCCGTGCTGGAATCCGGTGCGCCGATGGTGTCCATCGCCGGCGGCGAGCCGCTGATGCACCCTCAGATCGATGAGATCGTGCGGCAGTTGGTGGCCCGGAAGAAGTACGTCTTCCTGTGCACCAACGCGCTGCTGCTGCGCAAGAAGATGGACAAGTTCAAGCCGTCGCCGTTCTTCGCCTTCACGGTGCACATCGACGGGATGCGCGAGCGTCACGACGAGTCCGTCGCCAAGGAAGGCGTCTTCGACGAGGCGGTCGAGGCGATCAAGGAGGCCAAGCGGCGCGGCTTCCGGGTCACCACGAACTCGACCTTCTTCAACACGGACACCCCGCAGAACATCATCGAGGTGCTGAACTACCTCAACGACGACCTCAAGGTCGACGAGATGATGATCTCGCCCGCCTACGCCTACGAGAAGGCGCCCGACCAGGAGCACTTCCTCGGCGTCACCCAGACCCGGGAGCTGTTCAAGAAGGCGTTCTCCGGCGGCAACCGCAGGCGCTGGCGGCTCAACCACTCGCCGCTCTTCCTGGACTTCCTGGAGGGCAAGGTCGACTTCCCGTGCACGGCGTGGGCGATCCCGAACTACTCGCTCTTCGGCTGGCAGAAGCCCTGCTACCTGATGAGCGACGGGTACGTGCCGTCGTACCGGCAGCTGATCGAGGACACCGACTGGGAGGCGTACGGGCGCGGCAAGGACCCGCGCTGCGCCAACTGCATGGCGCACTGCGGCTACGAGCCGACCGCCGTGCTCGCCACGATGGGGTCGCTGAAGGAGTCCATCCGCGCCATGTCCGAGACCGTCGCCGGGAATCGTGGGTGAGCGTGGCATGAACGGAGAGCCCGTCTCACTGGGCCTCCCCGAGGTACCGGTCCGACCGATCGCCGAGCGGCGCGCCAGCCGCCGGATCATGGTCGGACCGGTGGCGGTGGGAGGCGGCGCACCGGTGTCCGTGCAGTCGATGACGACGACACGGACCTCGGACATCGGGGCCACGCTGCAGCAGATCGCCGAACTGACCGCGTCCGGCTGTCAGATCGTGCGGGTGGCGTGCCCCACGCAGGACGACGCGGACGCGCTCGCGACCATCGCGCGCAAGTCGCAGATCCCTGTCATCGCGGACATCCACTTCCAGCCCAAGTACGTGTTCGCCGCCATCGACGCCGGGTGCGCGGCGGTGCGGGTGAACCCGGGCAACATCAAGAAGTTCGACGACCAGGTCAAGCAGATCGCGAAGGCGGCGGCCGACGCCGGTACGCCGATCAGGATCGGGGTCAACGCGGGGTCGCTCGACCGCCGGCTCCTGGAGAAGTACGGGAAGGCCACCCCGGAGGCGCTCGTCGAGTCGGCGCTGTGGGAGGCGTCGCTCTTCGAGGAGCACGGGTTCCGCGACCTCAAGATCTCCGTCAAGCACAACGACCCCGTGGTGATGGTCAACGCGTACCGGCAGCTCGCCGCCGCGTGCGACTACCCGCTGCACCTCGGGGTGACGGAGGCGGGCCCCGCCTTCCAGGGCACCATCAAGTCGGCCGTCGCCTTCGGCGCGCTGCTCTCCGAGGGCATCGGCGACACCATCCGCGTCTCGCTGTCCGCGCCGCCGGCCGAGGAGTGCAAGGTCGGCATCCAGATCCTGGAGTCGCTGGGGCTGCGGCAGCGGCGCCTGGAGATCGTCTCCTGTCCGTCCTGCGGGCGGGCCCAGGTGGACGTGTACAAGCTGGCCGACGAGGTGACCGCCGGGCTCGACGGCATGGAGGTGCCGCTGCGGGTGGCCGTCATGGGGTGTGTCGTGAACGGGCCGGGGGAGGCCCGCGAGGCCGATCTCGGTGTCGCGTCCGGCAACGGCAAGGGCCAGATCTTCGTCCGCGGCGAGGTCATCAAGACCGTGCCCGAGTCGAAGATCGTGGAGACGCTCATCGAGGAGGCGCTGAAGATCGCCGAACGGATGGAGAAGGACGGCGTCGCGTCGGGTGCGCCCGACGTCACCGTGAGCTGAGTGCTGGGTTGTGAGGTTCGACCACGAAGGGGGCTCGAGCGTGACGATTCTGGAAACCATCCGGGGGCCGCGCGATCTTAAGGCGCTGAGCGAGGAGGAGCTCGACGAACTGGCCGTTGAGATCAGGGAGTTCCTGATCCACGCGGTCGCCAGAACCGGCGGTCACCTGGGACCCAATCTGGGCGTGGTGGAACTCACCGTCGCGCTCCACCGGGTCTTCGAGTCGCCCGTCGACCGGCTCGTCTGGGACACCGGCCATCAGAGCTATGTGCACAAGCTCCTGACGGGCCGTCAGGACTTCAGCAAGCTGCGCGGCAAGGGCGGGCTGTCCGGCTACCCCTCGCGCGAGGAGTCCGAGCACGACATCGTCGAGAACAGCCACGCCTCCACCTCCCTCGGCTGGGCCGACGGACTCGCCAAGGCGCGGCAGGTGCAGGGGGAGCGCGGGCACGTCGTCGCGGTCATCGGTGACGGCGCGCTGACCGGCGGCATGGCCTGGGAGGCGCTGAACAACATCGCGGCGGCCAAGGACCGCCCGCTGATCATCGTGGTCAACGACAATGAGCGCTCCTACGCGCCCACCATCGGCGGCCTCGCCAACCACCTGGCGACCCTGCGCACGACCGACGGCTACGAGAAGGTGCTGGCCTGGGGCAAGGACGTCCTGCTGCGCACCCCCGTCGTCGGACACACCGTCTACGAGTCCCTGCACGGCGCCAAGAAGGGCTTCAAGGACGCGTTCGCCCCGCAGGGCATGTTCGAGGACCTGGGCCTGAAGTACGTGGGACCCATCGACGGGCACGACATCGGGGCCATGGAGTCCGCGCTGCGCCGCGCGAAACGCTTCCACGGGCCGGTCCTCGTGCACTGTCTGACCGAGAAGGGCCGCGGCTACGAGCCGGCGCTCGCGGACGAGGCCGACCGTTTCCACACCGTCGGCGTGATGGACCCCCTCACGTGCGAGCCGCTCGCCCCGGCAGGCGGCCCGTCCTGGACCTCGGTGTTCGGCGACGAGATCGCGGCGATCGGCCGGGAGCGCGCGGACGTCGTCGCCATCACCGCGGCCATGCTGCACCCGGTGGGCCTGACGAAGTTCGCCGCCGAGTTCCCCGACCGGGTGTGGGACGTCGGCATCGCCGAACAGCACGCCGCCGTCTCCGCCGCCGGGCTCGCCACCGGCGGACTGCACCCGGTCGTCGCCGTGTACGCGACCTTCCTCAACCGCGCCTTCGACCAGCTCCTCATGGACGTCGCCCTGCACAAGAGCGGCGTCACCTTCGTCCTCGACCGGGCCGGGATCACCGGCGTCGACGGCGCCTCGCACAACGGCATGTGGGACATGTCCGTGCTCCAGGTGGTGCCGGGGCTGCGGATCGCCGCGCCGCGCGACGCCGCCCAGCTCCGCGCCCAGCTGCGCGAGGCCGTCGCCGTGGACGACGCCCCGACCGTGCTGCGCTTCCCCAAGGAGTCCGTGGGCGCGCCGGTCCCGGCCGTCGACCGGGTGGGCGGCATCGACGTGCTGCACCGGTCCGACAACCCGCGCGTGCTGCTCGTGTCGGTCGGCGTGATGGCGCCGGTCTGCCTGCAGACCGCCGAACTGCTGGCGGCCCGCGGCATCAACTGCACGGTCGTCGACCCCCGTTGGGTCAAACCCGTCGACCCGGATCTCGCCCCGCTGGCGACCGGGTACGAACTCGTCGCCGTCGTCGAGGACAACAGCAGGGCCGCGGGAGTCGGCTCCGCGGTCGCCCTCGCGCTCGGCGACGCCGAAGTCGATGTGCCCGTACGGCGGTTCGGAATCCCCGAGCAGTTCCTCGCGCACGCCAAGCGCGGTGAAGTGCTGGCCGACATCGGTCTGACACCGGTGGAGATCGCCGGGCGGATCAGTACCTCCCTCAGTGTGAAGTCCGGCAAGGAGAACGACGCATGAGCAAGGAGTTCGACCTCCAGACGCTGCTCGCCGAGCGCGGCGCCGAACGGTACGAGCTGCACGCCAAGTACCTCAACCACCAGCTGCCGAAGATGCTGCACACCATCGGCTTCGACAAGGTCTACGAACGGGCCGAGGGCGCCCACTTCTGGGACGCGGACGGCAACGACTACCTGGACATGCTCGCCGGATTCGGTGTCATGGGCCTGGGTCGTCACCACCCCGTCGTCCGCAAGGCGCTGCACGACGTCCTCGACGCCTCCCTCGCCGACCTGACCCGGTTCGACTGCCAGCCGCTGCCGGGACTGCTCGCCGAGAAGCTGCTCACCCACAGCCCCCACCTGGACCGGGTGTTCTTCGGTAACAGCGGTACGGAAGCGGTCGAGACGGCGCTGAAGTTCGCCCGCTTCGCCACCGGGAAGCCGCGGGTGCTCTACTGCGCCCACGCCTTCCACGGTCTGACCACCGGCTCGCTGTCGGTCAACGGCGAGGACGGGTTCCGCGACGGGTTCGCCCCGCTGCTGCCCGACACCGCCGTCCCGCTCGGCGACCTCGACGCCCTGGCGCGGGAGCTGAAGAAGGGCGACG
This sequence comes from Streptomyces sp. NPDC001904, assembly GCF_040297005.1. NCBI lineage: Bacteria > Bacillati > Actinomycetota > Actinomycetes > Kitasatosporales > Streptomycetaceae > Streptomyces > Streptomyces sp. NPDC001904. The sequence goes on along the minus strand of NZ_JBEOYI010000005.1, from coordinate 416,757 downwards.
TCGCCGCGCTCATCGTCGAGCCCATCCAGGGCAAGGGCGTGTACGAGGCACCCCCCGGCTATCTGCGCGCCGCGCAGCAACTCCTGCACCAGCACAAGGCGCTGCTCATCGCCGACGAGGTGCAGACGGGCCTCGGCCGCACCGGCGACTTCTACGCGTACCAGCACGAGGACGGCGTCGAGCCGGACCTGGTGTGCGTGGCCAAGGCGCTGTCCGGCGGGTACGTGCCCGTGGGTGCCACGCTCGGCAAGGACTGGATCTTCAAGAAGGTCTACTCGTCCATGGACCGGGTCCTCGTCCACTCGGCCAGCTTCGGCTCCAACGCGCAGGCCATGGCCGCGGGCCTCGCCGTGCTCTCCGTGATGGAGGACGAGGAGACCGTCGCGAACGCCCGGGCCATGGGCGACCTGCTGAGGACCCGGCTCGCCGCGCTCATCGACCGCTACGAGCTGCTGAGCGACGTGCGCGGCCGCGGCCTGATGATCGGGATCGAGTTCGGCCGGCCCAAGTCGCTGAAGCTGCGCAGCCGCTGGACCATGCTGCAGGCCGCGCGCAAGGGCCTGTTCGCGCAGATGGTCGTGGTGCCGCTGCTGCAGAAGCACCGGATCCTCACCCAGGTCTCCGGCGACCATCTCGAAGTCATCAAGCTGATCCCGCCGCTCGTCCTCGACGAGGCGGACGTCGACCGGTTCGTCGAGGCGTTCACCGCCGTCATGGACGACGCGCACGGCGGTGGCGGGCTGATGTGGGACTTCGGGAAGACCCTGGTGAAGCAGGCGGTCGCCATCCGCTGACCGGGGCGAGGTCCGATTGCCTCAGGGGCTTGCCTCTGAGGCAATAAAGTTGCCTCTCGGGCAGGGCTCTGGCTGAATCGACGGTATGAGCCCCGCCCTCCCCGAGGAGGCTCCGGAACCCCCGGAGCTGCCTGCTGTCGCGCCCCAGCTGCGCGCCCTGCGCCGCCGTGCCTCCCTCACCCTGGAGGCCGCGGCCCGCACGGCCGGCCTGTCACCGGCCCACCTCTCCCGGCTGGAGACCGGACAGCGTCAGCCTTCGCTGCCGATGCTGCTCGCACTCGCCCGTACCTACGGTACGACGGTCTCCGAACTGCTCGGCGAGGCCCCCGCCGACCGTGACTCCGTCGTGCGCGCCGGGACCATGGAGCCGACCGAGGCGGGCGGCTGGACCTACGTCCAGGCCGGCGCCCCGGGCCGCGGCATGCAGGCGCTGCGCGTGCACGTCCCGTACGGCGCCCAGGGCGACATCGTGCGCGTCCACCCCGGCGAGGAATGGCTCTACGTCCTCGAAGGGCGGCTGAGGCTGCGCCTGGGGGACACCTCGTACCGGCTCGGACCGGGAGACAGCGCCCACTTCGACTCGCTCACCCCGCACCGCATCGCGGCCGCGGACACCGGCGGGTCCGACCTCCTCTTCGTCCACACCCTGCTGCAGAGCCCGACGACCGCACTGTGCCTGGGAGGCATGTCATGAGCGACGCAGAACGGCCGGGCGGCCGCGACATCGAGGACAAGCTGCCGCGCGGCATCTGGGTGCGGGTCCTGATCTACGTCTTCGTGGGACACGCCTTCGCCGCGTTCGTCTACCTGCTCTTCACGCTGGGCGGGAACCGCTGAGGCGGACCCTCCGGACGGATCAGACGACGAGGCGCTCGCGCAGCCGGTCGCGGGCGGCCGCGTCCAGCTTCAGGCCCTCCGCGAAGTAGCGGTCGGTGGTGCCCCACGTCTGCTCGATGGTCTCGAAGGCCGCGTGCAGGTACTCGGCGCGGGCGTCGAAGAGCGGCGCGAGCAGCTCCATGACCTCGGGGGAGTAGGCGTCGTCCGGGGTGGTGCCGTTGCGGCGGACCTTGTAGCGGCGGTGCTTCTCGTTCGACTTCAGGTAGTCCGCCTCGATGGCGTCCCGCTCGACGCCGACAGCGAGCAGCGTCACGGCGATCGACAGTCCCGCCCGGTCCTTGCCGGCCGCGCAGTGCATGAGGGCGGGCGTGCTGTCGTCGGCCATCGCGTGCAGCACCCGGCTGTGCTCGGCGGTGCGGTCGCCGATGATGCTCCGGTACGAGGTGATCATGCGCTGCGCCCCGCGCCCGTCGGAGAGCAGCGCACGCAGCTGGTCGGTGTCGCCGTCGCGGACCATCTTCCAGAACTCGGCGCCGTCGGCGGGGTCGGACAGCGGCAGGTTCACGTTGCGCACGCCGGGCAGCTCGACGTCGGCGCCCTCCAGCTTCTGGTCCGCCGCGTTGCGGAAGTCGAAGACGGTGTGCAGCCCGAGCGTGGTCAGGAACGCGGCGTCCTCGGCGGTGGCGTGCGCGAGGTGACCGCTGCGGAAGAGCACGCCGGGCCGTACGTGTCCGCCGTCCACGGTCGGAAGGCCGCCCACGTCGCGGAAATTGCGCACTGCGGTCAGTTCGGGCTCGGTGGACGGGGCGTGCTGCGTCACGTGGGGCTCCTCCGCATCGGGCGCGCCGGCGCCGCTCGCCGGTGGGCCTGCGTCTGACGATACGACATCGATTCCCCGGGCAACCATCCGTCTGTTTTGTCCAGTTTCGCGCCAACTATCCGTAAGTGAACGGAGATTGTGGACCTGTGCGTGAGCGGGCTCATAGCGGTGACGGTGCGTGGCGGTTTCCGGGAATGGCGAGCGGCGGAATTCCCGCAGGTATGGCGCTGGTAAAGGCGTGACGGCGACACAGGGTCACACAGGAATCCCTCAAATGATCACTGAGAAACCCCGGAAAGCGAATTCGCTGTTTGTCGCGGCAGGTTCCGCTGCCTTACGGTCACCCATCACACCGGACGGAACGCCTAGTCCTGCCGCCGCCCGGAATTCCCACCACGACCCGTGACGGCAGGAGCGGGGGACCCACAGGCAGTACGCCGCCGAGGGATTTCCCGACGTGGCTCGGGGTGCAGCCGGTCCTCTTCCCGGAATCCGGCCGGACATCTCCAGTCCGAACCCGACAGCTCACCTCGCAGGCGACGGAGAGGAAAAGCGTCATGTCCGCACAGGCGAAGCACCGCCGTCCGAAGACCCGCCGCGCCACCCGCGCCGCCGCCCTCGCCACTGTCGGAGGGGCCGCACTCGCGCTGCCCCTCATCGGTGCCACCGGAGCGCAGGCCGCCGACTCCGGCACCACCACGTACACGGTGAAGTCCGGCGACACCCTGGCGAAGATCGCCGAGAGCCAGCACGTCGACGGCGGCTGGCAGCAGCTCTACAAGGACAACAAGAACGTCATCGGCGCCAACGCGTCCCTGATCACGCCCGGTGTCAAGCTCACCGTCGGCGGCGCGGGCGGTACGGCCACGGCGACCACGGCCAGTGCCACCTCGACCGGCTCCGGTTACGTGAAGCCCGTCGAGGGCTCCGTCGGCACCCAGTACCACTCGTCCGGCGCCATGTGGTCCAGCGGCTACCACACGGGTACCGACTTCATCGTCGGCACCGGCACCCCGGTCAAGGCCGTGTCCAACGGCACCGTCGTCTCGGCGGGCGACGGCGGCGCGTACGGCAACCAGATCGTCATCAAGAACGCCGACGGCTACTGCGCCCAGTACGCGCACCTGTCCTCGCTCGGCGTCTCCGCCGGTCAGACGGTCACGGCGGGCCAGCAGATCGGGCTGTCCGGCGCGACCGGCAACGTCACCGGACCGCACCTGCACTTCGAGATCCGCACGACGGCCAGCTACGGCTCGGACGTCGACCCGGTCGCGTACCTGCGCGGTCACGGCGTCGGCATCTGACCCGTCCGCCCCCCCGTCCGCACCACGCGGCACACGGATCACACCCGGCTCCCAGATATTCCCTGGGGGTCGGGTGTGTTTTGTCACCACTCGTCAACCCCTGGTTACGGTCGCGTAGGTCACACCCGGGGGTGAAAGATGTGTGGTCGTGGCAAACGAATCGAGAGCACTCACGGACGCAGCGAACCAGGCCGACGCGACGGACACGCACGACAGCGGCCTGATCCGCTCGTACGCCGCGGTGGGAGACAGCTTCACCGAGGGCGTCGGGGATCCCGGGCCCGACGGGACCTTCGTCGGCTGGGCCGACCGGCTCGCCGTCCTCCTGGACGACCGGGCCCCCGAGGACACCTTCCAGTACGCGAACCTAGCCGTACGCGGCAAGCTCATCGACCAGATCATCGAGGACCAGATCCCGCGCGCCGTCGAGCTCGCCCCGGACCTGGTGAGCTTCGTCGCGGGCGGCAACGACATCATCCGGCCCGGCACCGACCCGGACGACGTGGCCGAGCGCTTCGAGAAGGCCGTGGTCCGGCTGACCGAGGCCGCGGGCACCGTCCTGGTCGCCACCGGCTTCGACACCCGTGACGTCGCCGTCCTCAAGCATCTGCGCGGCAAGATCGCCACGTACAACATGCACGTGCGGGCCATCGCCGACCGCCACGGCTGCGCGATGCTCGACCTGTGGTCGCTCAAGTCCATCCAGGACCGCAGGGCCTGGGACGAGGACCGGCTGCACCTCGCCGCCGAAGGACACACCCGGGTCGCGCTGCGCGCCGGCCAGGCCCTCGGCATCGAGGTGCCCGCCGACCCCGAGCAGTCCTGGCCGCTGCTGCCGCCGCGCGGCACGTTCGCCGTCCGGCGCGACGACATCCACTGGGCACGGGAGTTCCTGGTGCCGTGGATCGGGCGCCGGCTGCGCGGCGAGTCCTCCGGCGACCGGGCGCAGGCGAAGGGGTTCCTCGACCCGCACGAGATCAAGCTGCAGCTGGAGTCCGCTTCTTAGACGTCCCGGGCGTCCCAAGCGGCCAAGGTGCTTCAGGTGTCCTGAGGGTCCTGGGTCCCCTCGGGCTCGTGTGCTGGAGCGCGGTCAGCTCCTGGACGTCAACTCGGCTCGCTCAAGGCCCAGTTCGCGGGCGAGTGCCTCGTCCACCCACTCCTGGGCGCGGGCCCGGGACACCGCGCCCCCGTACGTCGTCATCTGCACGGCGAGGCCGTCGAGAAGGGCCGTCAGGCGCAGGGCCGTGCCCATCGGGTCGGGGCAGCGGAACTCGCCCGCAGCCACGCCTTCGGCGACGACCTCGGCGAGGGCCGCCTTCCACTGCCGGTCGAGATCGCGCGTGACCTCGCGCAGCGCGGGTTCGCGCAGGGCGGCGGCCCAGCCCTCGATCCACAGCCGCCAGCCCTTGGCCTGGCCGGTGGGCGCGTACCAGCGCACGGCGGCCCGCAGCCGCTTCAGCGCGGTGGTCCGCCGGCCGAGCAGCTTGCGGAGACGGGCCAGGTCGTCCTCGGCGGCGTGGGTGAAGGCGGCCGAGACGAGCTGCTCCTTCGTCGAGAAGTGGTACAGCACCAGCGCGTTGCTCACCCCGAGCGACGAGGCCACGTCGGCGATGCGCACGGCGGCCACTCCGCGCACCTCGATCTGCTCGATGGCGGCCCGCAGCAGTTCCGCCCGCCGCTCCGCCACGCTCAACCGGACTCTGGTCACCGGGCAACCCTAGTTGTTCGAGAGGCCCGGCGGGGCCGCCGTACCCGCGTGAGCACGGCGGCCCGGGGGCGGGGGTCAGCCGGCGGACCGCACCGCCGTGCGGATCACCTCGGCGACCTCCTTCGGCCGGGAGACGGCGATCGCGTGCGAAGCGCCGTCCACCTCGACGACGGTGGCGCCGGCGCGGGTGGCGCCGAACCGCTCGACCTCGGGGTTGATCGCCTCGTCGGCGCCGGCGATCACGGCCCACGACGGCGTGGTCCGCCAGGCCGCCGCGGACGCCTTCTCCTCGAACGCGGCCGCGGCGAGCGGGCGCTGGGCCACCGCGAGAACCGCGGTCGTCTCCACGGGCACGTCGGCGGCGAAGATCGCGGGGAAGGCGTCCTCGGCGATGGTGACCTCGACGGCGGGCTCGCCGTCCGGGGCCGGATACGTCCACTGCTTCAGATTGCTGACCAGCGGCGACGCGGGGAAGCGTCCCTGGAGCTCGCCCAGGCTCTCGCCCTCTTCGAGCACGTACGCGGCGACGTAGACCAGGCCGACGACGTTCTCCGCGGCACCGGCGACCGTGATCAGGGCGCCGCCGTAGGAGTGGCCGACGAGCACGACGGGGCCGTCGATCCGGGCCACGAGCGAGGCGATGTACGCGGCGTCGGCGGCGAGACCGCGCAGCGGGTTGGGCGGGGCGATCACCGGGATGCCGTCACTCTGCAGCTCGGCGATGACACCGGACCAGCTCGCGGCGTCGGCGAAGGCGCCGTGGACCAGGACGACGGTCGGGGTGGGGTGGGGCATGAGGGGTCCTTCGGGGAGGCCGTGGGTGTCAGGCGGTGTGCAGGGCGGAGCGCAGGGTGCTGATCGCCAGCGCGATCGCGGCCTCGGCGGCGTGCGTCCCGCGCAGCGCGTTGAGCATCACGAAGTCGTGGATGATGCCCTGGAAGCGGACGGCGGTGACCGGGACGCCCGCCTCGCGCAGCTTGTTCGCGTACGCCTCGCCCTCGTCGCGCAGCACGTCGGCCTCGCCGGTGATGACCAGGGCCTTCGGGAGACCGGTCAGCTGCTCGGTGGTGGCGCGCAGCGGCGACGCGGTGATCTGGGCGCGCTCGGCCTCGTCGGTCGTGTACTGGTCCCAGAACCACTGCATGCCGTCGCGGCGCAGGAAGTAGCCGGTGGCGAACTGCTCGTAGGAGCCGGTGTCGAAGGCCGCGTCGGTCACCGGGTAGAAGAGGACCTGCTGGAGCAGCGGGACGCCGCCGCGCTGCTTGGCCATGAGCGTGAGGGCGGCGGTCATGTTGCCGCCCACCGAGTCACCGGCGACGGCCAGCCGGTCCCCGTCGAGGTCCTTGGACGCGCCCTGGTCCACGATCCAGCGGGCGACGGCGAAGTTCTGCTCGATGGCGACCGGGTAGCGGGCCTCGGGCGAGAGGTCGTACTCGGGGAAGACGACGGCCGCGCCCGCGCCGACGGCGAGTTCGCGCACCAGCCGGTCGTGGGTGTGGGCGTTGCCGAAGACCCAGCCGGCGCCGTGGATGTACAGGACGACCGGAAGGACGCCCTCGGCGCCCGCGGGCCGGACGATACGGGCGCGGACGCGGCCCGTGGGGCCGCCCTCGACGGTGATCCACTCCTCGTCGACCCCGGGCAGCTCGACCGGGCCCGACTGCACGTCGTCGACGGCCTTGCGGCCCTCCTCGGGGTGCAGCTGGAAGAGGTAGGGCGGGTTGGCGGTGGCCTCGGCGAAGGCGGTCGCCGCGGGTTCGAGTACCGGATCGACGGACATGGGTGTGCTCCTGAAGGTCAGGGGGTGGCTGACGCCGGTCCGGACGGACCGTGTCCCTGGACGCTAGGCGCGCCCGGCGGGCGGCAGTTGACCGCGAGCGCACCGGCCCTGTCCCGACCGTGCACGTCCGGTGGGGAGTGACCGGATTGGCCTGATGGCGACTGTTAACACGCCCGATGCCCGCAACCGCCCCGCCCCTCCTAGAATCAAGAGTTGATCATGTGCGTGTGGGAGTAGTGGTGTCAGAGGATCGAACGCCGTTCGGGGCGTTGTTGCGGGATCTGCGCGTGGCCAGGTCGCTCACCATCGAAGGGCTCGCCGAGGCCTCGGGCATGAGCGTGCGCGGCATCGGCGACCTGGAGCGCGGACGGCGCGCGGCCCCGCAGCGGCGCACCGTGGCCGCGCTCGCGGACGGTCTGGGCCTGGCCGAGGCCGAGCGGGAGAAGCTGCTCGCGGCGGCCAGGACCGGCCGGGCCACCGGCTACAGCCCGGCCGGTGTGCGCGCGTTCCCGCGCGGCGTCGACGACTTCGTGGGCCGCGAGCCCGAGCTGCGCCGGCTCGCAGGTCTGGCCGCCGAGGACCGCGCGCCCGGCGCGCAGGCCGTCGTCGTCGCCGTGTCCGGCGCCCCCGGCGCGGGCAAGACGACGTTCGCGCTGCACGCCTCGCGGCAGCTCGCCGGGGACTTCCCGCACGGCCAGCTGATGATCGACCTGTCCGGCACGGACGAGGAGCCGCCGCCCGCCGCCGAGCTGATGGTCTCCGTGCTCAAGGCGCTCGGCACCCCGGACCGCGACCTCGCCAAGGCGGGCTCCACAGGCCGTCCCGAGCTGTACCGGCGCGTCCTCGCCGAGCGGCGCTGCCTGCTGGTGCTCGACAACGCCCGCGACGAGGCGCAGGTCCGGCCGCTGCTGCCGGGCTCGGGCCCGGCCGTGGTGATCGTCACCAGCCGGCGCATGCTGACCGGACTGGACGCCGTGCACCGCATCCCGCTCGGCGAGCTGAGCCCGGGCGAGGCCGCCGAGTTCCTCACCCTGCTGATCGGCAAGGAGCGCGCGGCGGCGGAACCGGACGCCCTCGCCGACGTCGCCCGCCGCTGCGGCCATCTCGCCCTCGCCCTGCGCATCGCGGGCAACTGGCTGGCCACCCGCACCGGCTGGACCGTGCGCCGGCTCGCCGACCGGCTCGGGCACGCGGAGCGCAGGCTCGACGCGCTGACCGCGGGGGACGTCCGGGTGAGCGGCGCCTTCGACCTCTCCTACCGCCAGCTCACGGCGACGGCCGCCCGGATGTTCCGGCGCCTGGCCCTGGTCCCCGGCCCGGACGCGAGCGCCGCGCTCGCCGCGCAGCTCACCGGGCAGGAGCTGTTCGACGCCGAGGACACCCTGGAGGAACTGGTCGAGGCCGGACTGCTCGGCTCGCGCGCGGACCGCTACCGGCTGCACGACCTGCTGCGCCTGTACGCGCAGGCGCGCCTGGCCGCCGAGGAGTTCGGGCCCGCCGCCGACGCCTCCCGGCAGGCGCTGCACCACTGGCTCCTGGAGACCGCGGTGGTCGCGGGCCGCTGGTACGAGCCCGACCACGGGGCGCCGCCCGCCTCCTGGCGGGGCACCGTCGACCTGTCCAGCGCGGAGCGGGCCCGGCACTGGCTGCAGGCCGAGGGCGCCAACTGGCTCGCCGCGCTGCGGGCCGCCGCGCGCGACGGCGACCACGCCACGGTGGTCCGGGTGGCGGAGGCGCTGCACTGGTTCTCCGACCAATGGGTGTTCTGGGGGCACTGGCCGGAGCTCTTCGGCACGGCGGCGCGCAGCGCGCAGGCCCTCGGTGACCCGCTCGTCGAGGCGACCCAGCTCAACTACCACGCGTGGGCGGTCACCCTGTGCGAGGGCAGGCCGCGCGACAGCCTGCCGCTGTCCGCCGCGGCGCTGGCGGCGGCCCGGCGGGCGGGCGATCCCGTACAGCAGGCGTGGGCGCACCAGTACACGTCCTGGGCGCACCGCCTCCTGCGCGAGCCGCAGGAAGCGTTCGAGGCGGCGGACCGGGCCGCGGAGATGTTCCGCGAGGCCGGCGACGACCTCGGGCTGCTCCAGGTGCTGCACCACCGGGCGCTGATCCTGGAGGCCGAGCAGCGGGACGAGGAGGCGCTGACGGCGTTCCAGGAGGTCGTCGCCTTCCTGGACGAGGCCGGCGACGCGGTGGAGCCCCACAGCGCCACCATCACCCGGCTCGGTCTGCTCTCCGGCATCGGCCAGTGCTCGGGGCGGCTGGGCCGCTGGGACGAGGCGGTCGGGCATCTGGAGGCGGCCGTCGCCCTGTGCCGGTCGTCGGGGAACATCGGCCTCGAGGGGCGCAATCTGCTGCATCTGGTCGACGCCCTGCTGGCCGCCGGGCGGCCGGAGCAGGCCCGGGAGGCCCTCGCGCACTGTGCCGGGCTCGGCGCCGACGCCCATCCGGAGATCGTCGCCCGCGCGCGTGAGCGGCTCGCGGAGTGGGAGGACCGGACGGCCCGCTCCTCCGCCGCGTCCGCGTAGGCGTTCGTGCCGCTTGTTTCTGCCTCCTTTGTGCCTGGAGTCCGGCACCGGGCGCCGCTTGACTGGTGGGACGGGGTGACCACGGGTGAAGAGGAGAGCCTGGTTGAGCCTGTTTCTGACCACTGAAGCGACGCCCGCCGGGGAGCGGCTCGCTCGATGGCGCGAGATCGTCGGCCGGGCCGTGGTGCCGATGCGGGTGACGCCGCACGCGCCGGACGGGGGAGGGGCAGGAGGCGACGGGCCGCTCTCGGGCCGGATCGTCGCCGACCGGCTCGGACCGCTGCGGCTGTCCACGATCGAGGCCGACGCCCACCGACTGATCCGCACCCGGTCGGACGTCGCGCGCTCGCCGCGGCCGTTCGTCGCGGCGCACGTCCAGACGTCCGGCCGGGCCGAACTCCGGCAGGACGGCCGCACCGCCACCGTGGAGGCGGGCGGGCTCCTGGTCCACGACACGGCGCGGCCGTACACCCTGGACTTCCCGGAACCGTTCGCGTGCCGGATCGTCCTGCTGCCGCGGCACGCCCTCGACCTGCCCGACGACGACCTGCGCCGCGTCACCGGCACCGCTGTCGGCACCGATGCGGGCGTCGGCGCGATCCTCATGCCGTTCCTCGCGACGCTGGTGGCGTCGGCGCCGTCCTGCCCGCCCGCGATCGCCGACCGGCTCGCCGCGGGCGCCCTGGACCTGTTCGGCACCCTGGTCGCCGAACGGGCACGGCCGGTGGACGGCGCGCGGGACGACCTGGTGCGGCGCATCCGGGACCACATCGACCGCCATCTGGCCGACCCGGAACTCTCCCCGGAGACGGTCGCAGCCGCCCATCACATCTCCGTGCGCTACCTGCACCGCCTCTTCGAGAAGGAGAACATCACCGTCGGCCGGCTCATCCAGCGGCGCCGACTGGCCCGCTGCGCGCGGGAGCTGCTGCGCGGCGGCGCCGCCGGGCCCGGCGTGGCGGCGGTGGCGCACCGGTGGGGGTTCGTCAGCTCCGCGCACTTCAGCCGGTCGTTCCGCGGGGTGTACGGGCATTCCCCACGCGAGTGGCGGGCCTTGAAGTCGGCGGCCGTCAGCGGCGCCGCGGACGAGGTCGCCGCACTTGAGCCGATCGGACACTGAGGGGCACGCGCGCGTGCGCAGGCTGACCGCTGCCGGCACCGCTCGTGCGGCCGCGCGAGCACCGTCACCGGTACCGGCCGAACCGCTCATCGAGCACGGGCAGCCGGTCGGCGACGATCGCGTGCGCGGCGGCCCGCGGCGTCGTCCCGTCGGCCTCGGCGCGGGCCAGCACCACGTCGATGAGCGCGCGCATGGCACGCCGCGTGTGGCCGAACGCCTCGTCCGCGTCGGCGCCGATGTCGCCGAAGAGGGTCCACCACCACCAGGCGTTCGTCCCGGAGTTGACGACCACGTCGGGCAGGACCGTGACGCCGCGTGCCGCGAGCAGCCCCTCCGCCTCGGGGAGGACCGGCATGTTGGCGGCCTCGACGATCCAGCGGGCGGTGATCCGCCGCTGGTTCGCGGTGTCGATCGCGTACGAGACGGCGGCCGGGACCAGGACGTCCGCGTCGGCCGCCAGCCAGGCGTCGCCCGGCAGCTCACGGTCCCCGGGCCGCAGGGTCGAGCGGTCCACGCTGCCGTACGCGTCGCGGGCCGCGAGCAGCGCCTCCACGTCGAGGCCGTCCGGGTTCGCGACCGTCCCCCTGAGGTCGGCGACCGCGACCACCCGCAAGCCCGCGCGCGCGAGGAACCGGGCCGTGGCGCCGCCCATGGTGCCCAGCCCCTGCAGTGCGACGCGGGTGCCCTCGTACGGGACACGCGCGCGGTCGAGCGCCGCCAGCACCGACTCGGCGACACCGCAGCCGCCCACGAGCCCGTCGAGGCCGATGCCGTCCACGTCGACGGCGAACGCGGCGGCGAGCCGCGCCCGCGCGGCCGCCTCGTCGTCGAGCAGCGGGTACACCGCCTGGATCGACGAGACGAGGCCCGCCTCGGCCGCCGCCCTGTCGACCAGGTCCTGGGTGAGCCCCAGGTCCTCGCCCGTCGTCCAGAAGGACTCGATGTACGGGCGCATCGCCTTCAGGTAGCGCACCAGGACGCCGTACGCGCCCGGGTCCCGCGGATCGCAGTCGATGCCGCCCTTCGCGCCGCCGAGCGGGACGTAGCGGGCCCGCGGGTCGTAGTGCAGCGCCTCCTTCATCGTCATGCCGCGCGCGAGCCCGGCGACCTCGTCGAGGGTGCAGCCCGGACGCATCCGCAGGCCACCGCTGGCCACGCCGCGGACCAGCCGGTCGACCACCAGGTAGCCCTTGCGGCCGCTGACGTGGTCGGTCCAGGTCAGCTCGATCAGCGGGCTTGCGGGCAGGTCCGGCACGGTTTCCTCCAGGAGACATACTGAATGGCCGGTCAGTATCACGAGTGGTCGTGAGCCCTGTCAACGCGTGTGCCCCCGGAGCGGGGACGAACCGGGGGCGCCGTGCGTTGTCGGTGGGGTTGCCCATAATGGAAACCCTGATCGATCAATGGGAGGCGCCGTGTCACGTTCACTGAGTTCCGGGCTGCGCTCGCTGCAACCGGCCGCTTTCGGTGCCGAGCCCACCGGTGCGCGCCTGGAGCGCATCCGAAGGTCGCCGAACTTCGCGGACGGCTCCTTCCAGAACCCGGAGGGCGCCCGCACCCGCCCCGACGGCTCCATGATCGAGTTCGCGAAGGTCTACTTCCGCAAGGAGGAGCGCGTCCTGCGCGCGCCCGCGGGGACCGTGCCCGTCCACCCCACGACCCTCGCCGACCTGTCGAAGCCGTCGGCGAGCGGCCTGCGCATCACATGGATGGGCCACTCCAGCGTGCTGGCCGAGATCGACGGGGCGCGGGTGCTCTTCGACCCCGTCTGGGGCGACCGCTGCTCCCCCTTCCCCTTCGCGGGTCCCAAGCGGCTGCACCCCGCGCCGCTGCCGCTCGCCGCGCTCGGCCCGGTCGACGTGGTGGTCATCTCCCACGACCACTACGACCACCTGGACATGCCCACGATCAAGGCGCTGGCCGACACCGACACCGTCTTCGCGGTCCCGCTCGGTGTGGGTGCCCACCTGGAGCACTGGGGCGTGCCCGCGGACCGGCTGCGCGAGCTCGACTGGAACGAGAAGACCGAGGTCGCCGGGGTGACGCTCACGGCGACCCCCGCCCGCCACTTCTGCGGCCGCGGCCTGCGCAACGCCCAGCACACGCTGTGGGCGTCCTGGGTGGTCGCCGGTCCTGACCACCGCGTCTACCACAGCGGCGACACCGGCTACTTCCAGGGCTTCAAGGAGATCGGCGCGGAGCACGGCCCGTTCGACGTGACCATGATCCAGATCGGGGCGTACTCCGAGTACTGGCCCGACATCCACATGACGCCCGAGGAGGGCATGCGCGCCCACCTGGACCTCCAGGGCGGCCCGGTGTCCGGGCCGATGCTGCCGATCCACTGGGGGACGTTCAATCTGGCGCCGCACCCGTGGACCGAGCCGGGCGAGCACTCCGCCGACGCGGCCCGGCGCAGCGCCGCCCGGGTCGCCCTCCCGCGCCCGGGTGAGCCGTTCGAGCCGTCGGCCGAGTCACTGCCCACCGACCGCTGGTGGCGCCCTGCCGCCACGGTGCCGGCGGGGGGCTGGCCGGTGGCGGACGCGGGGGAGGCGGAGGTGGTGGTGGCCGGGTAGGTTCCGGTCCGGGGGGCCGTCCCCCGGCCGCGTCGCCCGCCCCGGAGGGCGGCTCAACCCCTGCCCAACGCCCTTTCGAGAAGCGGCAGCAGCCGGTCCCAGTGCCGCCGCAGACCCTTCGCGTCGTACGCGGAGGTGTCCGACATCGTGAAACCGTGGACGGTGCCGGGATAGATCTCCGTCGACGCGGTGTGGCCCGCCGCCGTCAGAGCCCGGTCGAGTGCGTCCAGCGACCCGGGGGTCATGTCGCCCTCGGCCAGGCCGAGATGGATCTCCCCGGTGATCGCGGAGAACCGGAGATGCGGACTGTCCGCCGCGTCCGTGACCAGGGCCCCGGGGTGGAACCCGGCGACGGCCGCGACCCGGTCGGGCCGGGCCGCGGCGGTGCGCAGGGCCAGAGCGGCGCCCATGCAGTACCCGACCGCCGCGACCGGGCCGCCGTCCACCTCGGCCTGCTCGGCGAGGAACGCGAGAAAGGCATCGGCGTCCCGCAGCGCGCGCTCCGCGGTGTGCGCCTGGATCATCGGCCACAACGTCTCGAACAGCACGGGCCGGGAGGCTTCGTCGATGTGCTCGGGGAGGTCGACCACCGGAGACGGTGAGTTCCGGTGGAAGACGTTCGGCACGAGCACGTAGTAGCCGTGGGACGCCAGCTCGCGGGCCTTGCGCTCCAACTCGGGACGCAGGCCGAAGGCGTCCATGTACAGCAGCACCGCGGGATACCGCACGCCGTGCTCGGGAAAGGCGGCGAAGGCGTCGGCCGGGCCGTCGGGGGTGGGGATCAACAGGGTCTTGGTGGGCAAAGTCTTCCTCTCCTATCGACATCCCAGGCTAGCCCCGGTGGGCGCACGGCCGACGGGGCCTCACCCCGCGGACCGCGAACCCGCCGCCACACAGAACTCGTTGCCCTCCGGATCCGCCATCACGACGTGGTGACCGTCGAACGTCGCCACGATCGAGCCGCCCGCCCGTGCCAACCGCTCCGCCTCGGCCACGATGCGGGACCAGCGCTCCTCCGGTGAGCCGTGGCCCGGCACCCGGACGTCGATGTGCAGCCGGTTCTTCGCCGTCTTCGGCTCGCGCACCTTCAGGATCGACAGCCGCGGCCCGACCCCGTCCGGGTCGCACAGCCACGCGCCGTCGTCCTCCTCCTCGTCCTCGGGCGGCCCGAAGGACGCGACCCACTCCTCGCGTGTCGCGAACGGCGCGGGCGGTGGCTCGTCCACGTAACCGAGCGCCGTCTTCCAGAAGTCGGCGAGCACGGTCGCGTCGGTGCAGTCGAGCGTGAGGTCGAATCTCGTGGCCATGAGAGCCGACCGTACGCGTGACCACTGACAATCCGGTCCGCCTCACCGCAACCCCGCCGGATATCGCTCTGGAGTGCGAGAACTCATACCAGAGCGGGACCTCGGCCGCCCGAGTTTGGCAACTGCCCACCGCACTCACGACCTCGACGACTACCGTGAGTGGCCGCCGAGCGACGCCCGGTCGTCGCGACGTGCCCTCATCAGCCCGGACCAGAGACCCCCACACCTGAGAGCCCGAGGACGCCGCATGTCTCAGCTTCGCCAGCCGGCCCCACGCGCAGACCGCCGTGAAGGCGGCCGGCACGGCAAGCCGGCCGGGCGGGCCGCCGCGCCGCGACCGGCGGAGACCCACATACGGCCGCAACTGCTGCGTATCGCCGTACTGCCCCCGCTCGCGGTGGCGCTCGGCGCCTGCGCCGCCGTCATCTTCCTCGTACGGTCCACCGGCGTACGCCCCAGCACCGAACTCTGGGCGGTGCTCACCGGAACCTGCGTCGTCACGACGGCGGCCATTCTGATCGCCGCGGTGGCCGCCGACCGCGCGGCCGGCGCCGTCCACGACCGGGTCGTCGGGCTGCGCCGCGCCAGCGCCCGTGGCCAGGCCGAACTGCGCGGCCTGGTCGAACAGTTGCGCAGGGGCGAGGAGCCGCCACCGCGCCGCACCCCCAAGCCCCCGCCGCCGGGCGCCGACGACTTCGACAAACTCTCCGCCGACCTGGCCCGCGCCCAGGACGTGGCCGTCACCGCCGTCGTGCAGGCCACCCAGCTCTCCAGCCAGGCGGGCAGTCAGCAGAAGGTCGAGGTCTTCGTCAACCTGGCGCGGCGACTCCAGTCCCTGGTGCACCGCGAGATCTCGATCCTCGACGACCTGGAGAACGACGTCGAGGACCCGGACCTGCTCAAGGGCCTGTTCCATGTGGACCATCTCGCGACCCGCATCCGCAGGCACGCCGAGAACCTCGCCGTCCTCGGCGGCGCCGTCTCCCGCCGCCAGTGGAGCCACCCGGTCTCCATGACCGAGGTGATGCGCTCCGCCATCGCCGAGGTCGAGCAGTACGCCCGGGTCAAACTGGTCCCGCCGATCGACGGGACGCTGAGCGGGCACGCCGTCGCCGACTGCATCCACCTGCTCGCCGAACTCGTCGAGAACGCCACGGTGTTCTCCGCCCCGCACACCCAGGTCCTGCTCCGCGCCAACCTGGTGACCTCCGGGCTCGCCATCGAGGTCGAGGACCGCGGGCTCGGCATGCCGGTCACCGAGCAGAACAAGATGAACGCCCTGCTCGCCGACCCCGACCAGGTCAACGTCGCCAGCCTGCTCCAGGACGGCCGGATCGGCCTGTTCGTCGTGTCCCAGCTCGCGCGGCGGCACGGCATCACCGTCCGGCTGCAGACCAACATCTACGGGGGAGTCCAGGCCGTCCTCGTCCTGCCGCAGGACCTGCTCGGCTCCGACGAGGGCGAGCACGCGCCCCGGGTGCGCAAGGCCACCGCCGCGGCGACCGCCGACAGTGTGCTGGGCCCGCAGGCCGCCGCCGTCGCGTCCGCGCCGCCCGCACGGCAGGCCCCGCCCGCCGTGCCGCAGCCGCCCCTCGCGGTGCCGCGTCGGCCGGAGGCACCCCCCGTCCCGCCCGGCGCCCCCCGGCCGCTGCCCCAGCGCGTCGCCGGCAGCTCCCGCCCCACCCCGGCCGACGCCGTGCCCGGCATCAGCCCCGAGGACCGCGAAGCCGTGGAGCAGAGCTCGGAAGCCCTGCCCGCGCCCCTGGCCGGACCGGTGCGCGGCACCGCGGAGCGGCCTCTACTGCCCCGGCGCCGAGCCCAGGAACACCTCGCACCACAACTGCGCGGCGGCCCCGCACCGCGCCAGGACGACGAATCGCCCGCCGGGCACGACCCGGGGCTCATGGCGGCGTTCCAGCGCGGCATCACCCTCGCCGAGGCGGCCGATCCGCGCGAGATCCCCTACCGGGCCCCGCGGGACACGGGCGGGAGCGGCACATGACGCCCCGTCACGCGCGCGTGCGGCGCCAGGAGATACCCGACGGGCCGGCGGCCCCCACCACCGAATCCCCCCACCCCACCCCTGCCACCTCTCCCGTGTCCCCCATCACCAGCACCACACCGAGCAGTCCACCAAGGAGTCGATCCCCCATGGCGAGCGATGTGCCGACGGGTCATGTGTCCGATCTCGACTGGCTGATGAGCGGCCTCGTCCAGCGCGTACCCCACACCAACAGCGCCGTGCTCCTCTCCTCCGACGGTCTCGTCAAGTCCGTGCACGGCCTGGACACCGACAGCGCCGACCACATGGCGGCCCTCGCCTCCGGCCTCTACTCGCTGGGGCGCAGCGCCGGCGTCAGGTTCGGCGACGGCGGCGACGTACGACAGGTCGTCGTGGAGCTGGACTCCGCGCTGCTGTTCGTGTCGACCGCCGGATCCGGCACCTGTCTCGCGGTCCTCGCCGGCCGGGAGGCCGACGCCGCCGTGCTCGGCTACGAGATGGCCATGCTCGTCAAGAGCGTGCGGCCCTACCTGGTGACAGCGCCCCGGCAGACCGCGGCCGAACCCTCGGCGATGAGGAATTGAGGGTGGCGGCCCCGCAGGACGGGCCGTGGCTCGACGGTGCGGCAGGCCGCCTCGTACGCCCCTACACGGTCAGCAACGGGCGCACCCGGCCGAGCACGTCGCTCGATCTGCTCACCCTCGTCATGGCCACCGGGACGACCCCCCTCGGCTATCTGGGGCCCGAGCACGGCCAGGCGCTCGACCTGTGCGCCCGGCCCACATCGGTCGCGGAGATCGCCGGGCATCTGAAGCTCCCCGCAGTCGTCGCCAAGGTCATCCTGTCCGACCTCGTCGACTGCGGGGCGGTCACCGCCAAGCCCCCCACGTTCCACGAAAACCCCACTGACCGGTCCCTACTGGAGGCAGTGCTCGATGGACTACGACGACAGCTCTGACCTGTTCCCCACCGCACTGAAGATCCTGGTCGCGGGCGGGTTCGGGGTCGGCAAGACGACCTTTGTCGGAGCGGTCAGCGAGATCGCTCCGCTCAGCACGGAAGAGCTGCTCACGACGGTCAGCGCCGACACCGACCATCTCGACGGCATCGAGAACAAGGTCGAGACGACCGTCGCGATGGACTTCGGCCGCATCACCCTGGACCCCGAACACGTCCTCTACCTCTTCGGCACGCCCGGCCAGGAGCGCTTCTGGTTCATGTGGGACGAGCTGTCCGAAGGCGCGCTCGGAGCGGTGATCCTCGCCGACACCCGGCGCCTGGAGGACTGCTTCGCCGCCGTCGACTTCTTCGAGGAGCGCGGCATGGGATTCATCGTGGCGGTCAACGAGTTCGACGGTGCCTACCGCTACGAACCCGAGGAGGTGCGCGCCGCCATCGACCTGGACCCCCGGGTGCCCGTGGTGCGCTGCGACGCGCGCATCTCCAGCTCCGGCATCCAGACCCTGCTCACCCTCGTCCGGCATCTGCTGGCCCACGCGGCGCCCGCGGCCACCGGCTACGGAGCCCACACGTGACGTACGACGCGACCGGACGTCTGCTGCTGACCCCGGCCGACAAGGAAGGCCCCGAGCGGGCCCGGCGGCTGCTCCGGCTCGACCTGGGGCGGCGGCCCGAGCCCGCCTTCGACCGGTTCGCGGACCGACTCGCCGAGGTGACGAGGGCGCCCTGCGCAATGGTCAACTTCATCGACGAGAGACGGCAGTTCTTCGCCGGGCTGCACACTCCGGACGGCGTCCGCGGCGGCGGCCGGCCGAGCGCGGCGAGGCGTTCCATGGCGCGCGACCACGGCTACTGCCCGCACGTCGTGGCGCGGCGCAGAGCGCTCGTCCTCGACGACGTGCGCGACTACCCGCGGTTCGCGGCCAACCGGGTGGTCGACGAGGTCGGGATCCGCTCCTACCTGGGCGCTCCGCTGCTCGACGACCGTACGGGGCTCGCGCTCGGCACCGTGTGCGTGGTGGACACCGAACCGCGCCTCTGGGGCCGCTCGGGGCTCGCGACCATCAAGGAGATGGCCGGCGAACTGATGGACCTGGTCCGCGAACGCGGAGACGCGAGCCACGGCCTGAGCGGGTGAGGGACGGAGAACGCCTCCCGCACACAGGCGAGTTGGCCGCCCGCGGCGAGGGTCCGAGGGGGCCTGTAGGAAAGCTGCGACGGCGCTTAAGAAAACCTCGATGGACCCGGGGAGCCCTGGTGAGGAAGAGTCGGGGGCGACGGCGGACGACGGCCGTCACCCCCCTCTGCTTGCTACGCGGGTGGCTGCGTGCTGCCCGCGTGCGCGACGACAGGAGCCGAGCCGTTGAAGGCGCTGGTCAAGGAGAAAGCCGAACCGGGACTGTGGCTGACGGACGTGCCCGAACCGTCCATCGGCCCCGGCGAGGTACTGATCAAGGTGCTGCGCACCGGGATCTGCGGCACCGATCTGCACATCCGCGCCTGGGACGGCTGGGCGCAGTCGTCCATCAGCGCCCCCCTCGTCGTCGGCCACGAGTTCGTCGGCGAGGTCGTCGAGACCGGCCGTGACGTCGCCGACATCGCGATCGGGGACACCGTCAGCGGCGAGGGCCACCTCGTGTGCGGCAAGTGCCGCAACTGCCTCGCGGGCCGCCGTCACCTGTGCCGTGCCACGGTCGGCCTGGGCGTGGGCCGCGACGGCGCGTTCGCCGAGTACGTGGCACTGCCCGCCTCCAACGTCTGGGTGCACCGTGTCCCCGTCGACCTGGACGTGGCGGCGATCTTCGACCCGTTCGGCAACGCCGTGCACACCGCCCTGTCCTTCCCGCTGGTCGGCGAGGACGTCCTGATCACCGGCGCCGGCCCCATCGGGCTCATGGCCGCGGCCGTCGCCCGGCACGCCGGTGCCCGCAACGTCGTCATCACCGACGTCAGCGACGAGCGCCTGGACCTGGCGCGCAAGGTCGGGGTCAGCCTCGCCCTGAACGTCGCCACGTCCACCATCGCCGACGGCCAGCGCGAGCTCGGCCTGCGCGAGGGCTTCGACATCGGTCTGGAGATGTCCGGCAACCCGGCCGCGATGCGCGACATGCTCGCCAACATGACCCACGGCGGCAAGATCGCCATGCTCGGCCTGCCGTCCGAGGAGTTCGCCGTCGACTGGGCCCGGATCGTCACCTCGATGATCACGGTCAAGGGCATCTACGGCCGCGAGATGTTCGAGACCTGGTACGCGATGTCGGTCCTCCTGGAAGGCGGCCTCGACCTCGCCCCGGTGATCACCGGCCGGTACGCGTACACCGACTTCGACGCCGCTTTCGACGACGCGGCGAGCGGCCGCGGCGGCAAGGTCATCCTGGACTGGGCTGGCTGATTCTCGCTGTACCCGTCCCTGAAATCCCCCCGCTGACAAGGACTCACGGCATGTTCGACAACGTACGCGCAGACTTCCAGACCACCCTCGACGAGATCGTCGCGGCCGGCCTGCACAAGCCCGAGCGGGTCATCGGCACCCCCCAGTCCGCCACCGTCGGCGTGACCTCGGGCGGCCGTCCCGGCGAGGTGCTGAACTTCTGCGCCAACAACTACCTCGGCCTCGCCGACCACCCCGAGGTCATCGCCGCAGGCCACGCGGCCCTCGACCGCTGGGGCTACGGCATGGCCTCCGTCCGCTTCATCTGCGGCACCCAGGAGGTCCACAAGGAGCTGGAGGCGCGTCTGTCCTCCTTCCTCGGCCAGGAGGACACGATCCTCTACTCCTCCTGCTTCGACGCCAACGGCGGCGTCTTCGAGACGATCCTCGGCCCCGAGGACGCGGTGATCTCCGACGCCCTCAACCACGCCTCGATCATCGACGGCATCCGGCTGTCCAAGGCCAAGCGCTTCCGCTACGCGAACCGCGACATGGCCGACCTGGAGGCCCAGCTCAAGGCGGCCGGTGAGGCCGGCGCCCGCCGCAAGCTCATCGTCACCGACGGCGTCTTCTCCATGGACGGCTACGTCGCGCCGCTCGTAGACATCTGCGACCTCGCCGAGCGCTACGACGCCATGGTCATGGTCGACGACTCGCACGCCGTCGGCTTCGTCGGCCCCGGCGGCCGCGGCACGCCCGAGCTGCACGGCGTCATGGACCGGGTCGACATCATCACCGGCACCCTCGGCAAGGCCCTCGGCGGCGCCTCCGGCGGCTATGTCGCCGCCCGCGCCGAGATCGTCGCCCTGCTGCGCCAGCGCTCGCGCCCCTACCTGTTCTCCAACAGCCTCGCCCCGGTCATCGCCGCGGCCTCGCTGAAGGTCCTCGACCTCCTGGAGTCCGCCGACGACCTGCGCGAGCGGCTGGCCGCCAACACCAAGCTGTTCCGTACGCGGATGACGGAGGAGGGCTTCGACATCCTCCCCGGCGACCACGCCATCGCCCCGGTGATGATCGGGGACGCGGCGGTCGCGGGCCGCATGGCCGAGCTGCTCCTCGAGCGCGGCGTGTACGTGATCGGCTTCTCGTACCCGGTGGTCCCGCAGGACCGGGCCCGGATCCGGGTGCAGCTGTCCGCCGCGCACTCCACCGAGGACGTGAACCGCGCCGTGGACGCCTTCGTCGACGCCCGTGCGCAGCTCGCCTGACCGGTTTGGGACAATAAAGGCATGATCGAAGCGCGGCGGCTGCACATCCTCCGTGCGGTGGCCGACCACCGCACCGTGACGGCGGCTGCCGCCGCGCTCTATCTGACGCCCTCCGCGGTGTCGCAACAGCTCACGGCCCTGGAGCAGGAGACCGGCCACAAGCTGGTCGAGCGCGGCGCCCGCGGCGTACGGCTCACCCCGGCCGGCGAGATCCTGCTGAAGCACACCAACGCCGTCCTGGCCCAGCTGGAGACGGCCGAGGCGGAGCTGGCCGCGTACAGCACCGGCGAGGCGGGCACGGTCACCGTCGCCTCCTTCGCCACCGGTATCGGCCTCGTCGTGGGCCCTGCCCTGGCCCGTCTGGCCAGGACCGCACCCGGCATCCGCGTCCGCGTCCAGGACGCCGAGGGCGACGCCAGCCTGCCCATGCTGCTCGACCGCCGGATCGATGTCGCCGTCGCCGTCGAGTACCGGGGCGCGCCCGGCGCCGACGACGACCGGATCACGAGGGTGCCGCTGTACGCCGAGCCCTTCGACGCGGTGCTGCCCGTCACGCACCGGCTCGCGGACGCCGAGTGGGTGCCCGTGGCGGATCTGGCCAAGGACACCTGGATCGGCCCGTACCCCGGCAACCCCTGCCACGACGTGGTGGTCCTCGCCTGCGAGCACGCCGGATTCTCCCCGCAGTTCGAGCACCTCTCCGACGACTTCCGCGCGGTCGTCTCGCTCGCCTCCGCGGGCGGCGGCGTCGCGCTGGTGCCGCGCTCGGCGCTGCGCGGCATGGATCTCACCGAGGTCGTCGTGCGGCCCATCGACGGCGTGGTGCCGACCCGCAAGGTCTTCGCCGCGGTCCGGCACGGTGCCGAGACCCACCCGCTGATCCGCCCGGTGCTCGACGCGCTGGGGGAGGCCGCGGCCGCCTGAGGGCGGGACGCCCGGCGCCGGGCCGGCGCTTTCAGAGCGCCCCGCCCGCCGCGTCGTGGAACACCTCGGGCCAGTACACGTATTCGTCCCGAGCGTCCGGATCATCCGGATCGCCCTGGCTGTTCGACTCTCGGCAGGCCCCCGGATCCCATGCCGCCAGGGTCGCCAGCAGGATCTCCGCGAGATGGACGTAGAAGTCGTCGGTGCCGCCCTTGAGGTCGTGGCGCTCCACGAGGTCCCGCGCCGTCCCGTGCATCCACAGCGCGAACGCCAGTGAGGAGATGTCGGCGTTCATCGGAGTCAGCCGGTCATAGGTGCACGGCGCGTGGTGGACCGCGCCGGTGCGGCCGTCGAGCACCACGTCCACGTCCTGCGGGGTGCTGCCGAGGTGCAGCCGCTGGTCGGCGTCGGCCACGGGCGGGTGGCCGTCGGCGTCCTCGTACAGGTGCCGCAGCTCCGGGTTCCGCGCGGACTCCGCGTGATCCTCGGCCAGCGTGCGCAGCGGGGCGTCCGGCGGTCCGGCGGCGCAGAACGACGGGGCCTCCTTCGGCAGCCCGACCTCGCCGAGGAACCGCCGCGTCGGCTCGTGCACCAGCGCGCTCGGCAACTCGTCCGGCGCGAAACGGCGCACCCCGTCCTCCCCGAACACATCGACCAGGGCCCGCGCGGGCAGATCGAGCAGCAGCCCGCGTCCCGGCGCCGCGATCAGCGCGAGCGGCTTGACGACCGCGACGATCCGCCAGAGGTTCGGCAGCGCGAGCGGCCACTGTTCCGGTCCGCGGTCGACGCCCCAGTCCTGCGCGGCCCAGCTCTCCCCGCCCAGCACCGCGACCAGCCGCTCGCTCGCCTCCCGCACGGCTTCGGGCCCCGAGTGCCCGGTCAGGTCGGCGAACCGGCCGCACCGCCCGTCGAAGTCCGCGACCGCGTCCACCAGGCGGCGCAGCGACTCCATGGAGGGGGCCAGCGGATGCACCTGGGCGTAGCGGGGGTCGTACAGGTCGAGGAGGTACACCCGGTCCGAGCCGGGGTCCCTGACCACCTCCTGCTCCAGGGGTAGGAACTGCCCGACCACTTCCAGTCCCGCGATGTACGGATCGAGCCCCCGCGGATCGAACCTGTCCGGGACGCACTCCACCGCCCGCCGTAGGGGAGCCCCGCCGTGCATAACGCGACCAGCGCCGGTCCCTGCCCCATGAACACCCTCCCCCGTCGTGGACCGTGAACGGCGCCCACCGTAGTGGCGGCCACTGACAATGCCCCGGCTCGATGGGCGGCTTCTGACAAGCCCCGGCGTCCCGCCGGGGCGATCCCCGTAACCTGGATGTTTCATATCTGGGATACCGTGCCGAATATGAGACGCGAGAGTGAGTCACCCGGAAGCGGCACCGAGGGGGACGCCGACCCCGTCGACACCAGACTCGGCGCCCGCCTGTCCGAGCTGCGGGCCGAGCGCGGCTGGTCCCTCGGTGAGCTGGCGGACCGCAGCGGAGTGAGCCGCTCCACCCTCTCCCGCGCCGAGCGGGCCGAGATCAGCCCGACCGCGGCCCTCCTGAACCGGCTCTGCGCCGTGTACGGCCGCACCATGTCGCAACTCCTGAGCGAGGTCGAGTCCGCACCGGCCCAGGTGGTGCGCGCCGCCGACCAGCCCGTCTGGCGCGACGACGCCAGCGGCTTCACGCGCCGCTCGGTCTCCCCGCCGCTCGCCGGACTGCGCGCCGAGATCGTCGAGGGCACCCTGGAGCCGTACGGCGACATCGCCTACGACCGCCCGCCCGTCCCCGGCCTCGAACAGCACATCTGGGTCCTCGACGGCCTGCTCGACCTCACGGTGCAGAGCGTCACCCACCGGCTCGCCGCCGGTGACTGCCTCCGCTTCCGCCTGTGGGGCCCCACGCACTTCCACTGCCCCGGCCCCGAACCCGTCCGATACGCGCTGATGGTGGTGCTCCCGTGACATCCCCGACCCTGCTGACCCCCGCGCGGTTCCCCTCCTGGACGACGCCCCTGGGCGACCTTCTGCTGGACGTCGTCGCGGGCGGCGGCTCCCTCGGATTCCTCGACGGGCTCACCCGGGACGAGGCGATCGCCTGGTGGCGCGCGCTCACCCCAGCCGTCACCCGCGGCGACATCGCCGTCTGGGCCGTACCCGACACCGACGGCCGCTGCCTCGGCACGATCACCCTCGGCTTCACCGGGATGCCCAACGGCCGCCACCGCGCCGAGGTGCGCAAACTGATGGTGCACAGCGCCGCCCGCGGCCGGGGCCTCGGCCGCGTCCTGCTCGCGACCGCCGAGCGCGCCGCCGCCGACCGCGGCATCACCCTGCTCGTCCTCGACACGGAGACCGACAGCCCCGCCGAGGGCTTCTACCGGGCCGCGGGCTGGCAGCGCGTCGGCACGATCCCGGACTACGCGGCCGATACCGCCGGGGTCCTGCGCCCCACGACGCTCTACTACAAGCGCCCCGAGGAGCGGGCCGGAACCGCGGCCTGACGGGGGCCCGGCGACTCCTGGTCCCGCCGCTGTCCGGGTGTCGCAGGAATGGAGCCTTCCGGGGTAGGGGAGATGCAGGCCGACACACCCGCCGACCACGCACCGAGTCCGCCGGACCGCCCGAGAAGGAGCCGCCCATGCCCGCCACCGAACCCACGTACACCACCAGCGCCCTCAGCGCCGGCGACGGCGCGGCCGTGGCCACGTACACCTGGCTGCCGGCCGGGGGCAGGCCGCGCGCCTTCGTGCAGATCGCGCACGGAGCCGCGGAACACGGTCTGCGCTACGACCGGTTCGCCCGCCACCTCACCGCCCACGGCTACGCCGTCATCGCCTCCGACCACCGCGGCCACGGCGCCACCGCCGCGACCACCGGCGGCTACGGCGTCACCGACGACGCCGACCCCGGCACCGTCGACGCCTGGGTGTCGATCGTCGAGGACCTGAAGGCCATCGGCGACCAGGCCAGGGCCCTCCACCCGGACGTCCCGTTCGTCCTCCTCGGGCACAGCCTCGGCTCGCTCCTCGCCCGCGAATACGCCCAGCGGTACGCCGACGACCTGGTGGGACTGATCCTCTCCGGGACCTTCCGCTCCCTGCCCGGAGCCGACAACGAGGGCTCGATCGCGGACCTGGAGGCCCAGATCGCGCGCGACGGCCGTGCGGCTCCGTGCTCCTTCGTCCCCGACCTGTTCACCTCCTTCAACGACCCCTACGAGCACCGCACCGGCTTCGAATGGCTCTCGCGGGACGAGGCCGAGGTCGACCAGTACGTCGCCGACGAGCGTTGCGGCTTCCCGTTCGCGACGGGCCTGTCCCTGGACTTCGTCCGCGCGGTGCGCCGCATCAACGACCCCGCGAACCTTGCGCGCATCCCCGCCGACCTGCCGATCCACGTCGCCGCCGGCACCGAGGA
Source organism: Streptomyces sp. NPDC001904 (assembly GCF_040297005.1). NCBI lineage: Bacteria > Bacillati > Actinomycetota > Actinomycetes > Kitasatosporales > Streptomycetaceae > Streptomyces > Streptomyces sp. NPDC001904. Next base: position 391,049 of record NZ_JBEOYI010000005.1, on the reverse strand, counting down.
CCCCTGCAACCAGCGCATGACCCTCGTCCACGAGCTGCTGGAGGACCTCCGCTACGTGGGCGTGGAGGACCTGACCTGGAAGGGCTACGAGGGCGCCCGCCACGAGATCCTGAACGAGACCAACCGCGCCGAGGTCCAGGACGACCTGACCGCCTGGCTGGACAAGCGCGTGCCCTGAGCGGACGCCGACGGGCCGTTGTCAGTGGGCTTGGCTACGGTTCCTTCCATGCCCGACGCCGAAGACGTACGCACCATCGCCCTGTCGCTGCCGGACACGACGGAGAAGCTCGCCTGGAGCATGCCCACGTTCCGGGTGGCGGGCAGGATGTTCGCCACGCTGCCCGAGGAGGAGACCTCGATCGCCGTGCGCTGCCCCAAGGTCGAGCGCGACGAGCTGGTGCGGGCGGAGCCGGACAAGTTCTGGATCGCCGACCACGAGGCGTCCTTCGCGTGGGTGCGCGTCCGGCTCGCCGCGCTCGACGACACGGACGAGCTGCGCGACATCCTCGCCGACTCCTGGCGCCAGGCCGCCTCGACCCGACTCCTCGCGTCCCACCCGGAATTGGGCGTGATCACCACGGACTGAAATCGGCTGGGGCGGGCGGGGGAGCGCGTGACATCATCCGCCCGTCGGGGAGGATCACGCGCGGGAGGAGCCGGGGCGGGGATGAGGGGTACGACAAAGCGGGGCCACGGAGGCGGCCGCGGCATCTGGTCACGGGACTTCGGGCTCTTCTTCACCGCGCGGGCCGTCGCCAAGCTGGGCGACACCATGCTGCCCGTCGCGCTCGCCGCCGGACTGCTCCAGTACGGGTACGGAGCGGGCGCCGTCGGCCTCGCGATGGCGGCGTCCGTCGCCTGCTTCGCCGGGCTCGTCGTCTTCGGCGGCGTGATCGCCGACCGCTTCGACACCCGCCTCCTCATGATCGGCGCCGACGCCACCCGCCTGGTCACCCAGTCCCTGGCCGCCGTCATGTTCTTCACGGGTCACGTCGTGCTCTGGGAGATCTGCGTCATCGGCGCGGTCAACGGCACGGCGTCCGCGCTGTTCCAGCCCGGCGTCGCCAGCACCGTGCCCCGCCTCGCCGACGACGTCCAGGCGGCGAACGGCGCGATACGCGTGGCCGAGTCGGGCTCCCAGCTCGCGGGCCCGGCCGTGGCGGGCCTGCTCGTCGCGTTCGTCTCCCCGGGCCTGGTCTTCGCCGCCCACGCGGGGACGTACGCCCTGAGCGCCCTGTGTCTAGTGCTCCTCCGGCTCCCTCCGGCGCCCCCGGACGACAGCCCCGCCCCCACGGCCACCACCTTCCGCACCGAACTGATCGAGGGCTGGCGGGAGTTCCGGTCCCGTACCTGGCTCTGGGGCGTCATCGCCGTCTGGTGCGTGCTGATGATCGGCGCCTTCGGCCCGGCCGTCCCGCTCGTCGCCACCCAGGTCACCCAGGAGCACGGCCCGCGCGCCTACGGCCTGGTCAACTCCGCCCTCGGCGCGGGCACCGTCATCGGCGGCCTGATCGCCCTGCGCCTGCGCCCGCGCCGGATGCTGCGGGCCGGCTCCCTCGCCCTGTTCTCCTTCGCCCTCTTCCCGGCGGTGGTCGGCGCGGGCCTGAGCGTCCCCGGGATGATGGCGGGCTGCGTGGTCGCGGGCGCCGGCATGTCCTTCTGGGGCGTGATGTGGGCGACCAGCGTCCAGACCCAGGTCCCGCGCGACGTCCTCAACCGCATCCACGCCTACGACGTCGCGGGCTCCCTCGCCATGCAGCCCGTGGGCCAGGCCCTCGCGGGCCCGGCGGCCGGCGCCTTCGGCACGCACCACGTCCTGCTCACGGGCGGCGCGGTCACCCTCGGCTGCGCGGTCGTGCTGCTCCTGATCCCCGCCGTCCGGGGCCTGGTCCGCGCCGACGCGACGCCCGTACGCTCCGTGCCCGAGCCCAGGGCCGAGCTGCCGGACCACCCTCGAGCCGCAGCTCCGGGCCCGCAGACCCCGCCATCGGGGGCCCGGCACAGGCCCTAGGCCGGAACCCCCTGGGCGCCCGCGCCGAGAAAGCCGCTGATGCGCTCCCGCAGTCCCGCCGCGTCGAGCCCGTGCGCCGCGACGTGCTCGTCCAGCGACCCGTAACGCCGCAGCTCACGCCGCCCCACACCCAGGCCGAGCACCCGATGGGGCACATCGGTGAGCGCGTCGTTGACGACCCCCGTGGACGTCCCGGCCAGATACGGCTCGACGAGCACGACGTCGGCGGCCCCCGCCCCCACGGCCCGCCGCAGCCCGGCGGCGTCGAAGGGCCGTACCGTCGTCGCGTAGAGCACGCTCACATCGAGCCCCTCGGTGGCGGCGAGCACCTGATCGAGCAGCGGCCCGACGGCGACGACGACCCCGCGCCGCCCTTCCCGCACGGTCAGCAGATGCTGCCCGTCGACGGGCAGGGCCTCCCGGTTGGCCTGCACCGAAAGCCGTACGTACACCCGCTCGTCACCCGCCCCGATCGCCTGCCGCAGCAGCACCTCGGCCTCGTCCGGATGCCCCGGCACCTGCACACTCCACCCGTCCAGCGTGTCGAGCAGCGCCACGTCCCCCGGCGCCATGTGGGTGAAGCCCCCGCCCGACACGTCGTACGAACCGCCGGCGCTGACCAGCACCCCACCCACACCCTGATGCCCGAAGTCCAGCTTCACCTGCTCGAACGGCCGCTCCACGAGAAAGCTCGCGAAGGTGTGCAGGACCGGCCGCATCCCGGCGAGCGCGAGCCCGGCACCGGCTCCGACCAGCAGCTGCTCCCTGATGCCCACGTTGATCACACGGTCCGGATGGCGTCGCTGGGTGTCGAGGAATTGCGCGAGGCCGATCTCGGCGAGCACGACGGCGACGCGGGGATCCTCGTCGAGGATCCGGGAGAGGACAGGGGCGAAACGGTCACGCATGGTGTCCATGACTGGACGTCCTTTCAGGGTTGCTTCCGGTGCTCAGAACTTCGGCTCGACCCGCGCGACGACGACGTGCGGCCGCCCGGGATGCGGGGCGGTGAACGCCTCGTACAGCGCTTCGTGATCACGCCCGTCGACGGACACCGCGGACCAGCCGGCCACCTCGAACCGCGCGGCGATGCCCCCGGCCGTGCCGTACGTGGCGGAACCGTTGTCGATCACGACCGCCCGCAGCCCTTCGAGGCCCACGGCACCGGCGAAGGCGATGGCCTCGTGATTGCTGCCCTCGTCGAGCTCGGCGTCCCCGACCAGCGTCCACACCGCGGGCTCCGTGCGGCCCTGGGCGCGCAGTCCGAGCGCGACCCCCACGGCGATCGGCAGCCCGTGCCCCAGCGACCCGCTGCCGATCTCGGCACCCGGCACCAGCATCCGGTCGGGGTGCTGCCCGAGCGGCGACGCGAACTCCCCGAACCCGCTCAACCACTCCACGGGCAGGAACCCCTTCGCGGCGAGCACCGCGTAGTAGGCCATCGGCCCGTGCCCCTTCGAGAGCAGGAACCGGTCGCGCCCCGGATCGTCGACGGTCCCGGGCGTGACCCGCAGCACCTTGTCGTACAGCACCCACAGCACATCGAGCGTGGAGGTGGCCGACGGCCCGTGCTTCTCGTCCCCGGTCATCAGCCCCATGAGCCGGGGGAGGTCGGTGTACCGGTACGGGGTGCGTCGTTCTGTCGTCGCTGTCATGTCCAGCACTCTGCAACCTCAAGCAACCTTGAGGTCAACCCCCGACTCGCGCCCCGCCCCGAAAGGGATGCGCGACCACGGCCCCGAGTGCGGTATGGTTTCCGTGCGCGTTCGGCCTGGGGAAAGCCCAGGTCAGCGAGGCTCGGGACGTGGCGCAGCTTGGTAGCGCACTTGACTGGGGGTCAAGGGGTCGCAGGTTCAAATCCTGTCGTCCCGACTGGAGACAGTCGCAGTTGAAGGCCGGTATCGGAGAAATCCGAGACCGGCCTTCGATCGTTTCTGGGGATCGTCCAAGGGCGCTGTCGTAGTCCTGTCGGACGGAATCGGCAGGGGCGTGCACCGGGCTTTCCGCCGGGCGTCCCCAACTCGCCCGCAGGAGTACCGTGGAGGGACCAAGGGCACTTCGCACTCCGGCATCCACGCGGGTCTCGTCCTCGGTGAGCAATGGCATCGGAGGCGGCCGCCGCGCCGTTCCCGAAGACGGGTTCGCATCATGACCGCGACCATCACGCCCCCACGACACCCCCTCCCTCCTCCGTCTCCCGTTGCCCGCGTGGCGCTGAAGTCCCCGACGGGAGGGGGCCTGCTGGACGGTGCCTGGTGGCCCCGTTCGCGCGACCTGGCCGCCGAACTGCCTTCTTTGGCTGAGGCATTGGGCCCGCTGTGGGGCCGGATCACCCGTGTCGCCGTCAATCCGATGCTCTGGCCCGTCGTCCCGCGCAAGGTGACCGTTCGCGACCACGTGCTGAAGATCGGCTGGTTCACCCCCGAACTCGACCCGCACAAGCTGCTGTTGCTCTCCTACGGGACCGGCCGCTGGGACCTTCTGGTGATCCCGCCCGAGACCGACGGCGCGAGTGCCGACCGGCTGATGGCCGCCGCCTGCGACCCGGACGGACCCGCACTGACCGCCACCGCTCTCATCGCCGCCGAGACAGCCCGCCATGACGACATCACCGTCGACGACCGGGCGCGGAGCACGGAGGAGTCGTGGGAGGACGAGGGCGGAGCGACCTCCGCCCACGCGGCGACCACCGCCCACGTGGCGACCGTCCCGCACGGGGCGAGCGCCACCCACGCCGTCGCCCCGGCTGCCGCCGTCCGCGCCGCCGTAGTGACCCGGGGACGGTGAGACCGCCATGGACGCCGCACTCACCGCGGCCTGCTTCCTGCTGCTGATCGCCGGGGCCGCGTACGTGATCCACCGCCTCGACACCCAGCGCGCCGAGAGGGCCCTCTTGCGCACTCACCGCGGCGAACCGCCCGGGCGCCGGGGCCTCACCGAAGCGGGGGAGGGGGCCGTCCCGCCTCTCCCGGCTCAGCCGCCGGTCGTCCCCGCCGACCGGCACGACCATCGTGACGGGGGACGCGGCCGCTTCCCGGCACGCCGCCGTCGCGACCGCACCACGCACAAGCAGGCCCGCTGAGCCGGGCCGTACCCGCCGGGGCCGTGAGGGGAGTCCGGATGGCCGAGGTGTATCTGCGCAGGCTCACCCGATGGCAGGCCGAGCAGCAGCGGCAGGACGTCGCCGACATGTACGTCACGGCGTACCGTGGTGCGGCTGGGGCCGAATACAGCGACCGCGGCGGCTTCCTGCGTCGCTTCGAGCGGAACGTCGGACACGACGGCTTCGACATGACGGTCGCCGACGCGTCGGGTCTGGTCGGCTGCGGCTACGGGTACCGCCTGGACCGCGACGGGGCGTGGTGGGCCGACTATCCCGTCGAGGTGTCGCCGCAGACGGAGGAACTCACCGCGTCCGGGCGCGTGTTCGCGCTCACCGAGCTGATGGTGCTGCCCGGATACCGTCGTCAGGGTGTCGCGACCCGGCTCGGGGAACTGCTGCTCTCCCGGCACTCCCATGACCTGGTGGTGGCTGGGGTGGACCCTGACGTGGCCTCGGCCGGGTTCAGGGATCTGCTCCGGGCCTGGGGCTGGAAGGAACTGCCGGTTTCGCGGCCGGGCACGACGACGGGGAGTACGGACCGCGAGCGCCGCGAGGTGTGGGCGCGCGGCCCGGTGCAGTGAGCCGGCGAGCCCTCCGGGAGCCCGGGCGGCGCAACAGGCCTGTTCCCGCATCTCCCGTGCGCCTGAGCAAGGCGTACCTGCGAGGACGGGACGCGGAGCGGACGGTTTCCGCCCGAGGCGAGTTGCAGCGCGGCCGCGCACGGCCGATGGTGACGGGTGAGTCGCTGGAGGCGCTGTGCTCGAATGGGAATCCGTGTCCGATGCGGTAGAGGGCGACCTCTACCGCGAGCTGTACGAGGGGCTGCCCGGGCCGATTCCGGATCTCGGGCGAGAGGGGTCCCGGCCGACCCCGGTGGGGGTCGTGGCAGCCCGTGAAGCGGGCAAGCTGATGGGCTGGGCCGAGGTGTACGCCTCCGAGACGAAAGGCGGGGCCGCGGTGCTGCAATGGCTGCTGATCGAGCGGGAGCGCCGGCGCATCAGCAGCGGCTTCAACACCGAACACCCGGGGAGCCCGGCCGAGATCGAACTCCTCTCCGCCCTGGCCTCGCAAGCAGCGGACCGGGCACGCGAGGCGGGATGCACGACGCTGCGCTGGTGGCCTGCGGAACCCGGATTCGCGGAGGGCGTCGCGGCTTCCCTGGGTGCCGAGCAGGTGGTCGATGCCGAGGGATGGCGCTCGTACCGCCTGCACCTTTAGTACGACCGTTATCCCCTCGGCCCGTTCCCCTCGGCCCGTTCCCCTCGGCCCGTTCCCCTCGGGTCGGGCCCCCATCCGGCTCAGGTCTGCGTCTGCGTCCCGGGTGTCGCTCGTGCGCCCGGTCGGCCGGTCAGCGCACGGGCTGGCCGTACACGTGGTCGATGTGCAGGGTGACGAGGACCCGCTGGTCGCGGACCATCGCCTGGCGGAAGTCGTCCCAGTCGTCGTGCTCGCCGTTGCGATCGCGATAGAGGGCGATCAGGGCCTCGACGGTCGCGTCGTGCGGGTCCGCGGCGACGGGCGTCAGCTCGGCCGTGCCTTCGGCGACGGTCCAGGCCCAGCGGTCCTGGCTGGTGATGTGGTAGCTGGCTCGCGGGTCACGCCGAAGGTTCTTCGTCTTGGCCCGGTCCTCGGTGACGGAGACGCGGATCGTGCGGGCGTCGGGGTCGTAGACGTGCCACACGTTGGACAACTGAGGGCGGCCGTCTCGTTTGAGAGTGACCAGGATGCCTTCTTTGATGTCGGCAGCGAGCTGGAGCAGTACGTCGTCGTGCGCCTGAGGGTCAGTCATGCCCGGCCCAACGCCTCGACGTCACCGTGGATTCCCCTCGTTGCTCCAAGTGCCGCGCTCCGGCGGTGAGAGAGGGGCATAGGGTCTGACGCGTGCACGCGCGATGGGGAGCTCTCGGCGGCGCGGTGGTGACCGTCGCGTCGGGTCTCGCCGTCCGGTCGTGGGGCGACGGTGCCTTCGCGAAGTACGCCGGGGACGCTCTGTACACCGTGCTGGTGTGCTGCGTCGTGGCCCTGGTGGCGCCCCGGCTCGGCGCCGGTGTCGTCGCGGGCATCGGCCTCGCGTTCAGCTGCGCGGTGGAGTTCCTGCAGATCGCGGGGATCCCCGCCGTCCTGCGGCCCCTGCTCGGGGCGACGTTCAACCCGCCGGATCTGTTCTGGTACTTCGTGGGATCGAGCCTCTACTGGTGCCTCGCCCACGGTGCTCAGCGCCGGGCGGAGCCGAACGCCGGCATCTGAGAGTGATCGACCCGCATACCGCCCCGGAACGGTCCGGGGCGGAGCGCGACGCGTCGGGCCGTGGCCGTCAGCGGGCGTGGGCCACCTGGGCGGCGAGCAGGTGGGAGTCGAGCAGGGTGATGTCGGCGGTGCGGTCGGCCCTGGCGTAACCGGCCAGCATCCGCTTCGTCATGATCAGGGCTTCCGGCGAGCGTCTGCCGAGAGGTCTGGTCCACGCGGCGACCGCCCGGTCCAGGTCGCCGGCCGGGGTCACCTTGTGCAGGAGGGAGATCCGGTGCGCGGCCGCGGCGTCGAACGTGTCGCAGGTGAGCATGAGTTCGCGGATCCTGGCGGCCCCGCCCTCGGCGATCAGGCGGCCCATGGCCCCGCCCCACGCCGGAGGCAGTCCGAGGCCCACCTCCGGCATCCGGAACCGGCAGGTGTCCGCGCCCGCGCGCAGGTCGCAGTAGGAGGCCAGCGCGAGGCCGGCTCCGATGACCTTGCCGTGCAGCCGGGCGATGGTGATCGCGTGGGTGTTCTCCAGCGCCTGGCAGAGGCGATGGGCCTTGTCCACGATGCGGCGCAGGGCGGCGCCGCTCGGGTCCTCCTCCATGGCCGCCTGGAACTCGGTGCGGTCGGCTCCCAGGCAGAAGTCCTCGCCCATCGAGGAGAGCACCAGGACGCGGACGTCGGGTCTTTCGTGGAGATCGTCGAGTACCGCGATGAGCTCGTCGACGACGGCGGCGCTCAAGGTGGGCTCCTGCCCCTCGGGGGCGAGGCGGACATGGAGCACCGGGCCGTCCTGCTCGACGCGTATCGCCTTGGGGGAGGGCGTCGAGAGGAAACGATTCTGTTCTGTCATGCGAAGGCAACGTCCAGATTCAGCGGGCGCCGGAACGCCACTCGGGGCGCCCATGCCGGAGGGCGGACCAGAGCGAGGCGGGACAGGCGCTGGGTCAGATGGCGGAGCAGGGTCTGGGCCTCCAGCCGGGCCAGCGGGGCGCCGAGGCAGTAGTGGATGCCTCCGCTGAAGGCGAGGTGGGCGGGTTTGCGCAGGGGGTCGAAGCGGTCGGGGTCGTGGTGCCGCGCCGGATCGCGGTGGGCCGCGGCCACCATGAGGTGCACCATCTGGTCCCGGCGGACCTCGACTCCCTCGAGGACCGTGTCCCGGGCGGCGACCCGGCTGATCACATGGGTGGGCGGGTCGTAGCGGAGCGTCTCCTCGACGAATGCCGGGACGAGATCCGGGCAGGAGGCGATCAGGTTCCACCGTTCCGGCCGCTCGACGAGCCGCAGCACCGTCATGGTCAGCAGGGTCGAGGTGGTCTCCAGCGCTGCCAGGACGACGAACAGGGCCAGCAGGTAGACCTGTTCGTCGGCCTCGTCGCGGTCCGGTTCCACGGCGTCCCACGCCTGAATCCACCGGGACACGGGGTCGTCGCCGGGCCGGGACCTCCTGCTGCGGACCAGATCGACGAAGTAGGCGCGCAGTTCGGTGGTCGCCGCGTCCGATCTGGCCAACTGGGTCGCGGAGGGGAGCAGTTCCTGCGTGAAGACCTGCTCGTGGGTCAGGTCGCGCAGCCGCGACCAGTCGGCCGCGGGCAGGCCGAGCCAGTGCCCGATGGTCGCGACGGGCAGCTCCTCGCTGACCAGGGTGGCGAAGTCGGCTTCGCCGTGCCGCAGCTGCTCGGCCAGGTCGTCGAGGAGCCGGTCGGTGACCCGGTCGAGGGTCCGGCCCATGTCCTGGACGGTCGTGCGGTCGAATCCGCCGGCGGCCCGGCGTACGCGCGTGTGATCGGGAGGGTTGAGCGCGGGCAGGGTTCTGCCCATCTCCCGGGAGGAGGGGGCGTTCCACCGTGTACCGGCCCCTTGCCGTTCTCGCCAACTCGCGTCCGGTTCCAGCCACTCGCGACTTCTCAGTATCCGGTCGCACAGGTCGAAGCCGGTGACGAGGGAGCCGCCCCACGGGGCGGGAGTGACGCCGCCCCGGGTGGCGAGCTCTGCGTAGAAGGGGAAGGGGTCGGCCTGTCCCGCGGCGGTCCGCAGTCGAGAGAACAGTGAGACCGCGGCCCGGCGATCGTGCGGCCGGGTGGAGACAACTCCCATGGCGGAAGCTCCTTTCTGAGCGTCAGCCGCCATGAATACCCACATGATCGTTCAAGCATCCAATAACCCACGGTCCTCACAGGGTTACTTGGATCACTCGCCTCTCGTCCAGGCCACGAAGCGGCTGAAAAGGCCCCCCTTGCGCTGCGGTTGCTGTCCCGACGGGGCCGGACCCGCGCCGGTCCGGGCGCCCTGCGCGCGGTAGGCGTCCGCGGGAGCGGCCGTCGCGGTGGCACCGGAATGCGACGACGGCTGGCCGGCGTCGCCCAGGGCGAACGGGACGGCTCGCGAGGTGAACCGGACGGGCAGGGTCACCAGCGACCGGCTCCACGGCGAGGGCACCCAGGCCAGGGTCGCGAACGGCTGGCGCAGTTCGACGTCCGGCAGCCGCTTGAGCAGCGACTCGACGGCGGTGACCGCGATCATGAACGCCGGGTCCTTGGCGGGGCAGGCGTGCGGCCCGGCGCCGAAGCCCAAGTGGGCCTTCGCGCTGAGCTGCTCGCGGTGGACGTTCAGCTTGGGGTCGGTGTTGGCCGCGGCGAAGGAGATCAGCACCGGATCGTTGGCCCGGATGACCCGGTTGCCCAGTTCGACGTCGTGCGTCGGGTAGTGGGCCGCGTAGTTGGCGATCGGCGCGTAGTTCCACAGCGTGTGGGAGACGGCGCTCTCGACCGGCAGCCCGGCCTGCCACTCCTCGCCCAGGTACAGCGCGCTGCTGGTCCCGATGGCCGCGGCCAGGGGCGCCGTTCCGCCGGACAGCAGGGTCACGAGCTGGTGCAGCACCTCCTCGTCGCTCAGCTGGGCCGGGTGCTGCATGAGACGGGTCGTCAGATCCTGGCCGGGGCTGCGGTGCTTGAGGGCGATCAGCTCGGCGAGCGCGCCGCCGAGGACCTCGTCGGCACCCGGAGTGCCCTCGAAGATGCCGCTGATCCCGGCGATCACCCGGTCGCCGAGCTCGGGCGGGCAGCCGAACAGCTGGCTGAAGACCAGCAGCGGGAGCGGCTGGGCGTAGGACGCCATCAGCTCCGCCTGGCCGCTGGGGTCGGCGCTGAAGCGGCCGATCAGGTAGTCGGCGGACTGCTGCGTCAGGCGGACGATCTGGCGTTCGTCGACCGTCGCGAGGCTCTCGGTGACTACCTGGCGCAGCCGGGCGTGCGCGGCGCCGTCGCTGAACAGCGCGTTCGGGCGGTAACCCATCATCGGCAGGGCCGGGCTGTCGGCCGGGACGCGGCCCTCGTTCAGCGCGTTCCAGCGCCGCGAGTCGCGCACGAAGGACGCCGGGTTCTGCAGGATGTACAGCGCTGCGTCATAGCTGGTGACCAGCTCGACCTCGACGTCCGGGGCGATGTCCACCGGCGCGCTGGGCCCGGAGGCGCGCAGATGCGCGTAGTGGCCGTCGGGGTCGGATCCGAACGCGGATCCGTAGAGGTGGACGTTCTCGTGGGCGGGGCATCCCGGCGGTATGTGCGAGGACTCTGTGGGCTGTTGCATTCCGTGCTCCTAGGGCCTGGCCGGCGGCGCGGGCCGCGAGCGTGGGTGGCGATCACTGGTCGGTGCGGATGAGCGGGGCCGGGCCGGTGCGGCCCGGTGGACGACGGCGGGTGCGTCGCGGAGCGGAGGTGCAGGGGGGACGACGCCGCGAGGGTGCGGTCCGGACCCCGCTCCGCGACACGGTCCGCCGGGGCAGGTCCTGGTGTGCCGACAGTCCTGCCTGCCCCGCGAAGCCGAAAAGGGCGCTCTCGTGGGGACCGCCGTTCGGGCGGACGGCAGGACTGTCGGCACACCGCCTAGGCGAGCAGGGTCATGAGGTGCTCCACCAGGGTGATGAGGGCCTGCCCGGCGGACTCCTCGTCCCGGACGTCGCAGCCGACGACCGGGGTGTCCGGAGACAGATTCAGCGCCTCGTGCACCTCTTCGAGGGGATAGTCGGCGGTGCCGTCGAACCGGTTGACACCGATCGCGTACGTCAGGCCGAACCGTTCCACGAGGTCGAGGACCGGGAACGACTCCTCCAGGCGCTCCGGATCGACGAGGACGAGCGCGCCCAGCGCACCGCGCGACAGCTCCTCCCACATCTCCTTGAAGCGCTCCTGCCCGGGGGTGCCGAACAGGTAGAGGACGAGGGACTCACTGAGGCTGAGTCGGCCGAAGTCCATGGCCACGGTCGTGGTCGTCTTGTTCGGCGTGCCCGAGAGGTCGTCGAAGCCGACACTGGCCTCGGTGATCTCCTCCTCGGTCCGCAGCGGCTCGATCTCGGAGAGAGCGCCGATGCAGGTGGTCTTGCCGACCCCGAAGTGCCCCACTATGAGGATCTTGACCGCGTGCGAAACGTCTGGATCCAAGTACAAGTTACGCTCCGAATCGCTTCTTCCGCAGGCCGTCGAGAACGGCGCTGACCAGCTCCCTGTCGACCCTTTCGGCACTCGGTATGGGCTTCCTGACCAGGATCAGGCCGCCCTCCTCCAGCTGCGCCAGCAGGATGCGGACGATGCCCAGGGGCAGGTGGGTGTGCCCGGCCACCTCGGCCACGGACAGGAACCCGTTGGCCACCAGGTCGAGGACCGTACGGGCCTCGGGTGACAGCGCGCGCACGGTGGCTTCGGCGTCGCGGGCGGCCGTCACCAGAGCGGTGTGCGCGTACTGGTGATCCGGCGGCAGGGCGCGCCCGTTGGTGATGACGAAGAGCGGTACTAAGGGGGAGGTGAGTTCCAGTCCCTCGTCGGGATCCTCAGACATCGCCGATCCTCCCTCCGTGCGCGGACCGGGCGCCCAGTTCTGGCACCACCTGGTGCAGCCGGGTGGTGAACTCCTCGATGTCGCAGTCGTGTTCGGCGGACGCGGCCAGGAAGGCCCCTTCACCGGCGGCGATCAGGAAGATCCAGCCGTGCGAGAACTCGATGACCGTCTGCCGCCACGTCGCGTCCTCGACGGCGCCCGCGAACTGGGCCGTCACCCTGCTGTACGCGTGGATGCCGGTCATCGCGGCGGAGATGGTGTCCGCCAGGTCCCGGGTCATCGCGGAGGTCGCCCCGCGCGGCAGTCCGTCCCCGCCCAGCAGGACGGCGTGCCGTGCGCCGCGCACCTCCGCGACCGCCCGGTCGAGCTCGGGCAGCACGAACCCCGATGCGCCGGTGGCGCCGGGCCGGTCCGCCGCGGCGGAGCCGCCCGCCCCGGCCTCGTCCGTCGGGACGCGGGGCGGCGAGGTGAGGTTGTTGCCCAGGCGGGCCACCAGCCGGTGCATGCGGAAGGAGATCTGCTGCATGTCGACATCGGGCTCGGCCGCCGCGGCGAGGTAGGCGCCCTGCCCGGCCCCGATCAGGAAGATCCAGCCGTGGTCGAACTCGATGACCGTCTGGCTCCACTCCCCGTCCTTCGCCGAACCGGCGAAATGGGCGGTGGCACGGCTGAGGGACTGCATGCCGGCCATGGCGGCGGAGATGGTGTCGACGTCCTTGGGGTCGAGACCCTCCGTCGAGCCGCGGGGAAGACCGTCGGCGGAGAGCAGGACGGCGTGCCGCGCCAGGGGCACGTTCTGCACGATGTCCTGGAGCATCCAGGACAGGTCTGGCGTCATTCGTCTTCAGACCCTTCGGCGGACGGGGTGTCGATCTTGCGGGCCGAGAGCGTGCCCCGCTGGAGGGCGCCGAGGCTGCGGCCCGAGGTGCGCGGCGCTCCCTCGGAGGCCGGGAACGCGGGCCGGCGGGGCGACGCGTCCGGCACGCTCGCGATGGGGGACTGGCGCTCGCCCCGCTTCGGCAGCCCGTGCACCGTGCGCTTCGGGGCCTCGGTACGCGTCTCGGAACGGGTCTCCGCCGGCGGCTCGGCCTGCTGCTCGGGCGGCGGCTGCTCCTGGGGGGCCGGGGTCCGACGGATGCGGCTGACGGGTGCCTCGGTCCTCGGCGGCGTCTCCTCCATGGTCCACAGCTCCTCGGGCAGCAGCACGACGGCGCGGACACCGCCGTACCGGGAGACTCCGGTGACATCCACCTTGAAGCCGTACTGGCGGGCGATCAGACCGATGACGGGGAAGCCGAACTTGGGCTGGGTACCGAGCTGCGACAGGCGGGGCACGTCGTCGCCGGAGAGCAGCGCGGTCGCGCGCTGCCGGTCCTCGTCGCTCATGCTGACGCCCGCGTCGTCGATGATGATGCAGAGGTTGTTCTGGATCCGCTGGAAGGTCACCTCGATCGGCGCGTCCTGCTGCGAGAAGCTGGCAGCGTTGTCGAGGAGTTCGGCCACGGCGAGGGCGACCGGCGCGACCGCGGACGCCTTCAGCGCGAGACCGGTCTGCTGCATGATCGCGACCCGGCTGAAGTTGCGGATCTGGCCCTGGGCGCTGCGGACCACGTCGTAGACGCTGGCCGCCCTGTTGCGGCGCCCGAGGGGCGCGCCGCACATCACGGCGATGCCCTGGGCCTTGCGCGCCATCTGGGCGTTGGAGTGGTTCACGTCCAGGAGGTCGCTGAGGACGGCGTGACCTCCGTACCGCTGCTGCACGGCGTGCAGCAGGGTGGTCTGCTCGGCCGCGAGGCTCTGCAGGAAGCTGGCGGCGCCCTTGAGGACCGCCTTGGTGTTCTCCTCGGCGTCTTCCTTCGCGGCGAGGATCGCGCTCTCGCGCTCGGTCCAGATCCTCTGCAACTCGGCCGAAGAGCCGTGGAGTTGGCGTTCCAGAGCACTCAGCTGCTGACGCAGATCTGCTTCCGACCGCTGCTTCTTCGCCGCGAGCGCTCTACTGCGGATGGTGAGTGCCACAACGGCGGCGACGGATATCGCCGCTATCGCAACCAGGCACCACACCAGTGCGTCTTGTGTCATGGAAACCTTTCTCGGCGCATGGCGACAGATGCACTTCGTCAGGGCCCGCGACACGGCCCAGAGCGTCACCCGATCGGCGATGCACACACGCGAGCACATCGCAAGAAGGCGCGCAGGACGAGTGGATCAAGATCGCGGATGCCGGGATGCTATCACCGTGATCCACCCTCAGATTCCGCGCGCACACCGGCCTTTGGGGGCCGGGAAAGCGCAAGCTCACCCGCGTGCGAGCGTCTGTGGGGGCCGCCGTCGGCAGCCTCGCGCGACTGTGCCGCCTTGATCGACGCGCGGATTTGGACGGTGCGTTGACAAAAGTCGTCGACGCCCGTTCGCGGCGCGACCCGAAGGCACTCTCAGGGGGTACGGGGTGTCGACAGCTCCGCACATTGCCTCCCAAAGGCTGTTTTCAGCCACCGTGATGCCGGAAGTTGGCCGGAAGGCTCACCGGGTGTCTCCGTCCGCCCTTGGCCATGCACGCGACAGAAGGTAATGTCGTGCCGTTATCGACGACGGTCGACGGAAGCCGGTGGGAATCCGGCACGGTCGCGCCACTGTGAGCGCGCAGCCCTCGTGGGGCTGTGCGTGAGTCAGACCCGGGACGGTCGTCCATGTGCACCACCGAGACGGGACGCGAACTCCCGAAGGAGGCCCTGCCAATGGCGCAGCATGTCGCCCAGCCGACCGCCACCACTCCTGTCATACCGGCCAAGCTGCCGCTGAAGGCGATCGCCCCCTGGGCCGCTTTCTTCGGCATCCTGATGCTTGTCCTGCTGTACTTCGTCGGCGCCGAACAGGGCGCCACCTCCGTGTTCAGCGGGGCGGGTGTGCACGAGTGGGTGCACGACGCCCGTCACCTGCTCGGCTTCCCCTGCCACTGAGAAGGCGGAGGAACGTCGCACTCCCATGAACTCAACCACCGTACGCAATCTGCTCGTTCGGGGGATGCTCGCCGGTCTCGCGGCCGGCGTGCTCGCCCTCCTCATCTCCTACTGGCTCGGTGAGCCGCTGGTCGAGAAGGCCATCGGCTTCGAGGAGGGCCACGCCGGTCACTCCCACGGCGACGAGGTCGAACTCGTCTCCCGCGGCCTGCAGTCCACGGCCGGACTGGCCACCGGCGTCCTCGTCTACGGCGTCGCCTTCGGCGGCATCGCCGCACTCGCCTACTGCTTCGCGCTCGGCCGGGTCGGCCGCTTCGGCCCGCGTGCGACGGCCCTGCTGCTGTCGGGCTGCGCGCTGCTGGCCGTGTACGTCGTCCCGTTCCTGAAGTACCCCGCCAATCCGCCCGCCGTCGGCAACGCCGACACCATCGGCAAGCGGACCACCCTGTACTTCCTGATGATGGTGCTCAGCGTCCTCCTCGCGGTCGCGGCCACCCTGCTCGGCAAGCGGCTCGCGCCGCGTCTCGGCACCTGGTGGGCGACCGTCGTCGCCGTTCTCGCCTTCGCCGTGGTCGTCGGCCTGGCCTTCCAGTTCCTGCCCGTGATCAACGAGGTGCCCGAACACTTCCCGGCCGCCGTGCTCTGGCGCTTCCGGCTCTCGGCGCTCGCCATCCAGATCACGCTGTGGACCGGATTCGGGCTGCTCTTCGGAGAGCTGGCCGAGCGTCTGCTCAACCCCAAGCCCGCCGCGGCCCGTCAGGCGGTCCCGGCAGCGAACTGAACCGACCGGTCGAGCAAGCGCGACCGAGCCGGACGAGAGAGGGCCCGCGGATCCGTCCGCGGGCCCTCTCTCGTCGGCCCGGATGCCGGGCCGCTACCGCGACGGCGGCTCCTGGGAGTCTTCCGCGGCGAGAGGCCGGCCCGAGCGCAGGTTCCAGCGGCCGTCGCGGCCGCTCAGCTCGGTCACGGTCAGCGGCGCCACGTCGCAGCGCCAGAAGGCCGACAGGGGCGCCCCCAGCGCGTGCACCACGGCGGCACGCGCCAGCTCGGGCTCCACGACACCGATGACGAGCCCGCCGTCGGGCACCCCCGTCCGGTCGCCGAGCGTGTCCAGCCACCGCGACACCCGCGCACACACATCGGCGACCGACTCCCCGCCCCCGGCCCGGAACTCCGGATCCCCGAGCCAGCGGCCCACCTCCTGCGGCGATGTCTCCATCACCTCGGTCAGGGTCCGGCCGCGCCAGCTCCCGGTGTCCGGAGCGGCCAGCGCCTCCGGCTCGACGGCCGCGCCGAGCCCCAGCAGCCCGGCGGTCTCCCGGCAGCGCCGGCTCCCGGAGGCGACGGCGAGCGCGGGCGTCGGCAGGGCCGGGGCCGCGGCGCGTGCGGCCGCGCGGCCGGCGGCGTCCAGCGCGGCCCCGTCGTCGAACCGGGCCTGGCGCAGCGAGGCGTTCAGCGCGGGCGAGACGAACCAGACGCGGCGGGTCATGGCGCGTTCCTTCTTTCCGGAGTCCTGGGAGGCATCGCTGGGCGCGGGGCATCGCCGGGCGCGCCCCGGGTGAGCTCGTGCGCGTACGGAACGGCTCGTACGGCTCGTAGGGGACGGCCCCTTACGGAGAGGGCGCGCCGGGCGCCGAGCGGCCCTGCCGAACCTAGCATTCGCCTCTTCCCGGGTCGGGCCGATCTCGCCGCCGTGACCTGTACGGATCCCGGCGCCGCGGCCCGGCGTCGCGGGGGCCGCGGACCAGGGGCCCGCACGGGGCCCGCGCGCCGCGAACTGCGAGACTGTGGTCATGGGCACGCAGAACACGCAGGGCACGCAGAGCACCGAAGAGCGCACGATCCTCGTCATCGGGATCGGTGCCGGTGACCCGGACCACCTCACCCTCCAGGCCGTGAAGGCGATCCGGCGCGCCGACGTCTTCTTCGTCGTCGGCAAGGGGGCCGACAAGTCCGCGCTCACGGACCTGCGCCACCAGATGCTGGAGGAGCACGCCGAGGCCCCGTACCGGGTGGTGGAGGTCGAGGACCCGAGCCGGAACCGCCGCCCCATGGACCGCTCCGCCTACACGTCCACCATCGAGGACTGGCGGGCCCGGCGCGGGGACCTCTTCGAGCGGCTGATGCTGGACGAGCTGGAGCCGGGGCAGACGGGTGCGTTCCTCGTGTGGGGCGACCCGTCGCTCTACGACAGCACCCTGGGCATCCTCTCCGACATCGAGACCCGCGGCCGGGTCTCCGCGGTCGTCGAGGTGGTCCCCGGCATCACCAGCGTGTCCACGCTCGCCGCGCGCCACCGCATCCCGCTCAACCAGGTCGGCCGCCCCGTGCACATCACCCCGGCCCGCCGCCTGCCCGAGGTCGGCCGGCACGACGACGGGGACATCGTCGTCATGCTCGACGGCGGCGAGTCGTTCACCCAGGTCGAGGGCGCGGGCCTGTGGATCTACTGGGGTGCCTACCTGGGAACCCCGGACGAACTGCTGATCGCCGGGCCCCTGGACGAGGTCCGCGACCGCATCCGGCAGGTGCGGTCCGAGGCGCGGGCGCGGCACGGCTGGATCATGGACACCTATCTGCTGCGGAACGTCGACGCGCCGGCCCCGCAGCCGTCCACGCCCGACACCACCGACACCACCGACACCACCGACACCGCCGGTCACCTCTGACACGCACGGAGGCCGGCGCCGGAATGCTCCGGCGCCGGCCTCCGCGGACTTCACGATGCCCTGGACGAGACTGATCCGTCCTGACCGTCCTGTCCGTCCTGATCAGTCCACGGCCTGGCCGCACTTCGCCCGCAGCTCCGCGATGGCGTTCTCGAAGTCCGTGAGGGATTCGAAGGCGCGGTAGACGGACGCGAAACGCATGTAGGCCACCGGGTCCAGCTCACTGAGCGGTTCGAGCACGGCAAGGCCCACGTCGTGGGTGCTCAGCTGCGCGCTGCCGGCGGCCCGCAGGTTCTCCTCCACCTGCTGGCCGAGCCGGTCGAGCATGTCCTCCGTGATGGGACGGCCCTGACACGCCTTGCGAACGCTGCTGACGATCTTTGTACGGCTGAACGGCTCGGTCACACCGCTGCGCTTGACCACGAGGAGGGAGTACGTCTCCAGCGTGGTGAAGCGGCGCTGGCAGTGGGCGCACTGCCGACGTCGGCGGATCGATGTGCCGTCATCGGTCGACCGGCTGTCGATGACGCGGCTGTCGGGGAGCCTGCAGAAGGGGCAGTACACCGTTCGTGTCCTTTCGGATTGCCTCGGACGGTGGGTGGTTGTCCGGTGTCCGGCCGACCGTGGAGCGACGCCCATCGTAACGTAACTGACCTGCGCCTTTTCCCGAACTCGACCAAGTTCGCCCGCAGTCGGGGCGGAAGTCCCGGCTCACGTGCATTTCGGGGAGTGCGGCACCCGCGCAAAGCCGTGTGAATCGTCAGATGTGAAGCCGGGCCGCCCTGTTGGCGGCGGCCCGGCGTCATGGGCGGATCAGGCCGAACCGAGCTCCCCGCGGACGGTCCGCGCGGCGGCCACCAGGTTCTCCAGGGAAGCGCGGGTCTCGGGCCAGCCGCGGGTCTTCAGGCCGCAGTCGGGATTGACCCACAGCCGCTCGGCGGGGATGGCCTTGAGGCCCGTACGCAGCAGTGCGGCGGCCTCGTCCGCGCTCGGGACGCGGGGCGAGTGGATGTCGTAGACCCCCGGACCGGCCTCGCGCGGATAGCCGTGCTCGGCCAGCTCGCGGGCGACCTGCATGTGTGAGCGCGCCGCCTCCAGACTGATCACGTCGGCGTCCAGGTCGTCGATCGCCTGCACGATGTCACCGAACTCCGCGTAACACATGTGCGTGTGGATCTGGGTGTCCGGCCGCACACCGGCCGTGGTGAGCCGGAACGCCTCGGTCGCCCAGGCGAGATACGCGGCGCGGTCCGCGGCGCGCAGGGGGAGGGTCTCGCGCAGCGCGGGTTCGTCGACCTGGATGACCGAAGTGCCGTTCGCCTCCAGGTCGTTGACCTCGTCGCGCAGGGCGAGGGCGACCTGGCGGGCGGTGTCGCCGAGCGGCTGGTCGTCGCGGACGAAGGACCAGGCGAGCATGGTGACGGGGCCGGTCAGCATGCCCTTGACCGGGCGGTCCGACAGCGACTGCGCGTACGCCGTCCAGCGCACCGTCATCGGTTCGGGACGGGAGATGTCACCGGCCAGGACCGGCGGGCGGACGTAGCGGGTGCCGTAGGACTGGACCCAGCCGTGCTGGGTCGCGAGGTAGCCGGTGAGCTGTTCGGCGAAGTACTGGACCATGTCGTTGCGTTCGGGTTCGCCGTGCACCAGGACGTCGATCCCGGTCTTCTCCTGGAAGGAGATGACGTCCCGGATCTCGGTCCTGACGCGCTCCTCGTAGCCCGCGGTGCCGATCCGACCGGCCCTCAAGTCGGCGCGCGCGGTGCGCAGTTCGGACGTCTGCGGGAACGAGCCGATCGTGGTCGTCGGCAGCAGCGGCAGGCCCAGGTGGGCGCGCTGGGCAGCGGCCCGCGCGGAGTACGGCTGCGAGCGCCGGGCATCGGCGTCGGTGACCGCGGCCGCGCGGGCCCGCACCGCCGGGTCGCGGGTGATGGGCGAGGTGGCGCGGGAGGAGAGCGCCGCGCGGTTGACGGCGAGTTCGGCGGTGATCGTGTCGGTGCCGTGGGCGAGGCCCTTGGCGAGCGTGGCGATCTCGGCGGTCTTCTGGCGGGCGAAGGCGAGCCAGCGCAGGATCTGCGGGTCGATGTCGCGCTCCAGGGCGGCGTCCAGCGGGACGTGCAACAGCGAGCAGGAGGCGGCGACGTCGACTCGCTCGGCGAGGCCCAGCAGAGTGCCGAGCGTGGCGAGGGACTTCTCCAGGTCGTCGACCCAGATGTTGCGGCCGTCGACGACGCCCGCGACCAGCCGCTTGCCGGGCAGTCCGCCGGCGGCGGCGAGCGCGTCGAGGTTGGCGGCCGCGGCGCCGGTGAAGTCGAGGGCGAGGCCGTCGACGGGGGCCTTGGCGAGAACCGGCAGGGCGTCACCGAGCCGGTCGAAGTAGGAGGCGACGAGGAGCTTGGGCCGGTCGGTGCGAGCGCCGAGGTCGCGGTAGGCGCGGGCGGCGGCGTTCAGCTCGGCCGGGGTGCGGTCCTGGACCAGGGCAGGCTCGTCGAGCTGCACCCATGCGGCGCCGGCGGCGCGCAGGTCGGCGAGGACTGCCGCGTACACGGGCAGCAGCCGGTCGAGGAGGGTGAGCGGATCGAAGCCGGCGGCGACGCCGGGCGCGGGCTTGGCGAGCAGGAGATAGGTGACCGGGCCGACCAGGACCGGACGGGCGGTCAGCCCGAGGGCCACGGCCTCCTCGAACTCGGCGACCTGCTTGGCGGAGTCGGCGGTGAAGACCGTGTCCGGTCCCAACTCGGGTACCAGATAGTGGTAGTTGGTGTCGAACCACTTGGTCATCTCCAGCGGCGCCACGTCCTGGGTGCCGCGCGCCATCGCGAAACAGCCGTCCAGGGCGTCGGCTTCCACCGCGGCGCGGTGGCGCTCGGGGACGGCGCCGACCATGACGGTGGTGTCGAGGACGTGGTCGTAGTACGAGAAGTCGCCGGTCGGGACTTCGGTGATCCCGGCGGCGGCGAGTTCCCGCCAGTTGGCCCGGCGCAGCTCGGCGGCGGTGGCCCGGAGGGCGTCGGCGGTGACGCGGCCCTTCCAGTAGCCCTCGACGGCCTTCTTGAGCTCGCGGTCGCGGCCCTGACGGGGGTAGCCGTACACGGTGGCCCGTGCTGCCGCGGCTGGGGTCCTGGTGGTCACGGAGTTCTCCTTCGAGAGACGTATCCCTGGGATCCCGGGGACCCGTACGGCACGAAGGAGTGACACACACGGCGGTTCGACGTCACGCGGTGAAGGCGCGGTCGTCCGCCGGATATGTACGCCGACCCGCCCACGAGGTCACCGGGATGTCCGCGCACGCGTCGTACGCACACGGGCAGGTGGCAGGTCTTCGGACTCGTGAGCACGTCCGTCCGGACCGGACGGACACCTACTGGCCGTCGCTTCCCAAGCCTCTTTGCCGAGGCCCAGTGCGTATGACGGCGGTCGTTCCCACTCACCGCTGCGGGGCAGTCCCGGATTCCCACCGGGTTCCCTCTTGCGACGCATCCCGCCTGGCGGACGGGGCGAACCAGCTGCGGGACTCACCCTACGGGCCACCGGACCCGGGTCGCCAGGGGGACCGGCCGCGCAGCGCGGGGAGAGAACACACAGCCGTGCACGGCGTCGCGGCGGCCGTCGTGCGGAACGCCCGTGGAACCCGGCGAAGAAATCCGTGCGACCACGGCAACCCGGCGCGGGGTCGCGCGTCGTGTGGGGGTGAAGGGCGCCGACCGGTGTCCTTCACCCCGACCCTGGAGTACGACCGTGAACCACCTCGTCCCCGTCCGCGGCGCCGTCGTCGCCACCGGCCTGCTGGCCGCCCTCGCCGCGATCCCCGCCGCCCAGGCCGCACCGGCACACCCGTCGGCCAGCCCCACGAGCGTCGCCAGCCCGGTGCCCGCCACCAGCGCTCCGACACCGGCCACGACGGTTCCGCCGTCCGCAGAGCCGTCCGCCGTACCGTCCGCTGAGCCGTCCGCTGAGCCGTCCGCAGCGCCGTCCGCCGACGGCACCGTGGCGCCCTCGCCCGTCCCCTCCAAGGACGAGCTGGCCCATACTGGTTCGTCGAACACCAGCACCACCGTCATGGGCGCCGGGGCCGTCGTCCTGGTCGCCGGTGGGGCGGGAGCCCTCTTCGCCGTACGCCGCCGCTCGCACCGCTGACACCGCCCGAGGAACCCCGTGCACAGCCCCGCAGCCACTCAGCTCGCCCCGCGGCCGCGGCCGTTCACGCCGTCGTACGGCCGGACCCGCCCCGGATGGCGGGCGTCGCTGCGCGGGCTGCTGCGCCGCGACCGGTCCACGCTCGAGGCGGCACCCGGCCAGGACACACCGCGCCACCCCTCCGGGTACGGCGGCACGCACCCCTACCCCCGGCCGGACCGGCCACCCACGGTCAGCGAGCTGTACCACGCGCACCGGCTGCGCATGGTCCGGCTCGCGGTGCTGCTCGTGGACGACCCGGCCACCGCGGAGGACGTCGTCCAGGACGCGTTCACCGCCCTCTACCGACGCCACGGGGAGCGGATCACGGAGGTCGACAACGCCCTCGGCTATCTGCGGACCTCGGTCGTCAACACCGCCCGGTCGGTCCTGCGCCGCCGCCGCACCGCCCGCGCGTGGACACCGCCACCGGCCGGAGAGACCCCGTCCGCCGAGGACTCCGTCGTCCTCGACGAGGCGCACCGCGAAGTGCTCGCCGCGCTCGCCCGGCTGACACCGCGCCGTCGCGAAGTCCTCGTCCTGCGCTACTGGGCGGACCTCAGCGAGGCTGAGATAGCCGCCACCCTCGGCATCAGTAGGGGCGCGGTGAAATCGAACGCCAGCCGCGCGCTCGACGCACTCGAAAAGATCCTGGAGGGCCGGATATGACACCGCGAACACCACGGACCGAACCGGCCGGCAGCCCGGAGCGCCCGCTGGAGCGACGGCTGCACGACGCGCTCGCGGCCCGCGCCGACAGCATCACCGTACGCACGCTGCGCCCGGCCGAGCCGCCCGGACCGCACCTGCGCCGACTGCCCCTGTTCCACCGCGACCGGCGCCGGTTCGCGCCGGTGCTCGCCGGTCTCGCCACCGCCGCGGCCCTCGTCGCCGGCTACCTGACCCTGGCCCCGGACGCGGAACCGCACCGCACCCCCGTACCGCCCGCGGCCCCCTCGGCGCCCGCCGTCCCGGACCGCGGCTCCACGCCGGGCCCGTCCCGGACACCGGAGACCGCCGTGCCGTCCCCGTCGGCATCGGCGCCCCCGACCGGGCCCGACCGCACCGGCACCACCGGCCCCACGGCGACCCCGAGCCCACCCGGCTGACCCCGGACCGGCCGACACCCGCACACCGAGGCGGGCTTCCGTCCAGGCACACGGCACAGTTGGGGCACCACAGTGTCAGCGCAGTGCCTGAGGGAGGAACGCGTGCTCGGTCTGGAGCTTGTCGTGCTGTTGGGGATCGCCGTGCTCGTCGGCTCCGCGCTCGGCGACCGGCTGCGCATCGCCCCGCCGGTGGTGCTCATGGTCATGGGCGTGCTCATCGGCCTGATCCCCGCGCTGCGGAAGGTGGAACTGCCCTCCGAGGTGGTGCTGCTGCTGTTCCTGCCCGCGCTGCTGGCCTGGGAGAGCCTCAACACCTCGCTGCGCGAGATCCGCCGCCACCTCACCGACGTCGCGCTCGCCGCCACCGTGCTGGTCATCGCCTCGGCGGCGGCGGTCGCCTGCGTCGCGCACGCCCTCGGCATCGACTGGGGGCCCGCCTGGGTGCTGGGCGCGGCGGTCGCGCCCACCGACGCGACCGCCGTCAACGTCGTGGCCCGGCTCCTGCCGCGCAGAGACATCACCCTGCTGCGCGCCGAGAGCCTGCTCAACGACGGCACGGCGCTGGTCGTCTACGGCATCGCCGTCGGCGTCACCGTCGGCACGGAGGACGTCACCGCCCCGCACGTCGGCTGGCTGTTCGTCCTCGGCTACGGCGGCGGCGCGCTGATCGGCCTGGTCACCGGTACGGTCGTGCAGTGGTTCCGCGCCCGGATGGCGCAGGCCGACGCGCTGCGCGGGCAGGTGCTGTTGCTGCTCGCCCCGTTCTCCGGCTATCTCGTCGCCGAGCGGATCGACGCCTCGGGCGTGGTCGCCGTCGTGGTGTGCGGGCTCATGCTCAGCCAGAGCGGGCCGCGCACCGTACGGGCCGAGGTCCGGGTCCAGGCGCAGAACTTCTGGCAGGTCGCCACCTACCTCCTCAACGGCTCCCTGTTCGTCCTCATCGGCGTCGAACTCGACTTCTCGGTCCGCACGATGGGCGACGACGAGATCCCCCGCGCCCTCGGCACCGGGCTCGCCGTGGCCGGCACCCTCGTCGCCGTGCGCTTCGCCTACTACTTCGGTGTCGCCGCCTTCTTCCGGATCGCCCGCAGGAACAGCGCCCGCGCCTCCGGCACGACGTACTCCGGCCGCCGGCTGACCGTGAGCGCCCTGTCCGGGTTCCGCGGGGCGATCTCGCTCGCCGCGGTGCTCGGTGTCCCCTCCCACCTGGACAACGGCGAGGTCTTCCCGTCCCGGCAGCTCATGGTCTTCGTCACCGGTGTGGTGATCGTCGTGACGATGGCTCAGGCGCTGATCCTGCCGGGGGTGGTGCGCTGGGCGCGGATCCCGCGGGACGGATCCGTCGCCCGGGAGGAATGGCTCGCCGAGTCGGCGGCCCTGGAGTCCGCGCTCGCCCTGCTGCCCGATCTGGCCGGCCGCCTGGAGACGGCGCCCGCCATCCGCGAGGCGATCGAGCGCTCCCACCGGTTGCAGGCGGACACGGTCGCCCAGCGCTGCGCCACGATCCCGGACGACGCGGAGGAACGCGCCCTCCACCCGCGGCGCCTCACCGACGACCACACGGCCCTCAGCCTCGCCCTCCTCGCCGAGCGCCGGGCCGTGATCGTCCGGCTGCGGGACACCGGCGACATCGACGACACGGTGCTGCGCCGGCTCCAGGGCCGGCTGGACACCGAGGAACTGCACCTGTTGGGGCATGTCCCCGTACGCGAGTGAGCGTCCGCCCGGGCGCTGCCCGGTGTCCGTCGTCCCGTCGTCCCGTCGTCCCGTCGTTCCGTCAGCCGGTCGTGCCGGGGAGCGCGGGCGGCTCGCCGGTGAGCAGCTCGGTGATCTCCCGGGCGAGGTGCGGGGAGAGTTCTCCCCAGCCCTCCTTGTAGCCGTAGACGCTCGCGAGGGTACGGGCCTCGTAGTCGCCGTTCATGATGTCGATGTCGGCGGGCGTGATGAGTGACGGGTGGGCGACACCGACCGCTCCGGACACCTTCAGCAACTCCCTGCGCAGGGTCCGCAGATACATGGCGGCCCGGTTGGCCTTCGACGGCGCGTCGACACCGCGCACCAGCCACGGCGACTGGGTGGCGATGCCGGTGGGGCACTTGTCGGTGTGGCACTTCTGCGCCTGGATGCAGCCGATGGACAGCATCGCCTCCCGGGCCACGTTGATCATGTCGACGCCGAGCGCGAAGGCGACGGCGGCGTTCTCGGGCAGGCCCAGCTTGCCCGAGCCGATGAAGGTGAGTTCATCGGTCAGGCCCCGCTCGGCGAACGCGCTGTAGACGCGCGAGAAGCCCATCCGGAACGGCAGGGACACCGAGTCGCTGAAGATCAGGGGAGCGGCGCCGGTGCCGCCCTCGCCGCCGTCGACGGTCACGAAGTCGACCCCGCGGTCGCCCCGCGCCATCAGGGTTGCCAGTTCCTCCCAGAAGCTCATCTCGCCCACGGCGCTCTTGATCCCGACCGGCAGACCGGTCTCGGCGGCGAGCAGTTCCACGAAGTCGAGCATCGAGTCAACGTCGTGGAACGCCGTGTGCCGCGAGGGCGACGCGCAGTCCTTGCCCGCGGGGATGCCGCGGATCTCGGCGATCTCGTCGGTCACCTTCGGACCCGGCAGCATCCCGCCGAGCCCCGGCTTGGCGCCCTGCGAGAGCTTGATCTCGATCGCCTTGACGGGAGCGCCGGCGACGACCGCCTTGAGCTTGTCGAGGCTGAAGGCGCCGTCCTCGTCGCGGCAGCCGAAGTACGACGTACCGATCTGGAGCACCAGGTCGCCGCCGTTGCGGTGGTACGGCGACAGGCCGCCCTCGCCCGTGTTGTGCATCGATCCGGCCAGCGCCGCGCCCTTGTTGAGCGCGGTGACGGCGGCGCCCGACAGGGAACCGAAGCTCATCGCCGAGATGTTCACGATGCTTGCCGGGCGGAACGCCTTGGCCCGCCCGCGCGGCCCGCCCAGCACCTTGGCCGAGGGCAGCGGCGCCTGCGGGTCGTGCAGATCGGGCAGCGGCCCGGCGAACGTGCGCTGCTTCACGTACGCGTGGCCCTGGATGTGCTCGACGTCGTTGTCGGTGCCGAACCCGAAGTAGTTGTTCTCCTCCTTCGCCGACGCGTAGATCCAGCTGCGCTGGTCGCGGCTGAACGGCCGCTCCTCGTCGTTGGAGGTCACGACGTACTGCCGCAGCTCCGGTCCGATCGTCTCCAGCAGATACCGGGCGTGGCCGACCACGGGGAAGTTTCTCAGCAGTGCGTGCTTCTTCTGTACGAGGTCGCGGGCGGCCACCACGGCCAGCACTGTCGCGGCGGCCGCACCTATGTTCCGAGCACGCATGAAACGTTCCTCTCCTCGACTGCTCGACATTCGGCGCCGGCAGACGCCCGAGCAGGCCCGATGGTAGAGGGAGCGTCCCCGGACGGGCAGGCCAGGGGCTAGCCTGCCGTCCCGGGTGCACGTATGCCCGATCCGAGCAAGGAGAACCACCATGACCACCACCGCCCGCGCGACCGTGCAGCACGAGGACGACCGCGTCCGCGTCACCCGCTGGGACTTCGAGGACGGGCAGAGCACCGGCCGCCACGTCCACGCGTACGACTACGTCGTCGTGCCCGTCACCGACGGACGGACCGAGGTGATCGGCGCCGACGGCACGGTCACGCCGTCCCCGATGAAGGCCGGTGAGTCCTACGCCCGCACGGCCGGTACCGAGCACGAGGTCGTCAACGTCGGCGGTTCCCCGCACTCGTTCGTCGAGATCGAGCTGAAGAAGCCGTAGAAGACGACGAAATCCGTCGTGAAAAGCACAGGCGGGGACGGATATCGTGGGTGAATGACCCGCGTTCCTCCGTCCGTCGCCGCCCGTACCGCCACCCCGGCGGACGCGGACGCCATCGTCTCCACTCTGACCAGCGCCTTCTTCCACGACCCGCTGTGGGGCCCGGCCTTCCCCGACGAGCGGCGGCGCGCCGCGCAGGCGGCGGTCATGTGGCGCCGGTACGTCACTTCCGCGCTGCGCTATCCCTGGACCCTGGTGACCCCGGGTGCGGAGGCCGCGGCCGTCTGGATCCCGCCGGGCGGCACCGAGCTCACCCCCGAGGAGGAAGCCGGCCTGCCGGACCTGCTGACCCGTGCCGCCGGCGCCGACGCGGCCCGGGACATCCTGGCGATCTACGGCCAGTTGGACGCCGCCCACCCCACTGAACCCTGCTTCTTCCTCACCCTGCTCGGGGTCCACGACGAGCACCGCGGCAAGGGCCTGGGCATGGGACTGCTCGCCGAGAGCCTGGCCCGCATCGACGCCCTCGGCGCGCCCGCCTACCTCGAGTCGTCCAACCCCGCGAACATCGACCGCTACCGCGGTGCCGGCTTCGTCCCGCGCGACACGATCACCATCGCCACCGGCCACGTCGTCACCACCATGTGGCGGCCGGCCCGCACGGTCGGCGACCTATAGTCGATCTCATGAGTCGTTGGCAGGATCTGACCGGTGGCACGTCCGGCAGCGAGTACGCCGCCCGCTTCGAGGCACTCGCCCGCAGCGGGCAGGACATGCACGGCGAGGCCTCGTTCTGCGCGGCGCTCGTGCCCGCCGGGGCGCGCGTGCTGGACGCCGGCTGCGGCACCGGGCGGGTCATGATCCGGCTGGCCGAACTGGGCTACGACTGCACGGGCATCGACCTGGACGCGTCGATGCTGGACGTGGCGCGGGCACAGGCGCCCCGACTGCCCTGGTTCCGGACCGACCTCGCCGCGTTCGACCCGGCCCAGCTCGGGATCGACGCCGACTTCGACCTCGTGGTCGCCGCGGGCAACGTCATGCCGCTGCTCACCCCCGGCACGGAATCCACGGTGGTCGCCCGCCTCGCCGCGGCCCTGCGCCCGGGCGGCCTCCTCGTCGCGGGCTTCGGCCTGGACGCGGCCCATCTGCCCGTGCCGCCCGGCCTCACGCTGGCGGAGTACGACGCCTGCTGCGCCGCGGCCGGACTCGCCCTCGTCGACCGCTTCGCGACCTGGGACGCAGCCCCCTATGACGGCGGTGGCTACGCCGTCAGCGTCCACCGCTCGACTCCCTGAGCGGCCGGCAGACCTCGTCGCTCCGGGCCGACAGCGGCGCCCACGTGTACCGGAGCCGCACACCGTGGTCCTGCAGCCAGGCCGTCTCGCGGTGCCGCAGCTCGTGCGCGGACTCCGGCGCGATGGCGCAGGGCCAGCGCACGAGGACCTCGGCGACACGGCCCGTCCGCACCAGCTGACGCACCCGGCGCCATCCGGTCCGCCGGGCCGGATCGGGCTCACCGTACGTATCGGTGACGACCTCGGCGATCGTCAGTCCGCGCTCCTCGGCGAACGCCTGGCCCTCGGTCCGCGCGCACTGCGCGGCCGCCCCCGGCCCGGCCGGGGACCGGTCGGCGCACACGTACAGCACGACGGGTGAAACGGGTTCGGCTTGGGTGGGCATGGACGCCTCCTGGACGTGGCCGGGCCGTGCTGTGCCGGTCGGAACGCATGACGTCGGGGTCATGGGCGGACTCACGGACAGGACGTCAACTCCGCCCAGACGACCTTTCCTTCGGCCCGTGTCGAGCAGGCGGAGCCCCACCGGTCCGCGATCTGCTGCACGAGGAAGAGCCCCCGCCCGCTCTCGTCGCCGGGGCCCGCGTGCCGCTCGGGCGCGCAGACCGGGGCCCGGCCCCCGTCGTGCAGTTCGATCCGCAGCAGCCGCTCGTCCCGCGTCAGGGTGAGGCCGCAGACGACGTGCCCGCTGTCGGTGTGCAACACGGCGTTCGTCGTCAGCTCGGAGACCAGCAGCACCGCGTCGCAGCAGGTGTCGCCCGGCACCTGCCACGCGCGCAGCCGGTCGCGCACGGTGTCGCGGGCGGATCTCGCGCTGGTGCGCAGTGCGGGCAGACCGAACCAGAACTCCCGGCGAGGCGCGGTCGTGGCTAAGGCCGGGGACGGGGCCGGTGCGCCGGGTGGGGGCAGAGTCACGAAAGTCGCCTTCCAGGGCCTGCCGTGGGGCGGCCGCGGTGTGGGGGTACGGGCTGCGGCTGGAGCGGTGGGAGACGGACGCCCTGCGGCGAGGTGCCGGCGACGGCGCCGACAGCACGCGCCCCGTCCGGGCCGAATGCTCCTCCAGAGCCGCGACGTGACCGCTCACGCGTCAACTATGCGCGTGATCGTACTCACGCTGCAACCGACTCCCTGATAATTTCAGCGGAGCGGATATCGATCTGGCGTCATCATCAAGTCGCTGTCAGAATGCCGATGTTGATGTCTCCTCAGGAAAGGCTGGGTGTGAGCGAAGCCCGTTCCGGCACCAGTGCGCCGACGGTCCTGCGCATGATCCTCGGCCGGCGGCTGCGGGACATGCGGCTGGAGGCCGGTGCCTCGCTGGAGGACGCGGCGCGAGCCCTGCGCGTGAAGACCCTGACCGTCCGCCGGCTGGAGAAGGCCGAGGTCGCGCTGAAGCCTCTCTACGTGGAGAAGCTGCTGGAGACCTTCGGCGCGGACCGCCAGGAGACGGAGGAGTTCGTCGCCCTGGCCGAGCGGGCCAACGAGCCCGGCTGGTGGCACTCCTACCGCGACGTCGTCCCCAGCTGGTTCACCGCCTACGTGAGCCTGGAGACCGACGCCAAGACGCTGCGCACCTATGAACCCCAGTACGTGACGGGCCTGTTGCAGACCCCCGAGTACGCGCACGCGGTGCTGCGCGGCGGCCTGCCCCACGGCAGCGAGGAGGAGCTGGCGCGCCGCGTGGAGCTGCGCCTGCGCCGTCAGGGCCTGCTGGACCGGGAGGACGCCCCCACCCTGTGGGTGGTCATGGAGGAGGCCGTCCTGCACCGGATGGTCGGCGGCCCCGACGTGATGCGGGAGCAGATCGAGCGGCTTCTGGACATGTCCGAACTCCCGCACGTCAGCGTCGACATCGTGCCGTTCTCCGCGGGCGCCCACATAGGGGCGTGCGCGCCGTTCACGTATTTCCGGTTCGAGGAGCCCGAACTGCCCGACATCGTCTACAGCGAACTGCTCTCCGCCGCCGTCTATCTGGACCAGCGCGAGGACGTCGTCGCCCATCTGGAGGCCCATTCCCGTATGGCGTTGATGACCTCGTCGGACGACAGCAGGGCGCTCTTGAACCGCATGCGCAAGGAGTACTCGTGACGATCACCGGCGAGGACGTGTACAACGGGATGCCGGCCGGCGATCTCGGCGACCAGGGATGGGAGCGTCCCTGGAGCGGGCCGAACGGCGGGCAGTGCGTCGAGACGAAGAAGCTCGCCGACGGCCGGGTGGCCGTCCGGCAGTCGACGGACCCGGCCGGGCCGGCGCTGATCTACGCGCCGGAGGAGATCGCCGCGTTCGTGCGCGGCGTCAAAGAGGGCCTGGCCGATCACCTGGCCGCCGGGTGAACCGGCGCCGGACAGCAGGGGCCTGCGGGCCGACGGACACACGCGTGAAAGGGCGAACATGACCACCAGGCAGGCCGGCCGCGACCTCGACACGAGCAGGCCGCACTCGGCCCGGATGTACGACTACTTCCTCGGTGGCAAGGACCACTTCGCGATCGACAAGGAAGCGGCGCTGGTCGCGGCCGAGGCCCACCCGGGGATCTATCTGACCGCCCGCGAGAACCGGGCGTTCATGCACCGGGCCACCCGGGTCCTGGCCCAGGAGCACGGCATCCGTCAGTGGCTCGACATCGGCACAGGCATTCCGACCGAGCCCAACCTGCACCAGGTCGCCCAGTCCGTCGCGCGCGACGCCCGTGTCGTGTACGCCGACAACGACCCGCTCGTGCTCAAGTACGCCGAGCGCCTGATGCGCAGCACCACCCAGGGGCGCACCGCCTATGTCGAGGCCGACGCCACCGACGCCGACGCGCTGATGAGCGCCGTGGACGACGCGGAGGTCCTGGATTTCAGCCAGCCCGTCGCGCTCTCCCTCAACGCGCTGATGCACTTCATCACCGGGCCCGACGACCCGTACGCGATCATCCGCCGCCTGCTCGAACCGCTCCCGGTGGGCAGTGCCCTGGCCATGAACCACTGCACGCCCGACTTCGACCCCGAGACCTGGAACAAGGTCGCGGAGGTCTACACCAAGTCCGGCTCTCCGGTGGACTTCCGCTCGCACGCCGACGTCCTGCGCTTCTTCGACGGGCTGGACCTGATCGAGCCCGGCCTGGTGTGCTGCCACCGCTGGCGCCCCGACGCGCCGGCCGACGGGACCGAGCCCACGGACGCCCAGATCAGCCTGCTCGCGGGCGTCGGCATCAAGCGCTGATCCGGCGCTCTAGTCCGCCCGGACCGGGTGCTTGCTGAGGATGGACACCCGGTTGAAGGCGTTGATGGTGATCGCCACCCAGATCACCGCGGAGGTCTCGTC
Source organism: Streptomyces sp. NPDC001904 (assembly GCF_040297005.1). Taxonomy (NCBI): domain Bacteria; kingdom Bacillati; phylum Actinomycetota; class Actinomycetes; order Kitasatosporales; family Streptomycetaceae; genus Streptomyces; species Streptomyces sp. NPDC001904. Next base: position 359,582 of record NZ_JBEOYI010000005.1, on the reverse strand, counting down.
GTCGGTGAGGAACCGGCGGGCGTCGTCGTACGCGGCGGACTGGAGGGCTGCGTCCGCGGGGCTGGTCGTCGCCTCGGCGAGGGCCAGCGCGGCGCGCTCGCGGTCCGTGAAGACCTCGGTGTCGCGCCAGGCCGCGAGCACTCCGAGCCGCTGTGTCGTCTCGCCCGCGCGCAGCGCCGCCCGCGTGTGCACGTTCAGGCAGTAGGCGCAGCCGTTGAGCTGGGAGACCCGCAGGTTGACCAGTTCCACGAGCCTGCGGTCGAGTCCCGCCTCGACGGCGGTGGCCCGGACCGCCTCCGCGGTCCCGACGAGTGCGTGGTACGCCTTCGGGCTCTGCTTGTCGACGAAGACCCGCCGCTCCCGAGGGGGTGTGCCGGTGCTCAACTCTGACTCCTTCACGGGCTGGTGCGCGGGCGTGGTCGTCGCCCCGCGAGCGAAGCGTATGAACACCGTCTATATAGTTGAATCTTAACCTATGTAGGGTGGGTGGGCGCCATGAGCAGCCGTGTCGAGGTCCTGACCGCACGGGACGTGCCGCTCGGCGGACCGCGTTCCATGACCGTGCGGCGGACGCTGCCCCAGCGGGCGCGGACGCTCATCGGCGCCTGGTGCTTCGTCGACCACTACGGCCCCGACGACGTGAGCGTCACCGGCGGCATGGATGTCGCGCCCCACCCGCACACCGGCCTGCAGACGGTGAGTTGGCTGTTCAGCGGCGAGATCGAGCACCGCGACAGCCTCGGCAGCCACGCCATGGTCCGGCCCGGCGAGCTGAATCTGATGACCGGCGGTCACGGGATCAGCCACACGGAGGTCTCCACACCGACGACCACCGTGCTGCACGGCGTCCAACTGTGGGTGGCCCTGCCGGAGCCGGACCGGCACGCCGACCGGGACTTCCAGCACTACGCGCCCGAGCCGGTGACGTTCGACGGAGCGCGGATCCGGGTGTTCCTGGGCGAACTGGCCGGCTCCGCCTCGCCGGTACGCACCTTCACCCCGCTCCTCGGCGCCGAGATCGTCCTCGCGCCCCGCGCACGCATCACCCTCACCGTCGACCCCGCCTTCGAGCACGGCCTCCTGGTGGACCGCGGTGCGGTGACGATGTCCGAAACCTCCCTCGCGCAGGCCGAGTTGGGCTACGCGGAGCCCGGGCGGGACACCCTCACCCTCACCAACGACACGGACGCCCCCGCCCGGGTGATCCTGCTGGGCGGTCCGCCGTTCGGCGAGGAGATCATCATGTGGTGGAACTTCATCGGGCGGTCCACGGAGGAGATCGTGGAGGCCCGTCGGGAGTGGATGGAAGGGGACGGGCGGCGGTTCGGCGTCGTGAAGGGGTACGACGGGGATCCGCTGCCGGCTCCGGAGCTGCCGAACGTCCCGCTGAAGGCGCGTGGAAACCGTCCCTGAACGGGGATGACGGTGTCTGTTCGGCGAAAGCAGGGCGTGGTGGCCTCCCCACACCTCTGCGGGACGACGAACCACCACGTGTCTCGCAGAAGTGTGGGCACTGCACGTCAGCTGCTCGCCGTACCCGTGTGGCAGGGCGCAGGTGTTGATCGGCCCGGTCGGCTTCCAGGGTCGGTTACGGGGCGCACCAGATCGTGCGGACGCGGTGCAGGGGGTCGGAGACAGTGTGCGGGGTGGTGTCCCAGATGCGGGTCTCGCGCTGCGGCGCGGTGTACGGGGGCCAGTCGTTGCCGGGGTCGAGGTCGCGGATGAACGCTGTCCAGGCGGCGTGCACGGTGTCGGCGAGGTGCTGGGGCGGATGGTCGCCGAGGGCGGCGGTGACGCCTTCGGCGACCAGGAGGTCGAAGGCGAAGGGCAGGTCCGTGCAGTGGTGGGCCAGGCCGGTGAAGCCGGGTGCGGTGGAGCGCAGCCGGAACTCGTAGAGCCAGGTGGGCCGGTTGCGCCGGGCGCGGGCTTCGGCGATGGCGAGGCCGGGGGCACGGAAGACGGTGTCGGTCATGGCCTGGCTGTGCAGTTCGCCGGGTTCCCCGTCGTAGGTCTCGATGAAGGCGTGGGTGCCCGCTTCGTCGAGGCCGAGGGCGACGAGTACGGCACGCAGGCTCTCGGCGGTGGTGTCGGGCTGAGGGGCGGCGTTGAACTCGTGTGCGGTGAAGCCGAGCATCAGGGGGATGTCGGCTCCCGCGTCCCCGGTGGTCAGCGCGTCGGGCACGGGTTCGGGGATGAGCCGGCCGTCGGCGAACGGGGCCAGGGCCAGCTGGGGGGTGTCGGGGGAGGCCGACGCGTTCTGGAGAACGAGGAGTTCGGCGTCGGAGACGTTCTCGAGTGCGGCTGCGGTCACGGGGCTGCGGGTGTGCTCGGCGAGTCGCCGGGTGACGGTCCTGGCGGTCTCCCGGTCCTGGGGCTGCATCACGGCGCCGGACGCCGAGATCGCGGCGCGGAACAGACCGCGGGCCGCGGGGGTGGCGAGGAGTGTCTGCACGGCGCCGCCGCCCGCCGACTGGCCGGCGATCGTCACCTTGCGGGGGTCGCCCCCGAAGGACGCGATGTTCTGCTGGACCCATTCGAGGGCGGCGATCCAGTCCCGTACGCCCCGGTTGTCGGGCGCGTCGGGCAGATGGAGGAAGCCCTCGATGCCGAGCCGGTAGCCGATCGAGACGACGACGATGCCGTCGCGGTTGAACGAGTCGCCGTCGTACCAGGGGCTGGCCGCGCTGCCGGCGAGGAAGCCGCCGCCGTGGATCCACACCAGGACGGGATGTCCCGCGCCCGGCGTGGTGTCGGGGGTGAAGACGTTGAGGTTGAGGGTGCCCTCGCCCGGGATGCTCGGTTCGGGGATGGTGGTGACGTCGAACAGCGGGCGGCGCTGTGCGGTGGGCCCGTACGCGGTGGCGTCGCGCACGTCCGTCCAGGGCTCGGGCGGTACGGGTGCGGCGAAGCGCAGCGGGCCGACGGGCGGCTGGGCGTAGGGAATCCCGAGGAACCGCGCTCCGTGGGGGCGGCGCTCGCCGCGGACGGGACCGGCGCTCGTGTGGACGACGGGCTGGGACGACGTGGTGATCGTGGTCATGGGCTGTTCTCCGGACGGTCGTGGGGGTACGGCGCTTTTCTTCTTCTGGGGTGACCGTCCGCGAGCCCTCGGGTCAGGGAGAGGGTCGCGGACGGCCGGTCGGGGTCAGGAACGCGGAGCCTCGTGCTCGACGTACCGCTCCAGGCGGGCCAGTTCCCGGTGCCCGGCGCCGCTGGTACGGATGCCATAGGTGCGGTCGGCGGTGACGGGGGCCACGGAGATGTGACCCCGGTCGAGCAGGGCGGTGGAGTCGGCGTTCGAGACGGTCTCGGTGCAGTCGCTGGTCGGTGCGTTGTCGCAGACGCCGGGGACGATGTCGAAGAGGTCGCCGCTCGGCGTGCGGGCCTCGTAGGCGTGCCAGACGACCTTGCCGTGGCCGATGCTCGTCCACACCGGGCGCTTGGCCTTCTGCCCGGCACTCACGTCCGGGTAGTCGACCTTGAGCGCGAACCGGTCGGTGAGCAGGTCCCGCTCGCGAAGACCGGCGATGAATCCGGCGGCGAAACGGGCGTGGGCACGGTAGTTGGCGACCGGGAAGTCGCGCTGGCTCGCGTCGCCGGACGAGGAGAGGGCGACCGCCGGGACGCCCTCGTCGACGGCGGCGACCGCGGCGCCGACGGTTCCCGAGTCGTTGACCTGGGCGCTGACGTTGGGTCCTGAGTTGATGCCGGTGACGACCAGGTCGGGGCCGTGCTTCCAGCCCGCCTTGGCGGCGAGGCCGGCGCGCAGCGCGAACTTGACGGTGTCCGCCGGGGTGGCGCTGGGCGAGTCCGGGCCGCACGGGCCGGTGGCCAGGCACACGCCGTAGACGGGCGATCCGGAGGCGGTGCCGGAGCAGTCGTTCTCGTATCCGGCGAGCGGCCGGGGGCGGGTGCCGAGGGAGAGCGTGCCGCCGTTGGTGACGGCCGTGCCCTTGCCGGACTGCACCTGCCAGGGCGCGATGGCGACGACGTCCGCGCCGGCCGCGCACAGGGCCTTGCGGATCTCGTACAGGCCGAGGCCGTCCGAGTTGCCGGGCTTCACGGCTTGCATGGAGTCGTCGTTGGTGAGCAGCACGCGCAGGCCGGCGAGGGGGCGGGACGACCGGTCGGGCCGCGGGGAGCCGTCCGTGTCCGGGCCGGTCGTGGATGCGGCGGCGCCCGTGCAGGCGAGGGCGGCGGTGGTCGTGAGAACGAGGAGGGTGCGTCTGCGGCGCTGGGCGAGAGTCATGGCTGTGGTCCTTTGTGTGCGGCTCGGATGTGTGCGGCTCGGACGGTCGGGCGGTGCGGGGTACCGGGGGCGGCTAGCGGGGCCGGACGTGTGCCGCCCCCGGTGGCTCAGAGGGACAGTCCGGTTCCGTAGGGGAAGACCGGGTCCTGAGTGGAGTTCGGTACGTCGCTGGGGGAGGCCGCGACGGCGGCCGTGGAGCGGGGGAGTTCGTACGGCAGGCGGCCCTCGGGCTCGGCACGGCCGAAGACGACGTCGAGCAGGGCGGCGTCGCTCGCGCCGTAGTCGGCGACGACCGCGGCGGCGCGCTCGGCGATCTCGGGGATGACGGCGGGCCGTTCGAGATGGAGGAGCACGACGGTCGGTACGGCGTCGAGGACGGCAAGGACGGGCTTGAGCTCCTCCTCGGTGAAGCCCAGCCTGCCGGTGTGGAACAGCGCCTCGAACTTGTTGTCGCGGTGCTCGTACGGGGTGTGCAGGCGCAGCAGGGCCAGGTCGGCTTCGGCCGGCGTGTCGGTCAGGTCCCCGTACGCGGCCGCGGCCTGTGCGTCGACGCCCTCCACGTACAGCTTCGGGCGCGGCCGGGTGACCGGCAGCGTGGCGTCGCGGTTGACCAGGACGGTGAGCGAGCGGCGCTGGGCGGCCTCGCCCGCGGCGCGGAACTCGTCGGCGCCGACGATCTCCTCGGCCAGATCGGGGTCGACGTACGGCTGGTCGAACAGGCCGAGGACGAACTTCTCGCGCAGCAGGCGGCGTACGGAGATGTCGACGCGCTCCTCGCTGATCCGGCCGGAGCGGACGAGTCCGACGACGACCTCGGGGCAGGCCTCACCGCCGAACTGGTCGGCGCCCGCGTCCAGGGCCTTCGCGGCGCGCTCGGCGAGAGTGAGATGCTCGACGCCCCAGGCCCGGGCCGGGTGCCTCTCGCCGAAGATCGTGGCGTCGGTGAGCAGGCCCCAGTCGGTGCAGACGATGCCGTCGAAGCCGAGGCGCTCGCGCAACAGCCCGGTGACGACACCCTTGTTGAAGCCGAATCCGACCTCCTCCCAGTCGGTACCGACGGGCTGTCCGTAGTACGGCATCATCTGGGAGGCCCCGGCGGCGATGGCGGCCTTGAACGGTTCCAGGTGGAGATCCCGCATGCCGCCCGGGTAGATCTGCTCCTTGCCGTGCGCGAAGTGCGGGTCTTCGCCGTCCTTCTGCGGGCCGCCGCCGGGGAAGTGCTTGACCATGGTGGCCACGCTGGCGCTGCCGAGGGTCTCGCCCTGGAAGCCGCGGATGTACGCCTGGACCAGCTCGCTCGTGAGGGCGGCGTCGGACCCGAAGGTGCCCGACTGGCGTGCCCAGCGGGGCTCGGTGGCCAGGTCGATCTGCGGATGCAGGGCCACGCGGAGGCCGACGGCCAGATACTCGCGGCGGGCGATGTCGGCGAATCGGTGCACGAGTTCGGGGTCGCGGACGGCGGCCAGACCGGTCGGCTCCGGCCAGGCGGAGAACGCTCCGGCGCCGAACGAGGCGCCGATGTTGGTGGTGAAGGAGTGGCGGGGGTCGGTGGAGACGGTGACCGGGATGCCGAGCCGGGTGGCGGCGGCCAGTTCCTGGACCGCGTTGTGCCACTCGGCCATCTGCCGAGGCGCGGTGCCGCCCAGGAGGTTGAAGTGGCTCAGCAGCTTCGAGCCGATCAGGCCGCTGGTGTCGGTGGGGACCATGGCCGTCTCGTCGCCCGCCTCGACGGGGCGTCCGTCGTCGTGCAGGGGGAGCATGGTGTGGAACAACTGACCGGCCTTCTCCTCCAGGGTCATCCGGGAGAGCAGATCGGCGACCCGTTCGTCGACGGGGAGGGCCGGGTCCTGGTACGGGTGGCCGTCATTGCGCGGTGCGGGGGTCATGTGGAGTTCTCCAAGGGGGTCTGCGGGCGGGCTCAGCGCACGCCGCGGATCGGGACGACGGACAGGGCCCCGACGACGGTGACCAGCGCGCCCGCCGCGAACAGGGCGTTGTAGCCGCCGAGCGAGGCGACGACGAGGGAGGCCAGGAACGGGCCGATGATCTGAGGGCCGGCGTTGGCGATGTTGAGGACGCCCATGTCCCGCGCCGCGTCGTCGGCGCTCGGCAGGACCATGGTGACCAGAGCCGTGTCCACCGCCATGAAGCAGCCGAACGACAGTCCGGTGACGACCGCGAAGGCGAGCATGCCCGTCCAGGTGGGGCTGACCACCGGAATCATCATGCCGAGCGCGGTGAGGACGCAGGAGACCGCGATGAACGGCTTGCGCCGGCCGATCCGGTCGGACAGCAGCCCGCCGAAGACCGTCGCCAGCAGCATGCACACGGCGTTGAGCGGGGAGAGGATCGTCATGGCCGCGGCGGGCTCGAGGTCGGCGGGCAGACTGATGTGGTCCTGCAGGATGTACAGCTGAAAGAGCGTCACCATGAAGTAGCCGAGCATCATCAGGAACCGGCCGATGAACGCCCAGCGGAAGTCGCCCGCCTTCAGAGCGGTGCCGAACGCCGCGAGCTGCCGGACCAGCGGGACCGCCTCCACGGTGGGGAGGCGCTCCTCGCGCACCAGTGTCGTGAACAGCACCGCCACCACGGCTATCACCGCGCCGAGGGCGAGATAGCCGGTGCGGATGCCGCCGGGGACGAAGGAGGCGGCGAGGGTGACGCCGGCGATCACGCCGAGCGGGGTGCCGATACCGACCATGGCGGAGGCCAGGCCCCGGCGCTCGACCGGTACGCGGTCGGGGACGACGGCGGTGATCGCGGCCTGGTAGACGTTCATCATCGCCTGCACCAGGCACCAGCCGATGGTGACCATGAGCAGGGTGCGCATCGCGCCGAGCAGGGCGAGTGCGCCCAGGGCGGTGAGTCCGCCGCCCAGAATCCACGGATTGCGGCGCCGGGAGCGGTCCGACAGCAGTCCCGCCAGCGGGTTGAAGAGGGTGGCGAAGACCGCGGAGACACCGGAGACGAGGCCGAGGTTGGCGACCTTGTCCGCGGGGTCCAGGAGTTCCACCTGCAGAGGCAGCAACACCTGGCCGACGCCCATGTAGACCATGTACATCGCGGTGTTCCCGACGGCCAGCATGATCAGCAGCGGGGCGAGCCGGACGCCGAGGCGGTCGGCCGGTGGTTCCTGTACCGGAATCCGGGTCGCGGATCTACTCATGACGATCTCCTTGAGGCACGGCGGAACCCCGGAACGGGGAGCGAGGGGAAGGCGCGGTCGTGGCAGGGCAGGGCTGGGGAGCCGAAGCGATGACCGCGTAGTTACACGTGTCAGCAACGGATGTCCTCTGTGTAACACCCCGGCGAGTTCTTGCCTAGATGCCGAGCAAAATCCGCCAGGCGAGCAATGTTGCACGTGTAACTAAAATCTGACCGCTGCCTGCCTTCGCGCACGCGCGAGCGGCCCGTGCCACCTGGGGATAACGCGTGTAACCTGCAAGCGAGACGCACGGTGCACGCGCTGTGCGCTCGAACAGGCGAGGGTATGGAGGGCGAGGAGACCGATGGCTGCGAACGCGGTCACGAGCACGGACGTGGCCCGGCTCGCGGGGGTGTCACGCGCCACCGTGTCGTTCGTGCTGAACAACACGCAGACGCACCGGGTCAGTGAATCGACGCGCACCCGGGTGCAGGAGGCTGCCCGGCAGCTGGGCTATGTGCCGCACGCCGCCGCCCGGACCCTGCGCGCGGGGCACAGCAATCTGGTGCTGATCCCGGCCTCGGTGTCCGCGGTCGGTCACTTGGTCAGCGCGTGGCTCGACGCGTTGCACGGCGAGCTGGAGCAACGCGGGTACACGGCCGTCCTGCACGCGGGGCGGTACGCGGACGCCTCGGCAGGCGCACGGGCCTGGGCCGAGTTGCGGCCGGCGGCGGTCCTGGCCCTGGACGGCGACCGCCTCACGGCGCAGGCGGTCCAGGTCCTGCGCCGCGCGGGCGTCGGTGCGGTGCTGGCCCTGGCGGCCCACCCCGTGGAGGGTGTGCACGCTCTGCCGTTCGACCACGCCCGCATCGGAGAGATCGCCGCCGAGCACCTGGTCGCGCGAGGACGACGACGCATCGGGGTGATCATGCCGCGTGAACGCGGCCTGGAGACGTTCGCCCGGCCACGTCTGGAGGGCGCCCGAGCCGTCGCCTCGCGCAGCACCGCGACCGTGACCGAGGTCCCCATGGAATACACGCGCGCGTCAGCCTCCGAACTGGCCGCGGCCTGGGGCGACCTGGGGCTCGACGGCGTGTTCGCCTACAACGACGAGTACGCCGCGCTTCTCCTGCACGCACTGCAGGGCGCGGGCCTCACCGTTCCCGGCGACGTGGCCGTCGTCGGCGCCGACGACCTCGTGACCGCGACCCTCCAGGACCCCCCGCTCACCACCGTCCGTCTGCCTTTCATCCCACCGGCCCTGGTCGCGGACATCATCGACGCACAGATCAACGGAACCGACGTGCCAGATGCGCCGACCGCCGAGGCCGTCCTCGTCCCCCGCGCGTCTTCCTGACCCCTGACCGGGCGGCCGGCCCTCGCAAGGATGTCGTGCCGGTCATGTCGGGCTCGCGGGTTCCTGCGCCGCACCTCGCCGCGTTGTCAGTGGTGCCCCTTAGCGTGGAATCACCAAGGAGCGGCCGATGGGGCAGGTCCGGTGAGTGGGGGAGAGGTGTGCCGTGACCGTTGCGCAGGCATCACAGGCTGAGGGCACGACGTATCTGGAGCTGTCCCAGGACGGCGGTGGCGCCCACAAGTTCTACGAGGTGACCGTCACCGGCACGACCGTGCTCGTGCGCTACGGACGGATCGGCGCGGACGGGCAGCGGCAGAGCTCCACCTTCCCGACACCGGAGAAGGCGCGGGCCGCGGCGGCCAAGAAGATAGGCGAGAAGGTCCGCAAGGGGTACGCGCCCGCGGTGCGCGGACAGCGTGCGGCCCGGGCGGTGACGCGCCGTCAGGTGACGTCGGCTCCCTCGACGGCCCGGTCCACGGCACCGGTTCTGTGGCGCTTCCGCACCGGCGCCTCGGCGTTCGGCATCCACGTGGACGAGGACCGCTGCTGGGTCGGCAACCAGAAGGGCGACGTCTACACCCTCGGTCACGACGGCGAGGTGCTCGCCCACTACTCCCTCCCCGACGGTGTGAAGTGCCTGGTGGCGGACGACTTCTGGATCTACGCGGGCTGTGACGACGGCCAGGTGTACGACCTGTCGGCGAAGGTGCCGTTCGCCGCGTACACCATCGCCGAGGACGTCGACATCTTCTGGCTGGACATCCACGAGGGCGTGCTCGACGTCTCCGACCGCAGCGGCGGCCTCACCGTCATCGACCACGAGGAGGAGTTCCAGTGGTCCCGCTCCTCGGTCGGTGACAGCGGCTGGATGGTCCGGGCCGACGACCACGCCGTCTACCACGGCCACTCCCACGGCGTCACCGCCTACGCGGCGGACGGCACCGGCCAGTTGTGGCACACGGAGACCCTGGGCAATGTGCTGTTCGGCTGGCAGGAGCAGGACGCGGTGTACGCCGGCACCGGCCGCCGGGTCGTCCAGCGCCTGGCCAAGGACACCGGCCGCGTCGAGGCCACCTACAGCTGTGACGCCCCCGTGTACTCGTGCGCCACCTCACCGGGCGGCCACTACGTCTTCGCCGGTGACTCGTCCTCCTCCGTCTACTGCTTCTCGGCCGACGGCACCCGTCTCTGGAAGCTCGGTACCGGTGGCGGGTCGGCGCTCTCGATGCAGTACCACGACGAGAAGCTGTACCTCGTCTCCACCGACGGATCGCTCGCCTGCGTCGACGCGAGCGAGGCCGCGATCAGCGCCGCCCAGTCGGGCACGGTCCCGGTCGCCCAGGACATCAAGCTGGCAGCCGCCCTGCCGACCTACGCGCCGCCCGCCTCCCCGGCCGCGGTCGCCACGGTCTCCGCCGTTCCCGCGTCCGGAGCGGGAGTCGTCGTGGAGTGTGTCCAGGAGGGCGGCCGCATAAGGGTCCACGTGGTGTCCGACGGCTACCAGCCCACGTGGAACGTCCAGTTCCCCCGCGCCATACGTCAGCCGGGCGCGCGCTATGTCGTGGACGCGCTCCACTCGTCGACGAACGGCTTCTACCGGGTGCGGGGGGAGATCCGACGGTTGGTGTGAGCGGCCTTCGCCCGGGCTCCAGGGGCAGTTGACCTGGGGAGTTATTCTCAGGCACAGAAGCCCCTCAGGCCTCGCAAGACGCCTCGCGACCCAAGGACCCGCCATGAACCAGCCCGCCGCCACCCCGGTGGTCCGCCGCGTGGACGACCGCCACCGCTACGTGATCGAGGTCGACGGCGCCACTGCCGGCTTCACCGCCTACCGCGACCGCGACGACCGGCGGGTCTTCTTCCACACCGAGATCGACGACGCCTACGCGGGCCAGGGCCTGGCCTCGACCCTCGTCCGCGAGGCCCTCGACGACGTCCGCGGCGCGGGCAGGCGGATCGTGCCCGTCTGCCCGTACGTGGCCAAGTTCCTGAAGAAGCACGAGGAGTACGCGGACATCACGGACCCGGTCACGCCCGAGGTTCTTGAGTGGCTGGACGGCGTCCTCAAGCGCTGACGAACCGTCGCTCGCAACCGAGTTCGAGTCGGGCGCGTCCTCGGAGCCCTTTCGTCGTTGAACACGTGACCATGATCAACGCGTTCGAGGAGGCGACGAATGAGTAACAGCACCAAGAAGAAGGGCCGCAGGCATCGTACGGTCAACCGCACACCGCGGCCCGTGGGCACGGTGACGGCGCCCCGCGCGGAAACGACGGCTTCGGTGACCCTGCCGGGCCAGAAGAGCGAGCCCGACCTCGACCGGGTACTGCGCAACCTGGGGTACGGGCGCCTGCGCGTCCCGGCCCCCGCCGCGCCCGCCGAACCGACCGCTCCTGCCAGGGCGGTCGAGCGGCGCCCCGCCGCCCCGCATGCGACGGCGGAACTGAACAAGAACGCCCGGCTGACGCTGGAGTGCCTGGAGCGGGCGGCCGACGGCCTCACGCTTGAGCAGGTGTGCGAGGCGGTTGGCTGGACGCCGCGCACGGTGACGCGGCACCTGAGGACCCTGGCCGACACCGGCCTCGCCGAGCAGGCCGAGGACGGACTGTGGTCGGCGGCCGGGGCGCGCGCGGGCGTCGCCGCCGAACGGTCGCTGGTGAGCTGATCCCCGTACCGGCGCCGCCGTTCACGGAGTACTCCGGGCCGGGTGCGGGAAACCGGGACCGGTTCCCCGCACCCGCCGTGACCACGGCGGGCAGTACGAAGGGGCGGCCCCGAGCGGGGTCGCCCCTTCGTCGAACCGTCGAGCGGGTCAGTGTTTGCCGATGTCCTTGGTCTTCTCCTTGGCCTGGCGGGCGTCGCCCTTCATCTGCTGGGCGCGGCCCTCGGCGGTGAGGCGCTCATTGCCCACGGCGCGGCCGGCCGTCTTCTTCGCGGCGCCCACGGCCTGGTCGGTCTTCGCCTTGGCCTTCTCGTTGGCGGTCATGTCCGCTCACGCTCCCTTGGCATCGACGTCATGTGCTCCTCCACCGACTGGCCGTCCGGCGCGAGGCTAAACGTCGTTCGGCGAATCGCCGTCTTGCCCGATCCGTCCCGCCCGGATGATGGATGAAGGTAAACTCGTCGACCGCCCACGTCACTCTCCCGCAGAGAGGGTGCAGGAATGCCCCGACATCTTCCTCCCCGCCATCCCGAACAGGTGGCGCACGCCGTGAGTCGCACGGCCGAGCTGCTCGAGGTGCTGTGGGGCCGGGGGCAGGAGACCGCGCCGCCGGGGCCGCTCCCGCCGTCGCAGTTGCGGGCCCTGAAGGTGATAGAGGAGCAGCGGACCGTCAATCAGCGGATGTTGGGCGACGCGCTGGGCACCGGCCCGTCCTCCGTCAGCCGGCTGTGCGACCGGCTGGAGGCCGCCGGGCTGCTGGAGCGGATCCCCAGCGCGACGAGCCGGCGAGAGGTCGAGCTGACCCTGAGTCCGCAGGGCGCGAGAGTGCTGGAAGATCTGCGCCTGGCACGCATGCGTGAGTTCGAGGCGGTGCTGCGGACGATGGCGCCCGCCGATCTCGGCGTCCTCTCCGAGGGCCTTGAGAAGCTGCGGCAGGCGGCGGCGGACCGCATCGGTCTGGTCCGCGCGCAGGACGGGAACTCCTCGGCGATCGCCTGAGCGGCTGCGCGCCCGACTCGCTGGCCTGCTGAGCAGCGGCTCCGAGTCGCTCCCCGGTCCGAGCGCGATGGCTGTCCCTGCCTTCGTCCGCCGTGCCGCGGCGGGCGAATCCCCGCCCCGACGTGGCGGCCCGAACCGGGCGTGCGTTCTTCCGGCACCAGAGCTCAACACCCGCTGACCGCTTCGGCCGTGGGAGATACACTCAACCGTTGCCGCCCGGCAATATTTGCCTGGCTGCAATGATTGTGTTCGGCCGTTGGGCCCGAATCTCGACCACCGCTGAGCTGAGCTCGCACCACCGACGAAGGCTGCCGTGACTAACTTCCTGGCCGTGGAACGCGCGCTGCGCACCGCCGCGCCGTACGACCTCCTTCCGGCGGCGCGGGCCGCGCTGGCCGAGCACTACGGAGCGGTGCAGGTCGACCTCCTGCTCGCCGACTACGGCTCCGAGGTGCTGCAGTCCGTCGCCGACGGTCCGGTCGCCCCCCGGCAGGTGCCGATCGCCGGCAGCCCGCAGGGGCGGGCCTTCGACGGCCGGGAGCGCGTCCAGCTGGTCGGGCACGAGGAGTTCGTCGACCTCCATGTGCCGGTGACCGTGCGCGGGGACCGGCTCGGGATCCTGTCCGTGCGGCTGCCCGTGCGGCTGTCCGAGGAGAAGGTCCCGCCGCACGTGCTCGACGAGATCATCGCCGCCGCCGACATCGTCGGCCACGAGATCCTCGTCGCGGAACGCGATACGGACGTCTACCTCCAAGCCCGCCGCGCCAACCGCCTCACGCTCGCCGCCGAGGTGCAGTGGCACCTCCTGCCCGGCCGCGCCTGCGCCCGCAAGGAGTACGAGATCGGGGCCCACCTGGAGCCCGCGTACGCCATCTACGGTGACAACTTCGACTGGGCGGAGACGGCGAGCACCCTCACCCTCAGCATCACCAACGGCATGGGGGAGGGCATCCAGGCCGCGCTGCTGACGAGCCTGGCCGTCAACGCGCTGCGCAACGCGCGACGGGCGGGCATCGGCATCGCGGACCAGGCGGCACTGGCCGATCAGGCGTTGTTCGCCCAGTACCGGGGCGAGGAGTTCGTCGCGACACTCCTGCTCACCTTCGACCTGGACACCGGTCGCGTCCAGGTCGTCGACGGAGGATCGCCCCAGTTGTGGCGCCACCGGGACAAGACGGTGGAGCACATCGAGTTCGACGCCCAGATGCCGCTCGGCATGTTCGAGGAGACCGACTACGTCACACAGGACTTCCGGGTGGAGCCGGGGGACCGCCTGGTCTTCGTCAGTGACGGGGTGTTCGCAGCCCTCTCGGACAAGGGCGAGGCCTTCGGCGAGAAGATGCTGGCCCGGTCGATCCAGGCGGCCCGCCTGTTGCCGGCCGCCGCGGTGCCCCGCGCGATCCTGCACGACCTGTCCGCGTACCTGGACCTCGGGGCGGGCCCCGAGGTCGCCGACGATGCGCTGGTGCTCTGCCTGGACTGGTTCGGCCGGGGCGCCCGGTCCTGACCCGGTGCGCGCCCCGCGGGCCGACGTCAGCCGGGCGGCGGCGCACCGGGGCCGGTCTCGCGGGACGCGGTGGCGAAGGCGTGCAGCCCGGCCAGCAGTTGCCCGCGCGTGTCGCTCGGCATGCGGTCGAGCACCTCGCGGAGCAGACGTTCCCGCCGCGCCGACACGGCGTCGAGTACGTCGTGTCCCCGCCGGGTCAGGGTCAGGCCGATCGTGCGCCGGTTGGTCGGCGGGGATTCCCGCAGGATCATGCCCGCCGCTTCGAGCCGGTCGCAGAGCCGGCTGGCGGCCGACGGCACGGTGCCGATCGCGCCGGCCAGCGCGCCCAGATTGAGGCCCGGCGCGGTCCTGACGGTGTGCAGGGCGTGGAGTTGCAGGGCGGAGAGCTGCGGCGTGCCGGTTCTGGCCGAGCGGGTCCACAGCGCCACGAGCAGATCGACCGCCGCCGTCGTGTCCGCCGACAGGGAGGGGCGGGGATCTTCCAGTGGGCCGATGGGGTCAGGGCGGCCGTCACCGTCGTCCATGAGATGGGGTACGCCTCTCGCGGGCTGTGGATGCGCGTATGTCACGTGTTCCCGATCGACGGGAAGTATCCGTCCGTCGACGTGACCATATCGGTGTGGTTGTGAAGATTTTGGAGATATCGACCGGGTGGGCGAGAGCTACGCGCTTCGCGAGCCGTTGCGCATAGAAGGGCTCGATCCTGGTACTCGACCCGCGACCCGGCCGCGGTGGTGGCGTGGTTGCCGTGAGGGCCTTGATCGTGCGACTGTTGCCCTATGGCAACTATGACGGTTCGTAAGGATCATGGAGAAGCCTAGGCCAGTCGTCCCACGTTGTTAACTGCCCTAGGAACCCCAGCGAAGGGGGGTGGGGGCCGCGTCCAGCGGACCCCGTGCGATGAAAACCCCAATGAAGCCGATGGGCTCCCGAAGTGTCGTCCCCGCGACCGGTCCCGCCGGCCGCGTGCCGTATCCGTCGGTCACGGTCGACCGGAGGGGCCGCGTACTGTCCTGCAACGACGGGGCCGGTGCCCTCCTGGAGAGAGTACGGGCCGGCGCGCTGCTGTCGGACGTGGCACCTTCCTGGCTGGCCGAGGCGCACGCCGACGCCCTGCGCGCCGTCGCGGGAGACGGCCAGACCACGGCCGAAGCGGCAAGGGGCCGCATCGGCGAGGCGACCGTGGACGCGTTCCCCAGCCGCACGGCCGACGGCGCCGTGGCGTGGTGGCTGGTCGACGACCACGACCTGCGTGACGTCCGCGACGAACTGGCCGGCGAGCGGGACCGCTCGCGCGTCCTCCAGGAGATCTCCGGCGAGCTCCTGGCCTCCCTGAACGTCGACCGATGCATGGAGGTGACCGCCCGTATGGCCGCGCAGCATCTTGCGGACGCGGCGGTCATCGTCGGCGTCCGGGCCGGCCGTTTGTACCCCCTGACCCGCTGCGTCACCGGCGGACCGGTGGAGCAGGAGAAGATCGCGGTGGACCCGGAGAGCATGCCGGGCCTCCCGGAGGCCCTCGCGGGCTTTCCGCCCGTGCCCTCGCGCTGGATCGACCCGGCGCTCGTCCCGGACTGGGCCGTCCCGCGCCAGTTCACGCAGGAGGGCGCGGAGATCGGCTCCGTCGTTGTGGTGCCGCTGCCCGGGCACGGCGTACCGGCCGGTGCCATCGTGCTGCTGCGGCAGTCCGCGGAAGCGGCGTTCACCGAGGCCGAGGAGGCCTTCGCCCGGCTCTTCGCCGCCCGCGCCGGAGTGGCACTGTCCTCCGCGCGGATCTACGCCGAGCAGTCGCACATCACCGAAGTCCTGATGCGGGAACTGCTCCCGCCGGTGCTGGCGGGCGTGCACGGTATCGACTTCTCCGGCCGCTACCGCGCGGCCACCGTCACCGAGCGCGTCGGCGGCGACTTCTACGACGTCCACCCCGCCGACAGCGACGACGCGGAGACCTTCGCGGTCCTGGGCGACGTGTGCGGCAAGGGCCTCGAGGCAGCCGTGCTGACCGGCAAGATCCGCAACACGATCGAGGCGCTGCTCCCGTTCGCCGCCGACCACCTCAAACTGCTCACACTGCTGAACAACGCGCTGCTGTCCTCGCACCACACCCGCTTCGCGACCCTCGCCCTGGCCTCCGTCCGGCGGGAGGGGAACCGGCTGCGGCTGCGCGTGTCCAGCGCCGGCCACCCCACGCCGCTGATCCTGCGCGCCGACGGACGGGTCGAGGAGGCGGAGACCAGCGGCGTGCTGATCGGCGCGCTTCCCACCGACCGGCTGAAGATCACCACGGCCGTCGTCGAGCTCGCGCCGGGGGAGACCTGCCTGCTCTACTCCGACGGCATCACCGAGGCCCGCGGCGGCCCGCTCGGCGACGTCCTCTTCGGCGAGGAGCGGCTGCGCCACACGCTCGCCGAGTGCGCCGGACTGCCCGCCGAGGCGGTCACCGAACGGGTGCAGATGGTCGCCACCCAGTGGGCCGACGGCGTCCCGCACGACGACATGGCCCTGCTTTCCATCACCGCGCCCCGCAGAAATCATCTCGCGGCCGTGGACGGACACACTCGGGGCAGGTTCACTCCATGAGCACACAGAGCGACACCCGCACGGACGGGGCGGGCCCCACCCGGGACGAACTGCGCGAGCAGCTGTGGCAGGCCGCGATCGACTGCGACGAGACGCACGCCGTCGCCCTGGTACGCCACGCCGTGGGCCCCGGCACCTCCCGACAGGTGCGGGCTGCGGCGGAGCGGACCCTGCTGGAGCTGATCGCACCGGTGCAGGAACGCGTCGGCAGGGAATGGGCGGCCAACACCATCACCGTGGCGCAGGAACACGCGGCCACCGCGATCAACGAGCGGTGCGTCTCCGCCGTGGCGGACCTGGTCGCCTCCGCACTCGCCGCCGCGGAGCCGCTGGGCCGGGTGACGGTCGCCTGCGTGGACGGCGAATGGCACGCCCTGCCCGCCCGTCTGGTCACCGAGGTGCTGCGCCTGCGCGGCTGGCACGTGGACTATCTGGGCGCGCAGGTGCCGACCGAGCACCTGATCGCCCATCTCCACCAGCGGCCGGCCGACGCCGTCCTGCTCTCCTCGTCGATCCCCTCGCACCTGCCCACCGCCCATACGGCGATCAGCGCCTGCCAGGCGGCCGGTGTGCCGGTCGTCGTCGGCGGCGCCGCGTTCGGTCCCCGGGGCCGCTACGCCGAGCAGATGCAGGCCGCCTGGGCCCCGGACGCCGTCGGCGCCCACACCCTGCTGACGCGCGGTCTCGAACGGCCCACCGCGGACGCGGCCCGCCTGCCCGACCTGGACCTGCCCCACCTCAACGACCAGGAGTACACCCTGGTCAGACAGTCGAAGCGGCAGCTGGTCAAGCAGACGCTCACCGACATCGAGGACGCCTACCCCCCGATGCGCGCCTACACCGCGTACCAGCGCGAGCGCACCGCCGAGGACCTCGACCACATCGTCACCTACCTGGCCACCGCCGTGTACGTCGACGACGCCGAGCTGTTCACGAACTTCATCACCTGGACCGCCGGCATCCTCCAGGCCCGCGGTGTCCCGCCGCAGAGCCTGCTGCCCGCCGTCGGCTCCCTGCGCCACCAACTGAAAGATTTCCCGCGCGCCACCCACATGCTCACCGCGGCGCGCGGTGCCCTGACCGTTCCCGGACCCGGACAGCCCGCATGACCGCCGCCTACGCCTCCTTCCATCTCGCCGTCGCCGGCCTGCGCGACGGCGTCCTCACCCTGGTCCTGGCCGGAGCGCTCGACTACGACACCAGCGACGCCTTCACCCGCCAGGCCGGCCAGGTCCTCGACGAGCACCCCGCGGCACGCGTCCTCCGGCTGGACTGCGCGGGGCTGCTCGGCATCGACTCCATGGGCCTGTCCACCCTGCTCGCCCTGCGCCGCAGACTCGACGGGGCGGGCACGGCCCTGCACCTCACCGCACGGCCCCGGAGCCTGGAGCGATTGCTGACCATCACGGGGACCCTCGAATACCTCATCGGTGAACCGGCGTCACCGCAGACCGAACAGGAGCCGGCGGGCGCCGAGTCCCGGCCGGCTCCGCTGGAGGGCGCGCCCCCACAGCGCGGCGGCTGACCGCACAGACCGGCGCGCGGCACGTTCCGCGCGCCACACGACACCCCCTGAGTACCAGTTCACAGAGGCGGACACATGATCAGCGTGACCGAACACGAACACACCCGCGGCACGGACCCGGAGGACCAGGAGAGCCTGGCCGCCCGTGCCTGCGCGGATCCGTCCTCGATAGCGCCGAAGGACGCACGGGGCGTCGTGCGGGAACTCTTCGACCGGTTCGCCCTGCTCGAGGAGGGCACGGCCGAGTACAGCTATGTGCGCAACGTCCTCATCGAGGTGAACCTCTCCCTCGTGCAGTACGTGGCGGCCCGGTTCAGACACCGCGGGGCGCAGCAGATGGACGACATCACCCAGGTCGGAACGATCGGTCTGATCAAGGCGATCGACCGCTTCGAACTCGCCCGGGAGGTCGAGTTCACCTCCTTCGCCATCCCCTACATCAGCGGCGAGATCAAGCGGTTCTTCCGTGACACCTCCTGGGCCGTGCACGTGCCCCGGCGGCTTCAGGAGGCCCGCCTCGAACTGTCCAGGGCCACCGAGGAGTTGCGCACGCGCCTGGGTCGGCTGCCGTCGACGGCCGAGCTGGCGGAGCTGATGCAGCTGGACCCGGCGGAGGTCGCCGAGGTGCAGAAGGCCGCCAACGGCTACAACGCCGTCTCGCTCGACGCCGCCGTCAGCGGACCCGACGACCAGACGGAGACCCTGCTGGCCGACTTCGTCGGCGTGGACGAGGAGCGCTTCGAACTCGTCGAGAACTTCCACTCGCTGGCCCCGCTCATCGCCGAACTGGGCGACCGTGAACGGCGCCTGATCCATCTGCGCTTCGTCGAGGAACGGACACAGCGGGAGATCGCCGACGAGATCGGCTGCTCGCAGATGCATGTGTCCCGGCTGATCAGTCAGGTGACGGAGCGGCTTCGGGAGGGGCTGATGACCACTCAGTAGGCCCTTCGCGTCCCGGTGGTCACCGCGGGTGGCGAGCTGATCGGCGTAGATGCCGCGAGCGGGGGCAACCGGGGCTCGTGGAGTGGGAAGAACGAGCGAGCTGCTGCGCGGTGGATCCCGACGAGATGTTTCTCGACGGCGCCGCGCAGTCGCATGCCAAGAACATCTGCAAGCCGTGCCCCGTGCGCACCGAGTGCCTTGCCCATGCCCTGGACCAACGCATCCAGTACGGCCTGTGGGGCGGCATGACGGAGCGCGAGCGCCGCGCCCTGCTGCGGCGCCGCCCGGAGGTGGCCTCCTGGGCGCAGCTCCTGGAGACCGCACGGCGCCGGCACGCGCGGGCCGTCGTGCGGGCCTAGCGGTCGTCACCGGCTGGGCCCACACCGTGCACTGGCCCGACCCTTGCCGCATCTATCGAAACTCGATAGATTCCTGCCGTAAATCGATGGAATGGCAGGGGTGGGGTCATGGGCCGGCCGGTCGTACGCGCATTGCGCGCCGTCCTCGTGGTGGTGTTCGCGGGCACCGTGTGCGTGCAGGTGTCGATGGTATGGGCGCTGGCCACCGATCCGGAGGACGGCTCGCTGCCGCTGACCCCGCTGCGCCTGGTCACCATGCTCGGCATGGTGGCCGTGCAGGTCGCCCTCGTCTGCGTGTGGCGGCTGGTGGCGATGGTCCGCCGCGGCACGGTCTTCTCCCACGCCGCCTTCCGGTACGTGAACGGCATGATCGGCGCGATCGTGGCGGCCGCCCTCGTCTGGTTCACGATCACCGCCCTCAACGCGCCGGGCCAGCGCGAGGATCCGGGTGTCACCCTCATCATGGGCGGGGTGGGAGTGGCCATCCTGGGCGTCGCCCTCATCGTCCTCGTGCTGCGCACGCTGCTCGCCCAGGCTGTCGCCCGCGACGGCGAAGCCACGCGGATGCGGGCGGAGTTGGACGGAGTGATCTGATGCCCATCGTCGTCGACATCGACGTGATGCTGGCCCGGCGCAAGATGTCCGTCGGCGACCTCGCGGAGCGCGTGGGCATCACGCCCGCCAACCTGGCGGTGCTCAAGAACGGCCGCGCCAAGGCGGTGCGGTTCGCGACCCTCGCCGCGCTCTGCGAGGCGCTCGACTGCCAGCCCGGCGATCTGCTGCGCTGGGAGCCCGAGGACGTCGCGGCCGACGCCGCCGAGATCGGCGCGGGTGTCCACTGAGTGGTCCGTAGCGATCCACATGATGGACGTGGCTTGTTGTGGACACGCGGTTCGGGTCATCATGCGGCCATGAACCCCGCCCTGGTCTCCCGCCGCCACGTGGATCTGCTGCGTGTCTCGGGGATGCTGTGTCGGGCCGACGCGCTCTGTCGCGCGCACTGTTGCTGACCGCTCCATCGAGCCGCAGCACCCCTTCTCGCCGCTGACCGCACGGGTTTCCCGGGCCGCCGGGTGGGTCTGACGTACCGTCCGACACCTCACCGCCGCGCGGACCGTCGATCGGTGGCATCTCTCCCTTTTCTCCGCTCCGGACTCCCCGTCGAGGTGTGCCCGCATGTCCACCCCTGGCCCCGTTCTGCACTGGTTCCTGCCCACGGGCGGTGACGGCCGCGACCCCGGCGGTGTCACCGCCGTCCAGGGCCGTACCGCCGCCGCGACGCGCCGTACCGCCGATCTCGGCTATCTCGCCCAGGTCGCCCGCGCGGCCGAACGCGCGGGGTTCGCCGGACTGCTGACCCCGGTGGGGCTCGGGTGCGTGGATCCGTGGGTACTCACCCCGGCCGTCGCCGCCGTCACCGAACGCATCCGTTTCCTCGTCGCCTTCCGCGCGGGTCTCGCCCAGCCCACGCTCGTCGCCCAACAGGCCGACACCTTCCGGCGGTTGTTCGGGGACCGCATCGCCCTGAACGTGGTCACCGGCGGCGATCCCGCCGAGCAGCGGGCGTACGGCGACCCGCTGCCCAAGGAGGAGCGCTACGCCCGTACCGGCGAACTCATGCACGTGATCAGGGAGTTGCTGGACGGCAAGCCCGTCGACTTCGCGGGACGCCACGTACGGGTGGAGGGCGCACGGCTCGACGCCCCGGACACGGCGTCGCGCGTCCCGCTCTACTTCGGCGGCGCGTCCGCGGCCGCCGAGGAGGTCGCCGCGCGCCACGCCGAGGTCCAACTCCTGTGGGGCGAACCGCCCGCGGCGATCGCCGAACGCATCGCACGGGTACGGGAGAAGGCCGCGCAGCGGGGCCGTCGGCTGCGGTTCGGGATCCGGCT
This sequence comes from Streptomyces sp. NPDC001904, assembly GCF_040297005.1. Classification (NCBI taxonomy): domain Bacteria; kingdom Bacillati; phylum Actinomycetota; class Actinomycetes; order Kitasatosporales; family Streptomycetaceae; genus Streptomyces; species Streptomyces sp. NPDC001904. The sequence goes on along the minus strand of NZ_JBEOYI010000005.1, from coordinate 338,361 downwards.
GCACATCATCACCCGGGACACCGCCGCCGAGGCCTGGGCGGAGGCCGACCGGATCCTCGCCGGGCTCGACCCGGCGGCCGTCCGCGCCTCCCAGGAACGCTTCGCCCGCATGGACTCCACCGGGCAGGCGCGGATGGCCGCCCTGCACGGCGGCTCGGCCGAGCACCTCACCGTGGCGCCCAACCTGTGGGCCGGCATCGGACTCGTCCGCGAGGGCGCCGGGACCGCGCTGGTCGGCTCGCACGACGAGGTCGCCCAGCGGCTCTTCGAGTACCGGCAGCTCGGGATCGACGAGTTCATCCTGTCCGGCTATCCGCACCTGGAGGAGGCCTACCGGGTCGGCGAAGAGGTCGCACCCCGGCTGCGGGCCCTCACCGAGGCGGCGGCGTGACCCTGACCGAGAAGACCGAACACGGCGCCGCACCCGGCATCCGCACCGCGCCGGACGGGCCTGCGAAGCCCCCTCGGCAGCGCACCTGGGCGGCGGCCGCCGCGCTGCGCTGGACCGCCCTGCGCCTGCTCGCCCTCGTCGTGCTCGTCGCCGCCTGGCAGGCCGTGGTCGTCGCGGGCGTCTGGCCGCGGGTCCTCGTCCCGTCACCCGGAGACGTCTGGCACGCGTTCGTCGAGGCGTCGACCGTGCACGACGGGGTGCGTGGCTTCAGCAACCACCTGCTCGTCGAACACCTCGGGGTCTCCCTGCGCCGGATCGGCATCGGCACGGGGTACGCGGCGCTGGCCGGCGTGCCGCTCGGCCTGCTGATCGGCGTGATCAAGCCGGTCGCCGTGATCCTGGAACCCGCCGTCACCTTCCTGCGCACGCTGCCTCCGCTGGCGTACCTCTCGCTCCTGGTCATCTGGTTCGGCATCGACGAGTCCCCGAAGATCTGGCTGCTCGTCATCGCCGCGCTGCCGCCCATCGCGGCCGCCACCGCCGCCGCCGTCCGCGCGGTCCCGGCCGACCTGGTGGAGGCCGCGCGGGCGCTGGGCGCGGGACCCGTGTCACTGCTGCTCTCCGTCCGGCTGCCCGCCGCCCTGCCGGAGATCCTGACCGGCGTGCGGATCGCGGTCGGCATCGCGTACACCTCGGTCGTCGCCGCCGAGACCATCAACGGTGTACCGGGCATCGGAGGCATGATCCGGGACGCGCAGCGCTACAACCAGACCGACGTCGTCATCGCCGGGATCATCGCCATCGGCCTCTCCGGGATCGTCCTCGACGCGCTCTTCAAGGGCGTCGAGCGGCTGGCGGTCCCGTGGCGCGGCCGCACCTGACCTCCGGCCCGTCTCTTCCACCCGTAGTCCCCACGTCCGAAGGAACCGCCATGCCCGCCGCACCTCCCCGCACCGCCCTCCTCGCCGCCGCCGTCGCCCTGGTCGCGCTCACCGCGTCCGCCTGCGGCGACGGCGCCGACGCCGCCGAAGGCGGCGGGAAGACCCAGGTGCGCATCGCCTACCAGGCGATACCCAACGCCGACCTGGTGGTGAAGAACCAGCGGCTCCTGGAGAAGGCGCTCCCGGACGCCGACGTGAAGTGGGTGTAGTTCGAGTCGGGCGGCGATGTGAACACGGCGGTGATCGCCGGAGCCGTGGACCTCGGGCTCGCCGGTTCCAGCCCGGTCACCAAGGGGCTCTCCGCGCCGCTGAACATCCCGTACAAGGTGGTGTGGATCCACGACGTGATCGGCGAGAACGAGGCCCTCGTCGCCAAGAAGGGCATCGGGTCGGTCAAGGCGCTCAAGGGCAAGAAGATCGCCACGCCCTTCGGGTCCACCTCCCACTACTCCCTGCTCGCCGCACTGGAATCGGCCGGCCTGAAGGCGGGCGACGTGACGCTCGTCGACCTCCAGCCGCAGGACGCGCTGGCCGCCTGGCAGCGCGGCGACATCGACGCCGCGTACGTGTGGACACCCGCACTCACCGACCTGGAGAAGGACGGCAAGGTCCTGGTCACCAGCCGGGAGATCGCCGAGCAGGGCAGGCCCACCGCGGACCTCGGCGTGGTCACCACCGCGTTCGCCGCCAAGCATCCGAAGATCGTCGATGCCTGGCTCAGGGCCGAGGACCAGGCCGTCAAGCTGGCCAAGAGCGATCCCGGCAAGGCGGCCACCGCCATCGGCGCGGAACTCAACCTCAGCCCCGCGCAGGCGAAGAAGCAGCTCGCCCAGCTCGTCCTGCTCACCGCCAAGGAGCAGCAGGGCAGCGACTACCTCGGCAAGCCCGGCGCCCCCGGCGCACTCGCCCGGAACCTGCACGACGCGTCCGTCTTCCTCAAGAGCCAGAAGGCCATCGACGCGGTGCCGGACCAGTCCGTCTTCGACCGGGCGCTCGCGGTCAAGGAGCTGTCCCGTGCCGCGCGTTGAGGAAGCCGACGGCGCGGCGCCCGGCTCCGACGTCGAACTGTCCGGGGTCAGCGTCCGCTACGGCACGGCCAAGGCCCCCGTGACCGCCGTCGCCGACGTGTCGCTGACCGTCGGGCCCGGAGAGTTCGTGGTGCTGGTCGGCCCGTCCGGATGCGGCAAGACGACACTGCTGCGCCTGATCGCCGGGTTCGAGCGGCCCGCGGAAGGGTCGGCGGAGGTCCGCCGCAAGGTCGGCGTCGTCTTCCAGCAGCCGCGCCTCTTCCCCTGGCGCACGGTGGGCGGCAACCTCTCCTTCGCGCTGGCCCGGCACGGTGTCGCACGGGCCGAACGGGCCGCCCGCGCCGAGGAGTTGCTGTCCCTGGTGGGGCTGTCCGGGATGGCCGGGCGGCGCACCTGGGAGCTGTCCGGCGGGCAGCAGCAGCGGGTGGCCATCGCGCGGGCGCTCGCCGCCGAACCGCAGATCCTGCTGATGGACGAGCCGTTCGCCGCGCTGGACGCGCTCACCCGCGAACGCCTCCAGGAGGAGGTCAGGACGCTGGCGGCGGTCACGGGGGCGACCGTGGTGTTCGTGACGCACTCGGCCGAGGAGGCCGTCCTGCTCGGCTCCCGCGTCGTGGTGATGGCGGCCGGCCCGGGACGGATCGTCGACGAACTGCCCGTGCCGCTGCCCCGCGCGGCGACGACCGATGTGGCGGCCCTGCGCGGAGACGCGCGGTTCGCCGCGCTGCGGGCCCGGCTGGCGGCCGTCACGCGGGAGGCCGCGGCCTGATCCGCGGGGCAGGGACCTAGGGCGTGTGTCGAAAGTCCTGCCTGCCCCGCGGTGTCTGGCACGCACGCTCGCGGCGTTGCCGAAACGCCCGCATAGCTCCGCTATGAGGGCGCTCCGGCGCCTTGCGATCGCACGCACCAGACACCGCGGGGCCCGCCCTCCGGACGGACGACGGGACTTTCGACACACGCCCTAGGGCGTGTCGCCGCCCGGCTCCTTGCCCAGCACGTACAGCTCCGGGAGGTTGACCACGATCGCCTCCTGGGTGCTGCGGGCGATCACGACGACGGCCTCCTCGTCGGGGCTCGGGTTCTCCTCCCGGTGGGGGACGAACGGCGGTACGAAGATGTAGTCGCCGGGAGCCGTGCGGATGCGGACCTCCTCCGGGGTGCCGGAGGAGTCGTCGAGGAAGACGAACTCCGGGTGTCCCTTCACCACATGGATCGCCGTCTCGGAGGCCCCGTGGTGATGGTTGGAGGACGCGGTGACGGGCGCGACGTGGGTCTGGCCCATCCACAGCCGCTCGGAGCCGACGCTGTCCCCGCTGATCGCGGCGAACCGGCGCATCCCGCCGGTCTGGGCGGTGTCACCGTCGAGCCCGTCGGCACGGATGTGGTGCAGCCGCGCGCTCAGGGGGAGTTCGCCCGACCCGGCCAGGTGCGGGTGGAAGGCGTCGTGTCCGGGGTGCGATGTCATGGGATGAAGTCCTGCTCGTCGAAGGGCGCAACGCAAGATCCTTGGGGCGACCGTAGAGAGCCGGAGAAAAGGATGTCAAGATGTGTCCATTGCTGGCGGCCCGGCTCCGGCGCGTTCCGAGCGGGGCGGGGCGGGCCGCCTGGACCGACGCTTGGGAAGACGGTGACATGCAGATTTCCGCCAGGGTCGACTACGCCGTGCGGGCACTCGCCGAACTGGCCGCCGACAGCGCGCGGCCGTTGACGTGCGAGTCCATCGCCTCGGCGCAGGAGATTCCGTTCCGCTTCCTCAAGTCGGTCTTCCGCGACCTCCGTTCGGCCGGACTCGTGCGCAGCCAGCGCGGCTGCGAGGGCGGCTACTGGCTCGGGCGGGACGCGGCCGAGATCTCCGTCGCGGAGGTGATGACCGCCGTCGACGGCGCGTTCTTCACCGTGCGCGGCCAGCGCCCCGAGACCCTGGGCTATCCCGGCGCCGCGGCCGGTCTCCCGGGGCTGTGGCACGGGGTCGAATCGGCCGCCGAGACGCTGCTCGCCCGCACCACCATCGCGGACCTCGCCCGGCAGGGAGCAGACGGCAAGGCTGTCACCGCATGAGGGCGGGGGAGCCGGCCGACGCCCTGCCCCGGCCCGCGGCGGACGACCCTGAACTCGTCGTCGAAGTCACCGAGTTCACGGATCCCGCCTGCCCGTGGGCGTGGGGCTCCGAGCCGGTCTTCCGGCTGCTGCGGCACGGTCTGGCGCCCCGACTGCGCTGGCGGCGGGTGTTCGGCATCCTCTTCGACGAGGACGACGACCCCGCGCCGGATCCCGACGCCGAGGCGCGCTGGTACGAGGGGTTCGTCGAGGGCGTCGCGGGCCACACCCGCGCGCCGTACGCCGCCCGGCTGCACTGGCTGACCCGGACCAGCTGGCCCGCGTCGGTCGTGGCCAAGGCCGCGGAGGACCAGGGCCGGGAGGTGGCCGACCGCGTGCTGCGCAGACTCCGCGAGACGACCTTCGTCCTGGGCCGCCCCGCCGACTCCCTGGCCGCCGCCGAGGAAGCCGTCCGGGGAGTGCCGGGCCTCGACGTACGCCGGCTCTTCGACGAGCGGTCCCTGGCCGCCGCGCGCGAGGCCGTCCGCGCCGACCGGGCGGAGACCCGCCGCCCGCTGGCCGAGGTGTACGGCCTGCGAGGACCCGGACCCCACCCGGGCCGCGCCAAGGAACTGTCCGACGGGCACCGTTACGCCCTGCCGACGCTCCTTCTCGACGGGCCGGGAGGGCGGATCTGCGTACCGGGATGGCGGCCCCTGAAGGACTACCTCGACGCGGTGTCGACGGCCGCCGGTGCGCCCCTGCGCCTGCCCGCGCCGCTCGGCCCCGACGCCGTGTCGGAGCTCTGGCGCAGCCTCACCGGGCCCGAACTCCGGCTGCTCACCGGGGGATCGGAGCCGCCCGCCGACGCCGTACGGCTCGCGACGGCGAACGGCCCGCTGTGGCTCCACCCCGACGAGGCGGAGCACCACCCGGCGACGAAAGTGCAGGCCGCAGGGGTCTCGGACAATGAGACACCTAAAGGTGTCCATTGACAGCCCGACGGGCGGCCGTGAGGATATGAGCATGCCTTCGACGCATCCCGGCGTGGTCTGCCGTTACGTGGACTTCCGGCGCACCTCCAGCGCACTCTGTCGCTGACCCCTGCGGCCGCCGCCTGCCCCTCCCGGCAGCGCAGGCTCTTGCCGAAGCCGGCCCGACCCGCCCTCTGTTGTGACGGCGCGGACCCGTCTCCGCGTCGCCTTCTCTCGGCCTCCACCTCCTGTGCCCGCGCTCCGCCGTCCGGGCGTTCCATGACCCGCCCGCGCGCCCGTCCGGCGCGGCGCGGTCAGAAAGGTGTGCTCCCATGCCTGCGTTCCGCCTGTCCACCGTCCCCCGACCGCCCTCGGGGCCGTCGTCGTCCCGCCCGCTCGACCGGCGCTCCTTCCTCGGCGTCTCGCTCGCCGCCGGGGCCTCCCTCGCCCTGACCGCCTGCGGCGGACAGTCCACCTCGTCGGCCGGGAGCGGCGGCGGAACCCTCAAGTGGGGCTGGGACCTGCCCACTTCATGGGATCCGGTCACCTCGTCGGCGGGCTGGGACGTGCACTCCCTCTCCCTCGTCTACGCCGCCCTCACCCAGCTCGATCCGCAGGGCAACGCCGTGCCCGCGCTCGCCAAGGCGTGGACCTACAACGACGACGGGACGGTGGTCACCTTCACGCTCCGGTCCGGGGCGACGTTCGGCGACGGCAGCCCGGTCGATGCCACGGCCGTGAAGAAGAGCCTCGAACGCGGCCGCGACGACGCGAAGTCCCTCGTGGCCTCCCAGCTGACCGGCGTGAAGAAGATCAGCGCCCTGGACGCCCACACCGTCGAACTCCGCCTGGCCGCACCCGACTTCCAGATACCCGCCCTGCTCGCGGGCAAGACCGGGATGATCGTCAATCCGAAGGTCTTCGCGAAGGACCCCACGAGCCTGGCCACGAAACCGGCCGGCGCCGGACCGTACACACTCGTCTCCTACGTGGAGAACTCCAAGGCCGTCCTCAAGCGCAACCCCGCCTACTGGGACGCCAAGAAGACAAAGATCGAGAACTTCGAGCTGTATCCGCTCCCGGAGCCCTCCACCGTCGTCGCGGCCCTCAAGTCCGGCCAGTACAACGTCGCCCAGATCCCCGGCAGCCAGGTCAAGGCGGCCCGCGCGGCCGGGCTCAAGGTGCAGGTCATCCCGTCCATGGTGGTGGCCGTCCTCGATGTGCACAACGGCCGCGAGCCCTTCACCGACCCGGACGTCGTCCTCGCCCTGAAGTACGCCATCGACCGCGAGGAACTGCTGAAGACGGCCTCCTTCGGCTACGGCGAGACCACCCGCCAGCCCTTCCCCAAGGGCTACGCGGGCTACGACCCCGAGCTGGACAAGCTCTTCCCCTACGACCCGAAGAAGGCCAGGGAACTGCTCGCGAAGGCCGGGCACGCCGACGGGCTGAAGCTCAAGATCACCACGCAGAAGGCGGAAGGCGTCCCGGAACTGATCCAGGCCCAGCTGAAGAAGGTCGGCATCACCGCCACCATCGACACGATCCCCGCCGACCAGGCGACGCAGATCGTCTACATCCAGCGCGCCAAGGCGCTCAACGTCGACCAGTTCGCCGGACGCGACTCCGCCACCCAGGCCTTCCAGGTGCTGTTCGGCAAGGAGGGCCTGATGAACCCCGGGCGCACCACGACACCCGCACTGGAGAAGGCCCTCGACGTCGTCCGCCGCACCCCGCTGGACTCGGCCGACTATCCCGAGGCGCTCCAGAAGGCGACGGGCATCGCGGTACGGGACATGCCGAACGTGTTCCTGTACACCGTCCCGCGCATCCTCGCCCGCAACCCCGCGGTCTCCGAGATCCCCGCCTACACCGTCGTCCAGCGCTTCGACGGGGTGACCGTCGGATGAGCGCGCCCGCCGTCGGCTCCCGGCGGGCCCGGCCGCTCGGCCGGCTCGCCGCGGCGCCCCGCTCCCTCGGCCGGACCGCCGTCACCACGGTCACCGTCTTCCTCCTCGCCTCGCTGCTGACCTTCGCGCTCGGTGCGCTCTCACAGGCCAACCCCGCCGCGGCCGTCCTCGGCGACCTCGCCACACCGGCCGACATCGCGCGCATGGAGGCGCAGTTCGGCCTCGACCGCCCGCTGCCCGTCCAGTACGTCAGCTGGCTCGGCCACGCGCTCACCGGCGATCTCGGCGTCTCCTGGTTCACCGGGGTGCCGGTGGCGGACAGCATCGCCCAGGCCCTCCCCGTCGACCTGTCCATCGCCGGGCTCGCGCTGCTGCTCGCCGTGGTCATCGGCGGCGGCGCCGGTATCGCGGCCGCGCTGCACGCCGGCGGGCGCGTCGACCGGGCCGTCACCCTCGTCTGCTCGGTGCTCGCGACGCTGCCGCCGTTCCTCATCGGCATCGTCCTGATCGTCGTCTTCGCCGTCCAGTTCGGCGCGCTGCCCACCGGCGGCTACGAGCCGCTGAACGCGGGCGCCGGCCCCTGGCTGCGCTACGCGATCCTGCCCGCCTTCGCGCTCAGCCTGGACGCCGCCGCATCCCTCGCCCGGCAACTGCGCACCTCCCTGGTCGGGGCGTTGCGCGAGAACTACGTCATCGGTGCCGAGATGCGCGGATTCTCCGCCCGGCGGGTGCTGTTCGGCCACGTCCTGCGCAACGCGGCCGGGCCCGCCCTCACCGTCCTCGGGATGAGCGTGCCGGTCATCCTCGGCGGTGCCGTCGTCACCGAGAAGATCTTCAACCTGCCGGGGATCGCGCAGCTGTCCCTCCAGGCCGCCGAACGGCACGACATCCCCGTCGTGCAGGGCACGCTCCTGGTCACCGTCGCCGTCGTGCTCGTCGCCAACATCGCGGTCAACGCGGCGCTCGGCGCGCTCAACCCGGCCGCCCGCAGGGACGGGCGCTCCGCACGCAAGGGGGAGACCGCATGAGGGTGCTCCGGATCACCTGGCGGCAGCGATCGGCCAAGGCCGCCCTCGCCGTGCTCGCCGTGGTGGCGGTGCTCGCCGTCGCGGGCGGCGCGCTCGCGCCGGCCGACCCGCTGACGCAGCACCCCGCCGACATGCTCCAAGGGCCCAGCGCCGCACACCTGTTGGGCACCGACTACCTCGGCCGGGACGTCCTGAGCCGGGTCGTGTCCGGGACGGGTCTCTCGATCGGCGGCGCCCTGGAGGCCGTCGGCGCCGCCCTGCTGGTCGGCGTCCTTCCGGGGCTCGCGTCCGTCTGGCTCGGCCCGGCCGTGGAATGGACCACCCAGCGGGCCGCCGACACGCTGATGATCATGCCGTTCACGGTCTTCGCGATCGCCGTCGTCGGCGCCCTCGGCAACGGTGTGCACCAGGCCATGCTGGCCCTCGGCATCCTCTTCGCCCCGCTGTACTTCCGCGTCACCCGGGCCGCCGCACTCGGCCTGAAGCAGGCGCAGTACGTGGAGGCCGCCGAGCTGATGGGCGCCTCCCGCCGGTGGATCCTGCGCACCCACGTCTGGGGCAAGATCCTGCCGACGATCGCGGTGACCACCGCGCAGGTCGCGGGGCAGGCGCTGCTGGTCGTCTCCTCGCTCACCTTCCTCGGCCTCGGCGTCAAGGCGCCCGCGCCGACGTGGGGCGGGATGCTCGCCTCCGACCTCGGCTACCTCGCCCAGCAGCCGTGGGCGCCGCTCGTCCCCGGCGCCGCGATCATGATCACCGTCGGCGCGCTCAACCTGCTCGCGGACGCGATCCGCGACGGCGGGGCGCGGCCGGTGGCCCTCACCTCCGCGACCCCCGTGCGTCCGGCGCCCGCGAAGCCCGCCGCCGAGCCGGCGGTCCGTGTCGTGGAGTCCCGGCAGACCGAGGAGGCCGAGCGCCGTGTCACCACTGGCTGAACCCACCGCAGCGGAGGCGGTTGCCCCCGTCCTCACCGTCGAGGGCCTCGACGTCACCGTCGGCCCCTCCGTCACCGCCGTGCGGGACGTGTCCTTCACCCTGGAGCGCGGCCAGGCGGTCGGCCTGGTGGGGGAGTCGGGCAGCGGCAAGAGCCTGACCTGCCGGTCCGTCCTCGGGGTCCTGCCGCACGGATGCGAGGTCGCCGCCGGACGGGCGACGCTCTCCGGGGACGCCACCGACCTGACGGCCCTCACCCGCCGCGAATGGAACGCCGTACGCGGCCGGCGCGTCGGAGCCGTCTTCCAGGACCCCGCCTCGTACCTGAACCCCTCGCTCACCGTGGGCAGACAGCTCGCCGAACAGCTGCGGGTGGGGCGCGGCCTCGGCCGGTCCGCCGCACGGCGGCGCGCCGTCGAACTGTTCGCGGCGGTGGGACTGCACCGGCCCGGCGAACTGTTCCACCAGTATCCGCACGAACTGTCCGGAGGCATGCTCCAGCGGGTCCTCATCGCCATCGCGGTCTCCTGCGAGCCGGAACTCCTCATCGCCGACGAGGCGACCACCGCACTGGACGTCGTCATCCAGGCGGAGATCCTCGAACTGCTGCGGACCCTGCGGGCCGAACGCGGTCTCGCACTCCTCCTCGTCACCCACGACCTGGCCGTCGTCGCCGAGGCCTGCGACCGCGTGATCGTCATGTACGCGGGCGAGATCGTCGAGGACGGCCCGACCGCCGAGGTGCTGGCCGCGCCCGCGCACCCGTACACCGAAGCGCTGCTGCGGGTGGCGTCCCTCGGCGACTGGGGACGCAGGGAACTCGACACGATCCCCGGCCGGCCGCCCGAGACGGGCGCCGACCTGCCGGGCTGCCGGTTCGCCGAGCGCTGCGCCCACGCGACCCGCGAGTGCGTCGACGGGCCCGTCGTCCTGCGCACTCTCGGCAGCGGCCGCCGCACCCGCTGCGTCCGCCCCGCGAGCACCACCGCACCGGAAGGAGCCACCCGGTGACCATCACGCCCGAACCACCCCTGCTGGAACTCGGCGGCCTCGACGTGTCCTTCGGGCGCCGGGGCGCCGTCCGCGCGGCCGCCCGGCGCACCCGGGTCCTCACCGGCATCGAACTCGACGTCCGGGCGGGGGAGATCGTCGGCGTCATCGGCGAGACCGGCTCCGGCAAGACCACCCTGGCCCGGGCCGCCGTCGGACTGGTGCGGCCCGACGCGGGCGCCGTGCGCTTCGGCGGACGGGAGCTGACCGGACTCGACCGGCGCGCGCTGCGCGCGTTCCGGCGCTCCGGCCAGGTCCAGTACATGTTCCAGGACCCGCTGCGCTCGCAGGACCCGGAACTGACGGTCCACCAGATCGTCACCGAGCCCCTGACGGTGGCGGGAACGCTCACCCGGCAGGAGCGGGCCGTGCGCGCCGATGAAGCGCTGGCGCTCGTCGGGCTGGACGCCGGCCAGATCAGGGACCGCGTACCCGCCCAGCTCTCCGGGGGCCAGCGGCAGCGCGTCTCGCTCGCCCGGGCCATCGTCACCCGGCCCCGGCTGCTGTTCAGCGACGAACCCGTCAGCGCCCTCGACGCCTCCAACCGCAACCTCGTCCTCGCCCTCCTCGACCGGCTCCGCCGGGAACTGGGCCTCGCCGTCGTGGTCATCTCCCACGACCTGTCCTCCCTCGCCGGCATCGCCGACCGGGTCGCCGTCCTCTACCGGGGACGCCTCGTCGAACAGGGCCCCATCGGCGCCGTCCTCGAGCGTCCGCGCCACCCGTACACGGCCCTCCTCACCGCCTCCGCCCCCAGCGTCCGCGCCGAACACCGGCTGCTTCCGGCCCAGGTGCGGGCGCCGGGTGACCGAGAGCCCTGGCCGGACGGCACCGGCTGCGTGTTCGCCCCGCGCTGCCGGTTCGCCGACGACACCTGCCGTACGGAGCCCGGCACGGTCCGGACCGACGAGCGCACCGTCGCCTGCCACCACGCCGAGACCTGGCGCGACCGCATCGACTGACCCTGCCATCGCGGCTCTTCTCTCCCCTGATCTCCCCTCTCTTGTCCTTCCCTTCTTCTCGGAGGCACCCCGTCATGCCCATCGAATTCATCGGTTTCGCCGCCACCCATGAGTCCAGCGAGAGCGGCCCCCGCCCCCAAGGGCCCGTCGTCCAGCCCGAGTACCTCCGCGAAGTCGCCCGCGTCCACGAGGCGTCCGGCTTCGACCGGGTCCTGATCGCGCACTCCTCCGCGAGCCCCGACGGCTTCACCGTCGCCGACCAGGTCCTCCAGCACACCAGCCGCCTCGGCGTCCTCCTCGCACACCGTCCCGGCTTCGTCGCCCCGACTCTGGCGGCCCGCAAGTTCGCCACCCTTGACGCCTTCCACCCGGGCCGGGTCGCGCTGCACGTCATCACCGGCGGCGACGACGCCGACCAGGCACGCGACGGCGACTTCACCGACAAGCCGACCCGCTACCGCCGTACCGACGACTTCCTCGACGTGGTCCGCAAGGAGTGGACGGCCACCGAACCCTTCGACCACCAGGGCGAGTTCTACCGGGTCGAGGGCGGCCTCTCCTCCGTACGCCCCGCCGCCCCGATCCCCGTCTATTTCGGCGGCGCCTCCGCCGACGCCGTCCGCACCGGTAGCAAGCACGCCGACGTCTACGCCTTCTGGGGCGAGCCGCTGGCCGGCATCGCCGAGCGCATCCGCGAGGTGCGGACCGCCGCCGCGCCGCACGGCCGCAGCCCGCGGTTCAGCGTGAGCCTGCGACCGATCGCCGCCGCGACCGAGAGCGAGGCGTGGGAGCGGGCCAGGGAGATCCTGAGGCTCACCAAGGAGCGCTTCGACGGCCTGCGCAAAGCCTTCCCCCTCGACCACTCCGAGCAGCGCGGCTCGCAGCGTCTCCTGGAGTACGCGGCCCAGGGCGAGGTCCACGACAAGCGGCTGTGGACCGAGATCGCCCGGACGACAGGGGCCGCCGGCAACTCCACCGCGCTGGTGGGCAGTTACGAGCAGGTCGCCGAAGCCCTCCTGGACTATGTGGGGCTCGGCGTCACCACCCTCCTCATCCGCGGCTTCTCCCCGCTCGCCGACGCCCGGGACTACGGCGCCCTCATCGACCTGGTGCGCTCCTCGCCCGCGGCGGCCGACGCGGCGGACGAGGCCGTGGTGCCCGCGTGAGCGTGGCCCGTACGGGGGAGCGGCCCGACCCCACCGCCGTCGAGGAAGCCGCCCTGCCCGAGCTGCGGCTCGACCGGCTTCCGGACGTCACCCGCTCCCTCGCCGCCCGCGCCGACGCACACGACCGCGAGGCGTCCTTCCCGGCCGACGGCATCGCCCTCGTCCATGACGCGGGACTGCTCACCGCGACCGTCGCCGCCCGCCACGGCGGACCCGGCGCCGGGCTCACGCAAACCGTCCGCATCCTGCGCGCCCTCGGCGCGGGCGACCCGGCCGTCGCCCTGATCAGCGCCATGACGCTGTTCGTGCACGCGGCCGAGGCCCGCACACCGCGCTGGCCCACGGCCGCCTACGGCGAGTTCCTCGGCACCGCGGCGCTCCGCCCCGCCCTGGTCAACCATCTGCGGGTCGAACCCGAGCTGGGCAGCCCGGTCCGCGGCGGGCTGCCCGCCACCACCGCCCACCGCGCGGGCGACCACTGGCGGCTCACCGGCCGCAAGATCTACTCGACGGGCGCCGTCGGACTCGACCGGATGCTCGTCTGGGCCCGTACCGACGAGGACCCGGTGCGCGTCGGCTCGTTCCTGGTCCGCAGGGACAGCCCGGGGGTGACCGTGGAGCCGACCTGGGACCACGTCGGACTGCGGGCGAGCCGCAGCGACGACGTGCTGTTCGACGGCGTACGCGTCCCCGTGGACGACGTCGTCGCACTGGCCGCCCCCGGTCCCGCGACGCCGGACGCCGTCGGTGGCGCCTGGGGCGCGCTCGGCCTCACCGCCCTGTACCTCGGGGTCGCCGAGGCCGCCCGCGACTGGCTCGTCGGCTTCCTCCACGAACGCGTCCCCACCGGACTCGGCGCCCCGCTCGCCACCCTGCCCCGCTTCCAGAGCGCCGTCGGCGAGATCGAGACCGCGCTCACCGGCGCCACCGTCCTGGTCGACGCGCTCGCGGCGGACGTCGACGCGGGCGACCCGGACGCCCCCGGCCGGGCGGGCGCCGCCAAACTGCTCGGCACCCGCGCCGCAATCGGCGCCGTCGAACAGGCCCTCCAGCTCACCGGCAACCACGGCCTCACCCGCGCCAACCCGCTCCAGCGGCACTACCGCGACGTGCTCTGCAGCCGGATCCACACACCGCAGGACGACTCCCTCCTCACCGCCGCCGGCCGCGCGGCCCTCGACCGCCATCCCCTCGCAGCGAAGGGCACCCAGTGACCACGACCCAACCTCCCTCCCGGTCCGTCGAGTTCATCGGCATGATCGGCACCCAGGACGCCTCGGAGACCCGGCCGGCCCACGGCCCGGTCATCGACCCGGCGTACACCGCCCGGTTCGCCCGCGCCCACGAGGACGCCGGCTTCGACCGCATCCTCATCGGCTACAGCTCCACCCGGCCCGACGGCGCCCAGGTCGCCGCGTACGTCGCCGCCCGCACCGAACGCCTCGGGCTGCTCATCGCCCACCGGCCCGGCGTCATCGCCCCGACGCTCGCCGCACGCAGCTTCGCCACCCTCGACCGCTTCACCGAGGGGCGCGTCGCCGTGCACACCATCACCGGCGGCAACGACACCGAACAGCGGCGCGACGGCGACTACTTGGACAAGGACGAACGCTACGACCGCACCGACGAGTACCTGGGCATCCTCCGGCGCTCCTGGTCCGCCGACACGTCCTTCAGCCACCAGGGCCGCCACTACCGCTTCGAGGACTACACCCCCGGCGTGCTGCCGCACCACGAGTCCGGCATCCCGCTCTACTTCGGCGGCTCCTCGGAGGCCGCGTACCGGGTGGGCGGCAAGCACGCCGACACGTTCGCGCTGTGGGGCGAGCCGCTCGCCGAGACCGCCCAGCAGATCGCCGCCGTCCGCGCCGCCGCCGAGGCCGCGGGCCGCACCGACCTCCCGGGCATCAGCGTCTCCTTCCGTCCCGTCCTCGCCCCGACCGAGGAACTCGCCTGGGAACGCGCCCACCGCATCCTCGACACCATCAAGGCCGGACCGGGCCGCCCCTTCTTCCCCGACTCCGCCGCTGCACCGCAGAACACCGGGTCCCAGCGCCTGCTCGCCGCCGCGGCCAAGGCCGACCTGCACGACCGCTGCCTGTGGACGCCGACCGCCACCGCGAGCGGCGCGGGCGGCAACACCACCGCCCTCGTCGGCACCCCCGAGACGGTGGCGCAGGCCCTGCTCGACTACATCGACATCGGCGCCACCACGATCCTCATCCGCGGGTACGACCCGCTCGACGACGCCATCGACTACGGACGGCATCTGCTGCCCCTCGTCCGCCAGGAACTCGCCCACCGCGCCGCCCTCAGCCCCGCAGGAAGCACCCGATGACCCACGTCGCCCCGGCCGCCACCGCGCACAGCTGGCCGCCGCCCGCACCGATCGCCCCGCGCGGCACTCTCGTCGTCCTCCCCGGACGCGGTGAACACGGCCCGGTCTACGAGCGGTTCGGCCGCCGCCTGGCCGCCGACGGCTACGTCGTGCACGCCCTGGACACCACGCCCGAGCACGACTCCGCCGACATCGTCCTGGCGGTGACCGGGGTGCTCGGCCCGAATCCCGCCGCCCCGGTCGTCCTCGTCGGCAGCGACACGGGCGCCCTCCAGGCCCTGAACGCCGCTGCGTCCGCCGGGGACGAGGTGCCGCTCGCCGGACTCGTCCTCGCCGGGACGGCTCTGGCATCCGCGGCGCAGGCCCTGGACTGGGACGCGGAGCTGACCGCGCGCACCTCCTGCCCGACACACCGTCAGAAGCTGACCGGTGACGTCGCGTTCGGGCGCGGACAGCTCACCGGAGCGATCCCCGACCACCTCCTGCCCGGGGACGTCGCCCCGGCCGTACCCGCGCTGCTGCTGCACGGCGACGCCGACCCGCTGACGTCCGTCGACGAAGCCCGCGCGCTCGCCCGACGCCTTCCGCGTGCCGACTTCGGTGTCGTGCACGACGGCGTGCACGACGTCCTCAACGACGCCTCCCACCGCACGACCGCCGCCGCCGTCGTCCAGTGGCTGGAACGCCTGCGGGCCGACGACGGACTGCGCCCGATCCTCACCCTCGAGCCGCTCGAGCCGCTCGGACAACACTGACCGCGACCGACCGAAAGGCGAGCGCCATGACCACCACTTCCCTTCAGCCCGTTCACCAGCCCGCGGCCGCCGATGCCGTGGGGGCCGACGCGATCCTCCGCCGCACCCTGCGCCGGCACGCCTCCGGCATCACCGTGATCACGGTTCCCGGACCCGCCGGATTCACCGCGACGTCGTTCACGTCCGTCTCGCTCGACCCGGCCCTCGTCTCCTTCTGCCTCGGCGCCACCGCGTCGACCGCCGCCGCGGTGCAGCGCGCCGAGCGCTTCGCCGTCCACCTGCTCGGCGCGGAGAACACCGACCTGGCCCGGCAGTTCGCCCGCAGCGGCATCGACCGCTTCGACGGCGTCCGGTACCGGCGCGAGGCCGACGGTCTGCCCGTCCTGTCCGACGCCCCGGCCTGGCTCACCGCCCGCGTCGTCTCCCTGCAGCGCCTCGGCGATCACTATCTCGTCGTCGGCCAGATCGACGCGGGCGACGTCCGGCAGGAGGCTCCGGCGCTGGTGCACCACGCGGGGGAGTTCGCGTCGGTCTCCGGCCCGGCCTGAACCCGATCCGGGACGGACGAACCGGGCACACCTTCTGTTCAGGCGGTGTGCGGTTCGTCGTTCACGGCGGACGAAGGAGCGGCGGACGCCGGGGTGAGGGAGTGGTAGGCGGCGCGGGCGTGTGCCACGCGTGCCGCCGTGGTGCCGACGAGAGTGGCGCCGAGAAGGCAGGTGAGCCAGAGGCTGTCGCGGTCCGCGGTCCAGCTCAGCGTGCCCGTGGGCGGGATCGCGAAGCCGTTGAGGAACAGCCAGCACAGCACGGCGGTGCCGGGCGCCGCCGTGAAGCGGGCGAAGAACCCCAACAGCGTCGCGAGCACGGACAGGACGGTGAGCGCGAGCAGCGGCCGGGTCTGTCCGGCGACCGTGTTGAGGAGGGCCACGAACAGCAGTGCGGTGGCGCAGGCGGCCGTCCACACCAGCGGCGTCGCCACGGGCCGGGGGACGGGGCGCTGCCCGGCCCTCAGGAACACCCACTTGATCACGTTCGTGCTTCCTTCCGGCAGCGGCGGCGGACGGGCAGGCCGACGCACACCGCCGGTGCGGCCATGGCCGTACGGGCTGCCGAGACCGTCATTCTCCCACCCGCGCCACGCCGCCCGACCGGGGCGTGCGCACGGCGGCCGTCGGCCGCTCACCCGTCGCCGGGACCCGGACATCGGTCACCCGGCCTGTGCCGCCGCGGCTTTGCCCCGCGCCGTCGCCCGGGCCAGGACCTCGGGGTCGGAGGCCCACAGGAGGGTGCCGCCGAGACGCGTGATGCGCCAGCCGTCCGCCGTGCGGGCGGCCTCGATGCGGCACCGCTCGCCCAGGCTGAGCGCCGGTGCGGGGACCGTCTCCGGGGTCCGTGCCGGGTCGTCGGCCACCAGGAAGATCAGCCGGTTGAGGCCGATGGCGGCGTTGTCGCCGTCGATCTCCACGACCGCGTTGGTGTGCAGATGCTGGGTCGCGGCCCAGTTCGCCCGGCCGCGCGCCGCCTGTGCGGTGAGCGCGTCGATGCCACGGGAGATCCCGCCCGGCGTCACCGCCTCGGCGTCCGGAGCGAAGATCGCCGCCGTCTCGTCGGCGGTGAACCGGCTCTCGTCCAGCCAGCGGTCCCAGCGGGCGAGCAGATCGAGCAGAGCGGTGCGGTCGTCGAGCAGAGCGTCGGACATGGGAAACCTCCATGTGTTAGTTCCACTAACGTTTATTACACTAACGAAAGTAGGTCGTTAGGCTCACTAACGCAAGGGGTACGATCCGGCCATGCCCGCAGAGCGCCCGGAGTCCCCGGAACCCCCAGAGTCCGTACCCCGGGTCCCCGCCCGTCTCGACGGTCTTCCCAGCAGGCTGCTCAGCCTCGCCGCGCTGCACGCCGAGCGGGTGGTGGGGGAGAAGCTGGCCGGCGCCGACGCCCGGCGCTGGCACTACGCGGTGCTGGCCGTCCTCGCCGAGAGCGGTCCCGCCAGCCAGGCCGAGCTCAGCCGCCGCACCCGCATCTACCGCAGCGACATGGTGGCCGTCCTCAACGAGCTGGCGCAGCGGCGGCTCGTCGAGCGCGCCCCCGACCCCGGCGACCGCCGGCGCAACGTCGTCACCCTCACCCCCGCGGGCCGTCGCCACCTCACCCGGCTGGACGGTCTGATCGCCGAGGCGCAGCAGGAGCTGCTGGATCCGCTGACGGAGACTCAGCGCGCCGAACTGGTGAGGCTGTTGACCCGTCTCACCGGGGGAGGGCATCCCTGACCCGGTGAGGCGGCGCCGGTCGGACTGCGGCCCGTGACAGGCTGGGCGGGTGCGACTGACGCTGAGTGAGCAGGGCGGCGCCGACGCGGACACGGTGTGGCGGCGCTACGCGCAGCCCGCCCGCTGGCCCGCGTGGGCCCCGCAGATCCGGTCCGTGGAGACGGAACCCGAACTGCGCGCCGGGATACGGGGGAGGGTGCGCCCCGTCGCCGGACCGGCGGTGCGGTTCGTCGTCACGGCGGTCGACCAGGAGGCCCGCACCTGGAGTTGGCGGGTACAGGCGGGACCGATCCGCCTGCGCCTCGACCACGCCGTCGAGCGGTGCGGGAGATCGGGCGCCGCGACACGGCTGACCCTCACGGGATTCGCGCCCGTCGTCCTGGCCTACGCCCCGCTGGCCCGTCGTGCGCTGCGCCGCCTGGTGCGTCCCTGAGCCCGGGGCAGGCGGGCCGCACCGGCCGGGTCGACGCGCGCCGTCACCGGCACACGGCTGTCAGCGGCTCACGCCCCTGCCGGGGTCGTGCATCGCCCAGCGGATCAGGCCGGTGACCAGCCGGCCGCCGGGCCGCACCGCCCACCGTTCGGCCGGCTCCCAGCGCGGCAGCCGCAGCTCCGCCGCGGCCCAGCGGGGCAGCAGGGCGATCGCGTTGGACGCCAGGGCCGCGTAGAACGGCAGGGCCGCGACCGGGAGCGGGGGACGGAGCAGCAGATAGCGGGCGGTGTCGAGCGCTTCCGGCGTGGCCCGCAGCTCGGGGCGGTAGGCCGTCAACCGCTCGCGCAGCTCGGCCACCGTCCGCGGGGGCTCCGCGACCCCGAGCGCCTCGGCGACACGGCCGGTCTGGGCGACGTAACCATCGCATTCGGTCCTCGTCAGGCGAGGGGTGGCGAAGCGCTGGTGGGCGCGGAGGAACGAGTCGACCTCGGCGATGTGGACCCACTCCAGCAGGTGCGGGTCCGACGCCCGGTAGGCCACCCCAGCGTCGGTGATCCCGCGGATCCGGGCGTGCACGGCGTTCAGCCGGTCGCAGGCCGCCTGCGCGCTGTCCGCGGTCCCGTAGGTCGTGGTGGCCAGAAAGGTGCTGGTGCGGTGCAGCCTGCCCCACGGGTCGCCGCGATAGCCGGAGTGCGCCGCGACGGCCGCCATCGCGGAGGGATGGAGCGTCTGCAGGAGCAGCGCGGACAGTCCGCCGACGAACATGGCGCCGTCGGCGTGGACCCGGCGGATCGGGCTGTCCTCCGGGAACCAGCGGGGGCCGGGAGTCCCGTGGATGGCCTCGCGGTTGCGCGGCCCCTCCGGTCCGGCGACCCGGGCGAACAGAGCCTTTCCGGCCCGCAGCCGCAGCGGCTCGACGACCCGGGCAGCGACGACGGCCATGACCACACCTCCTGCTCTTCTTTCGCTGTGCTTCCCCGGGCGGATGCGACGCATGCGACGCCGGTTCCCCGGCATGCGGTTCCGGCCCATCGGGAGGACGGTGGAGACATGACCTCATCACGCGTCCCGCCGTCGGAGACGCCGCCGGCGGAAGGATCCATCGCCGAGGCCCACCAGGAGCGGGCCGACGGCGGGATCTGGGAGCACCCCACCTGGTGGGTGCTGCTCATCCTCGTCGGCTCCGTCCTGGTGGCGGGCTTCTTCGTGGCCCGCATCTGGGGGCTGTGATCCGGCCCGTCCGCCCGGAGCGTCAGTAGGGCAGCCCCGCGCGTGTGCGGAGCGTCCAGCGGCGCTCCGCGTAGGCCAGATCGTCGCGCCACAGGCGCTTCGCCGCGGCCCGCATCAGCGGCCGCAGCGCGAAGGCGGCCTGGCGGGCCACGGTGAAGCCGGGACGCTCGGACGTGGCGATCACCGCCTCCACCACGGCGGTGCGCGGCGCCGGATGGTCCGCCGGTGTCAGCGGGGTCGCGTGCGTCTCCACCACCGAGTCGCGCCCCTCGCCGTCGGTGATGTGCATGACCACCGTGCGCGGCTCCGGCGCGGTGAAGACGGCACGGACGGGCACGACGAGCCGTGAGGTCAGCCGGAAGGACACGTCCACGGCGAACCCGTCGTCCTCCGGCTCCGCGCCGTCACCGGACGGACTGTCGACGACCCGCAGGTCGACGAACGAGTACGGGTGGAACCATGCGCCGTGCCACGGGTCGAGCCGGTTGGCGACGATGTCCTCGGGCTCGCAGCGGCCGAATCCGGTGTAGACGGCCGCGACGGACCGCTCCCGGTCCGGGCGCGGCGGGATCACGGGCCGCTCCAGCGGCCGTTCACCGCCGGTCCCGTCGAGGCGGACCCAGATCAGGACGCCGTC
Source organism: Streptomyces sp. NPDC001904 (assembly GCF_040297005.1). Lineage (NCBI taxonomy): Bacteria > Bacillati > Actinomycetota > Actinomycetes > Kitasatosporales > Streptomycetaceae > Streptomyces > Streptomyces sp. NPDC001904. The sequence goes on along the minus strand of NZ_JBEOYI010000005.1, from coordinate 318,278 downwards.
GTCGTGGACGGGCAGCGTCCGCCAGCCCGCCGTGCCCTGTGCGTCGAGCGCGAGCCCGTGCCAGTGGCAGACGAGCGTCCCGCACCGCAGCGGGCTGTCCTTGAGCGGCGCGCCCAGATGGGGACAGGCGCCCGGCCCGGCGGCCAGCGCACCGTCGGCGCCACGCCAGACGACCAGCTCACGGCCGGCCACGGTGCGGCCGAGCGGCGCGTCGGACGGTACGTCGCCGGAGGCGCCGACGACGTACCAGTTGCCCGACGGCCGGGCCTGGGACCGCTTCAGGGCGCTCTCGATCACGGCGGGCCGCGCCTGGCGCCAGGTGGGTTCCTGCCGCTCCCACGGCAGGGGGTTCTTGCGCACGGTCAGCGGAATCCGCGCCGACCACGGCCGCTTGCTCATGCCGCCTCCTTGCCCATGAGCGGGGCGCGGCTCGCACGGGCCGGCGCGTGGTGCGCGTCGGGCCGGTGCGGCAGGGACGCCGAGGGCGTGCCGCGATGCCGGATCCGGGCGTGCGCGATGCGGACGAGCCCGTCCAGGGCGACGACCGCACGGCGGCGCCGGGGCACGACGGCCCGGCGGTGCAGCACGCCGTACCGGTCGTCGGCGACGGCGTCGAGAATGCCCGCGTACAGCACGAAGGCGCTGCGGATGCAGGGCCGTGACACCGGGTCGAGCAGTGCGACACCCGGCACCGCCTCCCGGTAGACGTCCCGGGTGAGCGCCTCGAACGCCTTCAACGCCCCGGTGACACGGGCGTCCTGGCGGCCGGTGTCCCGGCTCCACCGCAGCAGCTCACGGTCGACGCCGTGCGCGGCCAGCAGGTCCGCCGGGAGGTAGACGCGCCCGCGGTCGAGGTCCTCGCCCACGTCCCGCAGGAAGTTGGTGAGCTGGAAGGCCACGCCGAGGGCGGCCGCGTACGGCTCCGCCTCGGCGCGCGGCACCGTGGTCCCGAGGACGGGGAGCATCTGCAGCCCGATCACCGCCGCCGACCCGTGCATGTAGCGGCGCAGATCGGCGTAGCCGGGATAGTCCGTCACCGTCAGGTCGTCGCGCATCGCCGTCATGAAGTCCTGGAAGTGCGCGGGGTCGATCGCGTAGCGGTGCGCGGTGTCGGCGAGGGCCCGCACGACGGGCTCGTCGCCGGCTCCCGTGGCGAGCCCGTGCCGCAGCTCCGCCGACAGCTTGTCCAGCGCCGCGGTGCGCTCCCGCACCGTGGTGCTGCCGCCGTGGCAGTCGACGATGTCGTCGGCCCAGCGGGCGAAACCGTACAGGGCGTGCACGGCGGGCCGGCGGTGGGCGGGCAGCAGCCGGGTGGCCAGGAAGTAGGTCTTTCCGTGGCGGGCGTTGAGGTCGCGGCACCGGGTGTAGGCGCTGCGCAGCCCGGGATCGGTGATGCCCGCGGCATCGAGTTCTCGCGCGGTCACAGGCGTGCCCTTCGAAGTGTGTCGTGCGGGGAGCGGGACCGGGACGTCCCGCTCGTGCGGGCGCCCGTGATCCTCGCGGCGGCGAGCTTTCCGGACAGCAGCACCGTGGGAACGCCGACGCCCGGCGTCGTCCCGCACCCGGCCAGCACCGCGTTCTCCGTGCCGCGCACGAGGTTGCGGGGCCGGAACGGGCCGGTCTGGGCGAAGGTGTGCGCGGCCGAGAACGGGGTGCCCGCGGCGTGCTCCTGGGCGTGCCAGTCGGCCGGGGTGACGAAGCACTGCTCGTCGATCGCGTCCCCGATGCCGTCCAGACCGCGCCGCTCCAGCTCGGTCAGCAGCTCGGTGCGGTAGCGGGGCGCGAGGTCGCCCCACTGGGCGGGACTCGGCCCGATGTCGGTGTTCGGGCAGGGCGCCAGGATGTAGTGCAGGTGCTTACCGGGCGGCGCCAGCGTCGGATCGGTGGCGGTGGGCCGGGTGATGAGCAGTGACGGGTCGCTCATCAGCCGGCCGCGCCGCGTCAGCTCGTCGAACGTGCCGTGCCAGGCCTTCCCGAACGAGATGGTGTGATGCGCCAGTTGGGGCCAGGTGCGGTCGGTCCCGGCGTGCAGGATCACCGCCGACGGAGCGTGGCGCAGGGCGACCGAGCGGCGCGGGGCGCGGCCGAGCAGCCGGTAGACGACCGGCAGGTCGGGGGTCAGGACGACGGCGTCGCACGGGATCCGCCCGGTGTCCGTCACCACGGCGGTGATCCGCTCGCCCGAGCGCTCCAGACTCCGCACCGTCGTGCCGAACCGCAGGTCGGCGCCCGCCGCTCGGGCGGCGTCCGCCATGGCCCGGGGCAGCGCGTGCATCCCGCCGCGCGGGAAGTACACGCCCGCGACGGTGTCCATGTAGGCGATGACGGCATACGCGGCCAGCGCGCGGGCCGGCGGGACGCCCGCGTACAGCGATTGGAAGGAGAAGACGCGGCGCAGCCGTTCGTCCTCGATGAACCGGCCGATCCGGGCGTCCATGCGGCCGAAGCCGCCGAGCGCGGCGAGGCGGGCCAGGTCGGGGGTGAGCAGTTGCAGCGGCGAGTCGAAGTTGGTGTCGATGAAGTGCTTCATCTGCGCCCGGTACAGACGCTCGAGCCAGTGCCGCAGCCGCACGTAACCGGCCGCCGCTTGCGCACCCGCGAACTCCTCGACCGCCTGCTCCATGGCCTGCGCGTCGGTATGGACGTCGAGGGAGCTGCCGTCGGCGAACCTCGCCCGGTAGGCGGGGTGCAGCGGGACGAGTTCCACCCGGTCCCGGAGGCGTTCGCCCACGGCGGCGAACGCCTCGTCGGCCAGGTGAGGCATCGTCAGAACCGTCGGTCCCGTGTCGATCCGATAGCCCTGCCGGGTCAACAGGCCCGCCCTGCCGCCGGGCTGGTCGTCCCGTTCGACGAGCGTGACCTGTCGTCCGGCGCCCAGCAGGTGGAGGGCGGCCGCCAGGCCGGACAGGCCCGCGCCCACCACGACCACATGGTCCGTCCTGCCGCGTACGGTCCTCACAGTGCCGCTCCTTCGACCGCGCCGGCCGGCCGGCCCGGCGCCGTGGGGGTTCCCGCCACCTGCCGCAGCAGGAGCCGCAGCCGGGCGTGGGCCACGGGGTCGAGCGACACGGAATCCAGATGGCGTGCGCTCTGCGCGATCAGACGGCGGATCTTGTCCTCGACGAGCTGCCGAGCGCCCGTGCGTTCGAGGACGTACCGCAGGTCGTCGAGATCGTCGTCGTCCAGGACCTGCCGTCCCGACCGGCCGAGGATCGCCAAAGCGCGGTGGTCGGCGTCCCGTTCGGCGCGGGCCCGGGCCAGCGCGACCAGGTACGTGGGCTTGCCGGTCCGCAGATCACCGGCCGCCGGCTTGTCCCGCCGCACGGGATCGCCGAACGCGTCGTCGAGATCGTCGCGCAGCTGGAAGGCGAGGCCCGCGCCCCGCCCGGCCGAGCAGAGGGCCCGCAGCGTGCCGTCGTCCGCGTGGCCGAGGATCGCGCCCAGTTGGAGGGGGCGTTCCACCGTGTAGAGCGCGGTTTTCAGGCAGGCGGCGCTGATGGCCTGGCGCAGCGACCTGTTGCTGGTGTGCTCGCCCTGGACGTCCAGGTACTGCCCGGCGACCATCTCGAGCCGCATCTGCGACCACGCTTCGCGCAGCCGTCGCGCCTGCGGGCCCGTCAGATCGAGGCCGGCCGCCTCGTCGTCCGCCCAGGACAGCGCCAGATCACCGGCGAGGATCGCCGCCGATTCGCCGAACCGGTTGCCGCCCGCGGGCGCCTCCTGGGGGTACTGAGCGGCGAAGTCGACGTGCACGGCGGGGCGGCCGCGGCGCGTCGCCGCCCGGTCCATGACGTCGTCGTGCACGAGGGCGCAGGTCTGTATGAGTTCGAGCGCCGCGCTCAGCCTGAGGGCCGCCTCGATCTGCTCGTCGTCGGGGACACCGCAGGCCCGCAGCCCCCACCACAGGAACTGCGGGCGGATGCGCCGCCCGCCGCCCAGTGTGAACCGCGCGACGCGCTCGGCGACATCGGCACCGAACGTCGCGTCGACCGCGGTGGCCCGCTCGACACGCCGGGCCAGCAACAGGGTCAGCCGCTCGTGGACCGTACGGGGAAGATCGGCATCGATCCGACGCACCCGCACGGACCGGGACGGGAGGGCGCCACGCGCGGGACCGGACGCGTTCCGACGGGGCGCCCCACCGTGGGGCAGCACCGCCGTGGCGACGCCCAGGGCCTGATCGGGGGGCATGTCAGCTCCTTAGGGATGCCGGTGACCGGGGAGAGTATGTAGGGCATTCCCCGCCTCCCGGGTGATCGGATGCGGTGGATTGCGGCAACCGGAGCAACGTCGTTCACGCGTTCTGCGTGCGGGCGCCCGCGAGAACGGCGCGTAGTGGCGCATCCACGGGCGGGGCCGCGGCAGAAGGGTGTCCGGAGCGAAGTGACTCGGCAGAAGTGACGTGAAACAGGAGGCGTGCGTGGGGTCGGACGTGGTGATCATCGGCGCCGGTGCCGCCGGGCTCTCGCTGGCGGAGCGCCTGTGCGCGGCGGCGGGCCCGACGCCGTCCGTCCGGCTGATCGACGCGCCCGCGGGACCGCTGCGGCCCCCGCCGCGCACCTGGTGCTTCTGGGAGCGCGGACCCGGCCGCTACGACGACGCCGTCACCGCGTCCTGGAACCGGATCCGGGTCCGTGCCCCCGACGGCCGCCTGATCGACGCCGAAACCGGAGCGCTGCGCTACAAGATGATCCGGTCCACCGACTTCGAGGCGGCGGTCGCACCCCGGCTCGACGCCCACGGCTCGCTCACCCGCACCCCGGGAACCGTCGAGACGGTCGAGGAGGACGCGGACGGCGCGCGCGTGATCGTGCGCACCGCCGAGGGGCGGCGGGAGAGCTTCCCGGCCCGCTGGGTGTTCGACTCGCGGCCGCTCGGCAGTCTGCCGCCCGCCCGCACGACGCTGCTCCAGCACTTCCGCGGCTGGTTCGTCCGCACCGGGGAGCCGGCCTTCGACCCGCGCGCCGTCGACCTGATGGACTTCCGCACCCCGCAGCCGGAGCGGGGCCTCGCCTTCACCTACGTCCTGCCGACCGGGGAGCGCTCCGCGCTGGTGGAGTACACCCAGTTCTCCCGGTCCGTCCTGCCCGCCGAGCGCTACGACACCGCCCTGCGGGCCCATCTCCACGACGTGCTCGGGGTCCGCGACGTCCACATCGAGGCACGTGAGGAAGGGGTCATCCCGATGACCGACGCCCGCTTCGCCCGCCGGGTCGGCCGGAGCACCTTCAGGATCGGCGCGGCAGGCGGTGCCACCCGCCCGGCGACGGGCTACACCTTCGCCGCCATCCAGCGCCAGACCGCCGCGATCGCCGCGGCCCTGCTCGCCGGACGCGACCCGGCCCCGCCGGCCCCGCACTCGAAGCGGTCGATGGCCATGGACGCGGTCCTGCTGCACGGCCTGGACAGCGGCCGCATCGACGGAGCGGCCTTCTTCACCCGGCTCTTCTCACGGGTGCCCATGGAGCGCCTGCTGCGCTTCCTCGACGGCGACACCGCCCTGCACGAAGACCTGTCGATCGGCCTCAACAGTCCGATCGTGCCCCTGCTGCGCAGCGCGGTGGAACTGCCCACCCGACCGCTGCGGCCCGCCCCCACACCCTGACCCGCCCGGGTCCGGAGGAGAACCATGCCCACGCTGCGCGACGCCGCGCTCGCCTCAGCTTTCGACCACGCCGCCCGCACCTACGACACCCTGGTGAGCGCCAACCCCGGCTACCACGCCCACCTGCGGCGCTCGGCACGCCGCCTCGGCCTGCCCGCGCAGGGGCGCGGTCTGCGGGTCCTCGACCTGGGCTGCGGCACGGGCGCGTCGACCGCCGCGCTGCTGGCCGTACTGCCCGACGCGGAGATCACCGCCGTCGACGCCTCCGCGGGCATGCTGGAGCGGGCCGCGGCGAAACGCTGGCCGTCGAGCGTCACCTTCGTCCACACCCCGGCCGAACAGCTGGCCGCGGCCGGCATCGACGACGGCTTCGACGCGGTGTTCGCCGCCTACCTGTTCCGCAACACCGCCGACCCCGACGGCGTCCTGGCCTCCGTACGGGACGCGCTCGCACCCGGCGGCCGGGTGGCCGTGCACGAGTACACCCTCAGCGGCAGAGTCCGCCACCGTGCCGTCTGGTCGGCGGTCTGCGCCGGACTGCTGCCCGTCACCACGGCGCTGGGGGACGGCGCCCTCTACCGGCATCTGTGGCGCAGCGTCATCGAGTTCGACACCGCCGCCCGCTTCGCCCAGCGGCTGACGGCCGCGGGCTTCACCCGGGTCAGGGCCCTGCCGCTCCCCGGCTGGCAGACCGGCATCACCCACACCGTCGTCGGCCAGGTGCCGCAGGAGAGGACCCGATGATGAAGCGCCGGCCGCAGCTGCCACCGCAGGCCCGGGACCGCCGGGCGGCGCACATCCCGGCCGGGCCCGGCGCGTCCCGGGTCACCGATCCGGCCCCGACGACGGCCGTGGTCGGCGGCGGGATCGCGGGACTCGCCACCGCCGTCGCACTGGCCGAACGCGGCGTGCGCGTCACCCTCTTCGAGCGGGAGGCGACGCTCGGCGGACGGCTGGCCGGCTGGACCACCGAGCTGGCCGACGGCTCGACGGCCACGATGAGCCGCGGCTTCCACGCCTTCTTCCGCCAGTACTACAACCTGCGGGCCCTGCTGCGCCGCACCGATCCGCACCTGGAGCGGCTGACCGCGCTGCCCGACTACCCGCTGTGGCACGCGGACGGTCTGCGCGACAGCTTCCGGCACGTCCCGCGCACCCCACCGTGGAGCGCCCTCGGATTCGCCCTGCGCAGCCCGACCTTCACCCTCCGCGACCTGCCCGGGATCAACGCCCGGGCGGCCCTTCCCCTGATGGACGTACGCGTACCGGAGGTCTACGACCGGCTCGACGACGTCAGCGCGCACGACTTCCTGCAGGCCGTCCGATTCCCCGAGGCCGCCCACCACTTGGCGTTCGAGGTGTTCTCCCGGAGCTTCTTCGCCGACCCGCGCAAGCTGTCGGCCGCCGAGATGGTGCTGATGTTCCACATCTACTTCCTCGGCTCGGCCGAGGGCCTGCTCTTCGACGTGCCCGACGACCCCTTCCCGACCGCCCTGTGGGACCCCCTCGCCCGCTACCTCGAAGGACTCGGCGCCGACATCCGCGTCGCCCAGCCGGTCGACCATCTCGCCTCGTCGCCCGACGGCGGCTTCACCCTCAACGCCGGTGCGCACAGCGGGCATTACGACGCCTGCGTCCTCGCCCTCGACACCAAGGGCCTGCAACACCTGGTCCGCAGCAGCCCCGATGTCGCCGACGCGTCGTGGTACGACCGGATCGCCCGGCTGCGCACGGCCCCCTCCTTCCTCGTCTCCCGGCTGTGGCTGGACCGGCCCGTCGCCGCCGAACGGGCCGGCTTCCTCGGGACCAGCGGCTACGGCACCCTGGACAACGTCAGCGTCCTGGACCGCTGGGAGAAGGAGGCCCACCAGTGGTTCCGCCGCACCGGCGGCTCGGTCGTGGAGCTCCACGCCTACGCGCTCGACGGCCTCGTCGACCGGGCCACCGAGGAGAAGCGGCTCATCGACCGGTTGCACCAGGTGTATCCGGAGACCCGCGCGGCACGCGTCGTCGACGTCCGGCACGAATGGCGCGACGACTGCCCGATGTTCGCGGTGTCGGGATACGGCGACCGGCCGACGGTGCGCACCTCCAACCCCCGCCTCATGATCGCCGGTGACCTGGTCCGCACCGATCTGCCGGTGGCGCTGATGGAACGCGCCGCGACCAGCGGCATGCTCGCCGCCAACGCGCTGCTGAGCCAATGGCGGGTGCGGGGGCACGAGTTGTGGACCGTGCCCCTGCAAGGGCGCGATCCGCTGCTGCGGAACCTCGCGCGCTGGAGCGCCGGACGTCAGCGCACCGGAAAGCCGAACGAGTAGCCCTTCTCCTTGAGTTCGGGGAGCGCCTGACGCAGGGCCTCGACCGTCTGGCTGCGGTCGCCGCCCGCATCGTGGAAGAGGAGCGTCGGCCCGCCCGGCAGCTCCTGCTCCACGGTCGCGACGATGGCGGCCGTACCCGGGCGCTCGAAGTCCTTGGTGTCCACGTTCCAGCCCAGCGGGCGCATCCCGCGGGAGGCGGCGAGGGTGCGGCTGTACGGGGTGAAGGCCCCGCCCGGCGCCCGGTAGTACTGGGGGCGCACCCCGCCGGACGCCTTGGTGATCATGCGTTCCGCGTCGAGGATCTGCTGCGACTGGTACGCCTTCGGCCGCTTGTCCATGGCCGTGTTGTGCGACACCGTGTGGTCGCACAGGCGGTGCCCGGCCGCGACGACCTTCTTGACGAGATCCGGATGGGCCTGCGCCTGGGTGCCCACCATGCAGAACGTCGCCTTCACCCCGTACTCCTTCAGCACGGCGAGGACCTGAGGAGTCCAGACGGGGTCGGGGCCGTCGTCGATGGTGATGTTCACGCCGCGGGCCCCGGCGTCGGAGGCGTGCGCGATGGTCACCGCGACCGCCTTCGGAGCCTTGCCGTCGTGCGCGGCGCTCGCCCTCGGCGCCGTTCCGGTCGCCTCGCCCGCCTGCGCGGTCCACACCGATACGCCCCCGGCGAGCACGGTCACCGCGAGCGCCGCCCCCACCACTCTGCTGTTCCAGCCCTGCCCGCCGCTCCGCCGTGCCATGTCCGTTCCTCCCGCGCCGTGCCGCGTCGTCGCCGCTGACGTCGTGGCCACTTGGCAGGACGAGACCGGTGGGCCCGCGGCTCCCTCCGTTACCGATCACGGACAATTCCGCAGGCGTTCGCGGACACAGCGGCGCGACCAGCCCCCATCGGAGCCGCAGTTTGGCGGAGTCGAGGCGGTCGACTCCCGGCCCGGGATTAGGATGTGGCGCTTGTCCGGCCCCCGGGGCGGACGGGCTCAGGCAGACCTGGAGGAGAACGGCCACACCCTCAGGGATGCGCGGCCCCCGACGTCAGGACCCGATGCCTGCCACGCGTGCGAACGCCGAACTCGGCCTGCTCGAAGCGGCGATGACCGAGCGGCCCGAGGACCTCGCCCTCTTCACCGGAGGGGACGCCGCACCGCCGCGCACCCTCGTGGACCTGCTCGACGCGACGGTGCGGACCCACCCCGACGAGCCCGCCCTCGACGACGGCACCCGCCAGCTGACGTACCGCGCACTGGCCGCCTCGGTGGAACTCCTACGGCGCAGACTCGACACGGCCGGAGTGGGACACGGTGACCGCGTCGGCATCCGCCTCCCGAGCGGCACGAACGAGCTGTACGTGGCGATCCTCGCGGTCCTCGCCGCGGGTGCGGCCTATGTACCGGTCGACGCCGAGGACCCCGACGACCGCGCCGACCTGGTCTTCGGCGAGGCGCGGGTCAGGACCGTCATCGGCGCCGGACACCGTTTCACGGTGGACAAGCCCGCGGACGTACCCGCCGCACGGCCGACGCCCGGCGACGACGCGTGGATCATCTTCACGTCCGGATCGACCGGCAAACCCAAGGGCGTCGCCGTGCACCACCGGGCCGCCGCCGCGTTCGTGGACGCGGAGGCCGCGCTGTTCCTCGCCGACGATCCGATCGGCCCCGGCGACCGGGTGATGGCCGGGCTGTCCGTCGCGTTCGACGCGTCCTGCGAGGAGATGTGGCTGGCCTGGCGGCACGGCGCCTGCCTGGTGCCGGTACCACGGGCACAGGTGCGCGGCGGCGCCGACCTCGGACCGTGGCTCGTCGAGCAGGAGATCACCGTGATCTCCACGGTGCCGACCCTCGCCGCGCTCTGGGAGCCCGAGACCCTCGACGACGTCCGGCTGCTGATCTTCGGCGGCGAGGCCTGCCCGCCCGAGCTGGCCCGGCGCCTGGTCACCGAGGGCCGCGAGGTGTGGAACACCTACGGGCCCACCGAGACCACCGTCGTCGCCTGCGCCGCCCTGCTGACCGGGACCGAGCCGGTCCGGATCGGACTGCCCCTGAACGGATGGGAGCTGGCCGTCGTCGACGACGCGGGCCGGCCCGTACCGATGGGCGGCAGCGGCCAGCTCGTCATCGGCGGCACGGGACTCGCCCGCTACCTCGACGCCGCCAAGGACGCCGAGAAGTACGCGCCGCTGGAGCCGCTGGGCTGGCAACGGGCCTATCGCAGCGGCGACCTGGTCAAGGCCGACCCGGAGGGGCTCGTCTTCCTCGGGCGCGGCGACGAGCAGATCAAGCTCGGCGGCCGGCGCATCGAACTCGGCGAGGTCGACGCCGCGCTCGCGGCGCTGCCCGGTGTCGCGGGCGCGGCCGCCGCCGTCCGTACGGCACCCGGCGGCAATCAGCTCCTCGTCGGCTACCTCGTCACCCAGGACGGCTTCGACCGGACGGCCGCCCTCGGCCGGCTCCGCGCCGAACTGCCCGCGGCCCTCGTGCCGTTGCTCGCCCCCGTCGACGACCTGCCCACCCGCACCTCCGGCAAGGTCGACCGCGACGCGCTGCCCTGGCCGCTGCCCGGCACGGACGCCGGGGACGGCGGCGCGGCCGAGCAGCTGTACGGCACCGAGGCCTGGCTCGCCGAGCAGTGGAGCGACATCCTCGGCATCCCCGTGACCGGCGCCCGCGACGACTTCTTCGCGCTCGGCGGCGGCAGCCTGGCCGCCGCCCGGCTCACCACACGGCTGCGCACCCGCTACCCGAACGCCGCCGTCATCGACATCTACGAACGGCCCGTCCTGCGCAAGCTGGCCCGCAGGCTGGAGAAGTCCGCGCAGAGCGACGGCTCCGCCCGCACCGTCGCCCCCGTGCCGCTGCGCACCCAGCTGGCTCAAACCGCCCTGCTGCTCCCGCTGTTCACCCTCGTGGGACTGCGCTGGACGGTCGCGCTCGCGGCACTCGGCAACATCGCGCACCGGCTCGGCCCCGCCCCGTGGGCGCCGTCCGCCTCCTGGTGGCTCGTCGCAGCGGGCGCCCTCGTCCTGTACAGCCCGCCGGGCCGCCTGGCCATCGCGGCAGGCGGCGCCCGGCTGCTCCTGCGCGGCGTCGCACCCGGCACCTATCCGCGCGGCGGCCGGGTCCACCTGCGCCTGTGGACCGCCGAACGCCTCGCCGAGTACAGCGGTGCGACCTCCCTGACCGGCTCCTGGCTCGAACGCTACGCACGGGCGCTCGGCGCCAGGATCGGCGCCGACGTCGACCTGCACTCGCTGCCCCCGGTCACCGGCCTGCTCAAACTGGGACGGGGCTGCGCCGTCGAGAGCGAGGTCGACCTGTCCGGACACTGGCTCGACGGCGACCGGCTGGAGATCGGCGCCGTCAAGGTCGGCGCCGGAGCCGTCGTCGGCACCCGCAGCGTCCTCTTCCCGGGTGCCCGCGTCGGCAAGCGCGCCGAGGTCGCCCCCGGCTCCGCCGTCCGGGGACAGCTCCCCACCGGCCAGCGCTGGGCGGGCTCACCCGCCGTCAAACTCGGCCGGGCCCGGCGCGACTGGCCGCGCGAGCGACCACCGCGCGCCGTGCACTGGCGCGCGATGTACGGCCTGACGGGCAGTACGCTCAGCCTCCTGCCGGTCCTCGCCGCGCTCCCCGCACTGAGTCTGGCCCGCATCTTCGTGCCCGCCGACGCCGCTCTCGGCGGGGCCGTGCGCGGTGCTCTGTGCGCGCTCGTCCCCGCGACCCTGGTCTTCGGCCTCACCTACGCCGCACTGATCCTGCTCGGCGTCCGGCTGCTCAGCCTCGGCCTGCGCACCGGCACCCGCCCCACGCACAGCCGCACCGGCTGGCAGGCGTGGACCGTCACCCAGCTCATGGACCTGTCCCGGCAGACCCTCTTCCCGCTCTACGCCGGGCTCGTCACCCCCGTCTGGATGCGGCTGCTCGGCATGCGCGTGGGGCGCGGCGCCGAGGTGTCCACCGTGCTCGGGCTGCCCGGCCTGACCACCGTCGGGGAGGGCGCCTTCCTCGCCGACGACACCCTGACCGCCCCGTACGAACTCGGCGGCGGCTGGATCCGCGTCGGCCGCGCGGACATCGGACGGCGTGCCTTCCTCGGCAACTCCGGCATGACCGCACCCGGCCGCGCCGTCCCCGACGACGGCCTCGTCGGCGTGCTGTCGGCCACCCCCAAGAAGGCCCGGCGGGGCAGCTCCTACCTGGGCCTGCCCCCCGTCGAACTGCCCCGCACGGTCGCCGTCCGCGACGACCGCCGCACCTACGCGCCGCCCGCCCGGCTCAAGCTGGCCCGCGCCCTGGTCGAACTGTGCCGGCTCGTCCCCGTGTGCTGCTCGGCCGCGCTCGTCGTCCTCGTGGCCGCGGCCCTCACCGCCGCCGCGACCCGTGCCTGGTGGCTCGCGGCGCTCGTGTCCGGCGTCGTCCTGCTCGGCGCCGGGGTGTTCGGGTGTCTCGTCTCCGTCGTCGCCAAGTGGCTGCTCGTCGGCCGGCACCGGCCCGGGGAACACCCGCTGTGGTGCGGTTTCGTGTGGCGGGGCGAGCTCGCCGACACCTTCGTGGAGACGGTCGCCGTGCCCTGGCTCGCCGGAGCGGTCCCCGGCACGCCGGTCCTCACGCTGTGGCTGCGGGCGCTCGGCGCGCGGATCGGCCGGGGCGTGTGGTGCGAGACCTACTGGCTCCCGGAGACCGACCTCGTCACCGTCGGGCCCGCCGCGAGCGTGAACCGGGGCTGTGTCCTGCAGACCCACCTCTTCCATGATCGGATCCTGCGGACGGATACTGTGGTTCTCCGTGCGGGAGCCACGCTGGGCCCGGGCGGAATCGTCCTGCCGGGCAGCGAGATCGGAGCCCGTACGACCCTGGGCCCCGCGTCCCTCGTCATGGCCGGCGAGTCGGTACCGGCGGACACCCGCTGGCTGGGCAACCCGATCGAGGCCTGGCGCCCCTGAGGCGGCGGGCCGCTGCCGAGGGCGGCCCGCCGGCGCACCGTACGAGGACAGGGCAGGGGAGCGGACCAGGCGTGAGCGTGCACCACAGAACGGCACCGGACCCCTACTTCCCGGGCCACGGCGACGCCCGCTTCCGGGTTCACCGCTACGAACTGACCCTCGACTACCGGCCGGTGCCGAACCGGCTCGCGGGCACCGCCCGGCTCAGTGCCATCGCGGGCCGCGCCCCGCTGACCGAGTTCCAGCTGAACCTCGGCGACTTCCGCATCGACCGCATCCGCGTCGACGGCCGGCCCCCGCACTACACCCTGCGCGGCGGCAAGCTGCGTGTGCGCCCCGCCAAGTCGCTGCCCGCGAGCGCCCCGTTCACCGTCGAGGTCCACTACTCCGGAAACCCAAAACCGGTCGACAGCCCCTGGGGCGGGCTCGGCTGGGAGGAGCTGACCGACGGCGCGCTGGTCGCCAGCCAGCCGGTGGGAGCACCGTCGTGGTACCCGTGCAACGACCGGCCCGCGGACAAGGCCGCGTACCAGATCTCCCTCACCGCCCCGTCGGCGTACCAGGTGGTGACCGGCGGCCGGCTGCTGACCCGTACCACCCGGGCCTCCACCACCACCTGGCTCTACGAACAGCCAGCACCGACGTCGAGCTACCTGGTCGGCCTGTCCGTCGGCAAGTACCAGACGGCGCTGCTCGGCGACCCGGGGCTGAGGGGCGTGCCGCAGACCGGCCACTTCCCGGCCCGGCTCCTCGCCGACTTCTCCCGGGACTTCGCCCGGCAGCCGCAGATGATGGACCTCTTCGAAGAGCTCTTCGGGCCCTACCCGTTCGGCGAGTACGCCGTCGTCGTCACCGACGAGGAACTCGACATCCCCGTCGAGGCACAGGGGCTGTCGCTCTTCGGCGTCAACCACGTGGACGGCGCCCGCGGCGCGGAGCGGCTGGTCGCGCACGAACTCGCCCACCAGTGGTTCGGCAACAGCGTCACCGTCGCCGACTGGCGGCACATCTGGCTCAACGAGGGCCTGGCCAAGTACGCGGAGTGGCTGTGGTCCGAGCGCTCGGGCGCCCACGGCGCCCACGAACTGGCGCTGACCGCCCACCGCACGCTGGTCGGCCGGCCCCAGGACCTCCAACTCGCCGACCCGGGACGCAAGTCGATGTTCGACGACCGCCTCTACGAGCGCGGCGCGCTCACCGTGCACGCGGTGCGCGGCGCCCTCGGGGACGCCGCGTTCTTCCGGATGCTGCGCGAGTGGACCGCCGTCCACAAGCACGGAGTGGTCACCACGGAGATGTTCACCGCCCACGCCGCACGCTACGCGCCCCGGCCGCTGGACGACCTCTTCGAGGCGTGGCTGTACGAGAGACGGCTGCCCCCGCTCCTCTAGGGTCGGGGCATGGATCATGAACCGATGCGCCGCGTCGCCGAGTTCCGCGCGGCGTTCGACGGGCAGGCGGACGCCGCCTGCGCCGAACTGGCCGAGCTGCGGCGGGAGCTGCTCACCGAGGAGGCGCGGGAGGCGGCCGAGGCCCTGACCGATTTCGCCGAGTCCCTGCGCACCGGCGCCGATCCGGCCGGGGCGTACCGGGAGCTGGCCAAGGAGCTCGCCGACGTCCTGTACGTCACCTATGGCGCCGCGGACGCGCTGGGCATCGACCTCCCGGCCGTCTTCGCCGAGGTCCACCGCTCCAACATGAGCAAGGTGGACGCGGACGGACAGGTCCTGCGCCGGGCCGACGGCAAGGTCCTCAAGGGACCCGGCTACCGCCCGCCGGACCTCGACGGGATCGTCGAGTGGCGGGCGGCGACGGTCCGCCGGGACCGGTGAGGCGGCGGGGCCGCGGTGTTCAGGCGGGGTGCGGGCCCATGTCGTAGCGCTCCTTGACCAGTTCGAGGTGGAGCCAGCTCTCCACCTCGCGCACCTGCGGCAGTCCCCGCATCTCCTCCAGCGTGGTGCGCACGGCGGCGAAGGACTCGGCGGTGACGGTGCCGACCACCTCGGCGCTGCCCAGACACGTCGACAGGAACGTCACCCGGGGGAGGGCGGCCACCCGCCGCGCGGTGTCCGCCGCCGCACCGGTCACCCGCAGGCTGAACCCGCAGAGATAGCCCATCCCGAGCACCTCGGGCCGCACCAGCGCGACCACCTGGGCCACACCCCCGTCGAGGAGGCGCAGCGTGCGTGAGCGGGTCGCGCCCGCCGACAGGCCGATCCGCGCCGCCAGTTCGGCGAACGGCAGCCGGCCGTCCTCCTCCAGCTCGGCGAGGATCCGCTCGTCCACGTCGTCCTGCGGTGCGACCGTGGGCTCCTCGGCCGGCAGATACGGATCCTTCACGTGCCGCGTCGCGATCAGCGGATCCACGCTGCGCACCCCGTCGAGCGCCCGGATGTGCTCGATCGTCCGCTCCAGCTCCCCGAAGCCCGCCGTCCGCAGCTCCGTCATGATCGACCGGCGCCCGCTGGTCAGCGTCACGAACGGGGCCGCGGACAGCTCGGCGATCGCGCGCGCGACCGGACCCGCGGCGCCCTCCGTGCCGATGGCCAGATGCGCGGAGGCGGTCAGCCGGCGCACGGCGGGATGGGTGATGGCCACGACGCGCACCGCGCCCGACTCCTGGAGCCGCTGCACCCGCATCCGGGTCGCCGGCCGGGACAGGCCCACCCGCCGGGCCAGCGTCTCGTAGGTCAGCCGCCCGTCGGTCTGCAGCTCGCGCACGATCGCCAGGTCGGTCTCGTCGAGATCCACGGGTCGGTCCCCTCGGTCAGCGGTTCGGCCCGGCCGTGGCGCGGCCGGGGTCTGGGCCCATTCTCGGACAGTCCGCGGACTGGGCGGCCGTACCGTCGGGAGTGGACAAAATTGACAGTCGAAACGTAAGTTTCTTTCCCATGTTGCGATCGAATCATTCCTGGAGGACGGTGTGACACGCCCCGTCGTCGTGATCACCGACACGGCCGAGCTCGATCCCGGGCCGGGCCTGCGACTGCTGGCCGAGGCCGGCTTCGAGGCCCGCCTCGTCGGCAGCCGGGACCCGGAGGTCATCGCCGCCGCCGCGCACGACGCCGTCGCGCTGATCGTCGGCTACGCGCGGATCGACGCGGCGCTGCTCGACCGGCTGCCCACCGTGCGGATGCTCGCCACCATGTCCGCGGGGATCGACATGATCGACGTACCGGAGGCCGAGCGGCGCGGCCTGTGGGTGGCCAATCTGCCGGACGCGGCCACCGAGGACGTCGCCGTGCACGCCCTCGCCCAGGCGCTCGCACTCGTCCGCCGGCTGCCGCAGGCCGACACCCTGGTCCGGGGCGGCGGCTGGAGCGACGACTTCACCGAAGTGCCGCGCCGCGCCAGCGAGTTGACGCTCGGGCTGCTCGGCTTCGGCCGGATCGCCCGCACCTTCGCCCGCATCGCCGCCCCGCTCTTCGGCCGTGTCCTCGCCCACGACCCGCACGCCACCGACGGGCCCGCCGGCGTCGAGCTGACCGACCTGGACACCCTGATCGCCGACGCGGACGTGCTCTCCCTGCACATCCCGTCCACCCCACGGACCCAGGGCATGATCGACGGCCCGCTGCTGGCCAGGATGCGGCCCGGCAGCGTCCTCGTGAACGTCGCCCGGGGCGACCTCGTCGACCCCGGCGCCCTGCTCACCGCGCTCGACCGCGGCCCGCTCGCCGGCGCCGCCCTCGACGTCTTCCCCACCGAACCGCCCGCCGCCGACGACCCGCTGCGCACCCACCCCCGTCTGCTGCTCTCCCCGCACAGCGCCTTCCTCACCGACGCCTCGCTGCACGCCTACGCCACCGACCCCGCGCGCAACGTCATCGCCTGGTGGACCACCGGCCGTCCCCACACCCCCGTCGTCGGACCGGACCCGGCCACCACCACCGCCCCCGGCACCACACCCCGGCAAGGAGCCCCCGCGTGACCGACATCCTCACCACCCCTGCCCCGGCGGCCGACGCCGCCGCCGAGGAACTGCGCCTGCGCCGCGAACTCGCTGCCGTCTACCGGCTCGTCGCGCACTTCCGCATGACCGACCTGATCTTCACCCACATCTCCCAGCGGCTGCCGGGCCCCGACCACCACTTCCTCATCAACCCCTACGGGCTGCTCTTCGAGGAGATCACCGCCTCGAACCTGGTCAAGATCGACCTCGACGGCCACCCCGTCGAGCCGACGCCGCACCCGGTCAACCCGGCCGGATTCGTCATCCACAGCGCGATCCACAAGGCCCGCTCCGACGCGCACTGCGTGCTGCACACGCACACCAAGGCGGGCTGCGCCGTCGCCGCGCAGCAGGGCGGCCTGCTGCCGGTCAACCAGATGTCGATGGAGTTCCACAACCGCGTCGGCTACCACGACTACGAAGGCGTCGCGCTCAACCTCGACGAGCAGCAGCGCCTCGTCGCCGACCTCGGCGGCCACCCCGCGCTCATCCTGCGCAACCACGGCCTGCTGACCGTCGGCGACAGCGCCAAGCAGGCGTTCCTGCGCATGTACTACCTGGAGAAGGCCTGCGAGATCCAGGTCACCGCCCAGGCCGGCGGCGCCCCGCTGATCCTCCCCTCGGACCAGGTCGCCGAGTACACCGCCCAGCAGCTCACCGGAGAGGGCGACGCGGCCTCCGACTTCGAGGACCACGACGCCTACGACCTGGCCTGGGGCGCCCTGCTGCGCCTCGTCGAGCGCGTGGCGCCCGACTACAAGGACTGAGCCGCCGCCCGGTCAGCCGCGGGCCCGCAACGCCACCGCGACCAGCGCCGCGTCGTCGGGCCTGCGCACATCGCGGCCGGTCAGCTGGTGGAAGCGGGCGAAGCGGTGCTGCACCGTGTTGCGGTGGCAGTAGAGCGCGTCGGCCGTCTCCGCGATCGACCCGCTGCCCGACAGATGGGTGCGGACCGTCTCCAGGAGGCGGTCCGCCTCCGTACCGCTCACGCCGGGACCGTCGAGACCGCCGAGGACGTCCGCCGCCAGATCCCGGGTGAAGTCCCCGGCCTGGTGCGTCAGCACGTCCAGCCAGCTGTCCTCGAGCAGCCGCGGCGCCGCGGCCTCCGGCGGCAGCACCTGCGCCGTCGCCACCGCGAGGACCGTCGCCCGGGGCACCGCGGCCAGCCCCGACACCGGCGGGGCGACCCCGCACGGCGAACCGGCGAGCTGGTCGAGGACGCACGCGCGCGTGGTGCGGCGGCCCAACTGCACCACCAGCACCGCGTCGCCGCCGGTCATCTGCTGCTGCACCGGCGCGCCCGCCGCCCGCAGTGCCGCCGCCGCCCGGCGCAGACCGGGCCCGTCCCCCGCGGACGACGCCGCACACAAGTAGCGGCCCGTCGCCGAGAAGCCCAGAGCGAGACCCGCGTCCCGGACGACGGTCGGATTGCGGCCCTCGCTCTCCAGGAGCCGGGCGAACCACATCCGCCGCTCGTCCTCCTCGCGCCGCCCCATGTCCAGGACCGTGCGCTGATACGCCGTCATGATCCCGGTGACATGCCCCTCGACGGCCTCCCACACGTGGTACGCCGACTCCACCAGCTCCGCCATGTCCTGCGGCTCCGCACGCCGCACCAGCGCCGCCCACACCACCCGGAAGTCCAGCCGGGCCGCCTGCAGCAGCGAGTCGAGCGGGACGCCCTGCCGGGCCCGGTCCTCCCCGACCCGCTGCGAGACGTCCGCGATGTGCGGCGGCACGGGCAACTGCGCGACCGTGCGCAGCAGCAGTTCGAAGGCGTGCCAGGCCGTGTCCCGGAACTGGGTGTCCGGCACCCGGTCCGCGTACGTGGTGCGCACCGGACGCACCATCTCCAGCCAGTCGCCGATGAGTCCGTCGATGTTGTCGAGCAGCTGCCCGGCCAGCTCTGCGACGCGCGGCGACGGCGGGGGCAGCTCGGAGTCCGGGAGACCGGCGTGACCAGCATTGTGCATGTGACCAATCCTGGGTGACGCACGGGGGTTATTTCAACGTTGGTTTTGTGCCCGCTGCCACGGAAGCTGGGGCGGTCCCGCGGCGAACCGCCCGGGTCCCGCCCGACAGGAGGGCCTGACGACCGTGCATCTGACCCCTCGCGAACAGGAACGGCTCCAGCTGTTCACCGTCGCCGAACTCGCGCGCCGCCGCCGCGCCCGGGGCCGCCGCCTCAACGCGCCCGAGGCGATCGCCCTGATCTGCGACGAGATCCTGGAGGCCGCCTGGGACGGGATGAGTCTCGACGAGGTCATCGAGACGGCCGGCCGGGTCCTGACCGCCGACGACGTCATGGACGGCGTCGCCGACATCGTCACGACCGTCCAGGTCGAGGCGCTGTTCCCGAGCGGCACCTCGCTCGTCGCCGTCGACCGTCCCATCGGCCCCGGCAGCGCCACCCCGCCCGGTGCGGTCCGCACGGGCGAGGAGCCCATCGAGATCAACGCGGGCCGTCCGCGCACCACCCTCACCGTCCGCAACACCGGCGACACGGTCGTCTACGTCTCCTCGCACTACCCCCTGCACGAGGTCAACCAGGCCCTCGCCCTGGACCGCGAGGCCGCCCGCGGCCTGCGTCTCGACATCGCCGCGGGCACCGCCCTGACCTTCGCGCCCGGCGAGGAGCGCGAGGTCGTCCTCGTCCCTGCCAGCCGCAAGACCCAGGAGCGCGCATGACCAGCATCGACCGCCGCACCTACCACGCCCTCTACGGGCCCACCACCGGCGACCGGATCCGGCTCGGCGACACCTGTCTGTGGGTGGAGGTCGAGGCCGACGACGGCACGCCCGGCGACGAACTCCTCGGCGGCTGCGGCAAGACGGTCCGCGACGGACTGCTCGCCTCGCCGCGCTCCGACCGCGACTCGGCGCTCGACATGGTCGTCGCGGGCGTGGTGCTGATGGACCCGGTGCTCGGCGTCCGCAAGACCGACATCGGCATCAAGGACGGGCGCGTCGTCTCCGTCGGCGGCGTCGGCAACCCGGACGTCATGGACGTCGAGTTCGCCATCGACTCGCACACCTCCGTCGTCCCCGGCGAGGGTCTGATCGCGACCCCCGGGATCGTCGACAGCCATGTCCATCTCTCCTCGCCCGAGGTCGCGCCCGCCGCGCTCTCCGCCGGCGTCACGACGCTCGTCGGCATGGGGCTCGGCGGGGTGTGGGAGATCGGCTGCAACCCCGCCCACAACCTGCACACCCTGATGAGCGCCTGGCAGGGCACTCCGCTCAACATCGCGTTCCTGGCCCGGGGATCGTCCAGCTCGCGGGCGCTGCTCGACGAGATCACGCTCGCCGGAGCCGGCGGCTTCAAGATCCACGAGGACTTCGGCGCGACGCCCCGCATCATCGACAACTGCCTGGACACCGCCGAGCAGGCGGACCTGCCCGTCGCCCTGCACACCGACTCCATGAACGAGTCCGGCTATCTGCGGGACACCATCGGCGCGACGCGCGGGCGGACCGTGCACGCGTACCACGTGGAGGGCGGCGGCGGGCACCCCGACCTCCTGGAGATCCTCTCCGAGCCGAACATCCTGCCGTCGTCGACGACGCCCACGATCCCGTACACCCCGAACACGGTCGGCGAACTCTTCCCGATGACGATGACCGTGCACCGGCAGAACCACCACTCCGCGAGCGACGTCGCGATCTCCCAGGGCCGGATCCGCGAGCACGCCATCGCCGCCGAGAACGCCCTGCACGACCTGGGCGCCATCTCCATCGTCAACTCCGACTCCATGGGCATGGGCCGGATCGCCGAGACCGTCCGCCGCACCTGGCAGCTCGCCCACGTCCAGGCGCTGGCGAACGGCGGCGGGGGAGTGGAGAAGGTGGACAACGTACGGGCGTTGCGCTATCTCGCCAAGATCACCCTGAACCCGGCGATCGCCCACGGCCTCGCCCACGAGGTCGGCACCGTCCAGGCGGGACGGATGGCGGACCTCGTGCTGTGGGACCCCAAGTGGTTCGGCAGCAAGCCGGAGCTGGTCATCAAGTCCGGGTTCGTGGCCTGGGGCAACACCGGCTCGGGCTCCGGCTCGACCCGGCTCACCCAGCCGCGCGTCTACCGCCCCTACTACGGCGCCCTCGGCGCCGCGCCCGCCCGGCTCGCCAAGGTCTTCGTCGCCGAGGCGGCCCTCCAGGACCGGGCCGCGCGCGCCGCCCTGCCCGGCGGACTCAACTACGCGCCGATCCGCGGCAGCCGCGGTCTGACCCGCGCCGACATGCTGCACAACACCGCGACGCCGCGCGTGGTCGTGCCCCGCGAGCCCGCGCCCGTCCTCGTCGACGGAGTCGCCACGGGCACCGCGCCCGCCACCGAGCTGCCGCTCGCGCAACTGCACCACCTGGCCTGAGAGGCACGCACCCCCATGCGACTCGATCTGCTCGTCCGCAACGCCCGCGTCCGCACCCTCGACCCCGACCGGCCCACCGCGCACACCCTCGGCGTGCTGCACGGCCGGATCGTCGGCCTCGACGACGAGGTCGCGGGGCTGCCCGCGCGGCGCGTCCTCGACGCCGGCGGCGCCACCGTGCTGCCCGGGTTCAACGACGCGCACTGCCACACCGCCTGGTTCGGACTGACCCTCACCCAGCTCGACGTCTCCACCGCCCGCACGGCCGACGAGGTGTACGCCGCCGTCGCCGCGTACGCCGAGAACCTGGCGCCGGACGCCTGGGTGATCGGCGCCGGGCTCGACCACAACCGGCTCGGCGGCGCCTACCCGCACCGCGACGCCCTGGACCGCGCCGCGGACGGCCGGCCGGTCTGGCTCAAACACACCTCCGGGCACGCCTGCGTCGTCAACACGCCGGTGCTCGCCGCGGCGGGCGCGCTCGACGAGGGCTTCCGCGACCCGGACGGCGGTGTCGTCTCCCGGGACGCGGGCGGCCGCCCGGACGGCCTCCTTGAGGAGACCGCCCAGCGGCTCGTGCAGCGGCAGGTGCTGCCCTACCCCGTGGAGACCGTCGCCGACGCCGTCGGCGCGGCCACCCGGCACTACCTCACCGAGGGCATCACCAGCTTCACCGAGGCCGGGATCGGCGGCGGCTGGATCGGGCACACGCCCGTCGAACTCGGCGCCTACCAACGCGCCCGGGAGACCGGCCGCCTGCACACCCGCGCCCAGCTGATGGCCGCGTCCGACGTGCTGCACCCGCTGACCGCGCACGCCGACGACGACATCACCCTCGGCCTCGACCTCGGCCTGCGCACCGGGTTCGGCGACGACCGGCTCTCGCTCGGACCGGTGAAGATCTTCCTCGACGGATCGCTGCTGGGCCGCACGGCCGCCGTCACCGATCCGTTCTGCGGCTGCCCCCACAACGAGGAGCGGCCCACCGGCTACTTCCAGGGCGACACCGACGCGATGACGGATCTGGTCGTCGCCGCGCACCGATCCGGCTGGACCGTCGCCGCGCACGCCATCGGCGACCGGGCCGTAGACCTGGCCCTCGACGCGTTCGCCCGGGCCCGCGAGGAACGGCCGCGCCCCGGCGTGCGGCACCGGATCGAGCACGCGGGGGTGGTCCGCCCCGACCAGCTCGCCCGCTTCGCCGCCCTGGACGTCGTCCCCGTGCCGCAGCACAACTTCCTGCACGCCTTCGGCGACGCCATGGCGGCGGCGCTCGGCCCCGAGCGGACCGCCTGGTCGTACCGGATGAAGTCGTTCACCGACCTCGGGCTGCCCGTCCCCGGCAGCTCCGACCGGCCCGTCGCACCCGGCGCACCGCTGCCCGCGATCCAGTCGATGGTCACGCGACTGACCGGGACTGGCGTGCCCTACGGTCCGGACGAGAGCATTCCGGTCCTTGCCGCGCTGCACGCCTGGACCGAGGGATCCGCCCTCGCCACCGGCTTCGGCGGCCGCAAGGGACGCCTCGTCCCCGGACAGCTCGCCGACCTCATCGTCCTGGACGGCGACCCCGTCCGCACCGACCCCGACCGCATCGGCGCGATCCGGGTCCTGGCCACCGTCGTGGGCGGCGATCCCGTCCACGACCCGCACGGCCTCATCCGCACCCCCGCACGCTCCGGTCCCCCGTCCCCTCCGGCCACCGCGGCCGCCCCTCTCCAGGAGAACGCGTGAGCACCCCCGACAAGCCCGACCTGAAGGACATCAGAAGGCTGTTGACGGCCGCGTTCAGCGGCACCGCCCTGGAGTGGTACGACTACTTCCTCTACGGCACCGCCGCCGCGCTCGTCTTCAACAAGCTGTTCTTCCCCGACCTCGACCCGACGGTCGGCACCCTCGCCTCCTTCGTCACCTTCGCCGTCGGCTTCGTGGCCCGGCCCATCGGCGCCGCCGTCTTCGGGCACATCGGCGACCGCTACGGCCGCAAGGTCTCCCTGATCATCACCGTCGTCATGATGGGCGCCACCACCGGCTGCATCGGCCTGCTGCCCACGTACGAGACGATCGGCATCTGGGCGCCCGCGCTGCTCTCCCTCCTCCGCTTCCTCCAGGGCATATCCGTCGGCGGGGAGTGGTCCGGAGCGATGCTGCTGACCCTGGAGCACACCCCGAAGGAGAAGCACGGCAGCTACTCCTCGATCCCGCAGCTCGGTTCCCCGGTCGGCACCCTGCTCTCCTCCGGCGCCTTCGCCCTGGTCGGCCTGCTGCCCGACGACGCGTTCTACTCGTGGGGCTGGCGCCTGCCGTTCCTCGTCGCCTTCCCGCTGCTCGGCTTCGCGCTCTACCTGCGCATGCACATCGAGGAGTCCCCGGTCTTCCGCAAGATGCTCGACGACGCCGAGCGCGACGGCCCGAAGCCCGCGCCGCTCGTCGAGGCGTTCCGCCGCACCTGGGGCCGCATGATCGTCGGTGTCGGCGCCGCGTTCCTCGGCGTCGGCGGCTTCTTCCTGATGAGCACGTTCGTCATCTCCTACGGGACCGACGAACTCGGCATCGACAAGCAGACGATGCTCAACTCCACCGTCATCGGCTCCGTCGTCGAGATCGTCGTGCTCGTCCTCGCCGGACGTCTCGCCGACCGGATCGGCGCCTGGCGGGTCTGCGCCCTCGGCGCCGCCGCCACCATGATCGTGGCGTTCCCGGCCTTCTGGCTGGTCGACACCAAGCAGACCGGCCTGGTCTACCTCGGCGTCTCGCTCGGCATCGGCGCCCTGTCGATCCCCTACGCGCCGATCGGCGCCGTCGTCTCCGGAATGTTCCCCGAGGAGTTCCGCTACAGCGCCGTCGCCATGTCCTACAACCTCGCGGGCGTCCTGTCCGGCTTCGTGCCGCTCATGGCGACCTCGCTCACCAGCGCCGCCGACGGCGCCTCGTGGGGCGCCGCCCTGCTGCTCATGGCGATCGCCGCCTGCACCGTCGCGGGCTCGCTCGCCGCCGGCACCGTCCTGCGACGGAACGCCGCCACCCTCTCCGCCCCGTCCCAGAACGTCGAGGTCCCCGCATGAACCGGCACCACCCTGCCCGCACCGGCGGACAGGTCCTGATCGACCAGCTCGCCGCACACGGCACCGACACCACGTACGGCGTGCCCGGTGAGAGCTACCTCGCCGCGCTCGACGCCCTGCACGACGCCCCCGTGCGCATGGTGGTCTGCCGCCACGAGGGCGGCGCCGCCTACATGGCGGAGGCGCACGGCAAGCTCACCGGACGCCCCGGCATCTGCTTCACCACCCGGGGCCCCGGCGCCACCAACGCGCTCGTCGCCCTGCACACCGCCCACCAGGACGCCACCCCGCTGATCCTCTTCATCGGACTCGTCCCGCGCGGCCACACCGACCGGCACTCCTTCCAGGAGCTGGACCTGCGCGGCACGTTCGGCGCCAGCGCCAAGCTCGTCGAGACCGTCGACGACGCCGCCCGGATCCCCGAGTACGTCGCCCGCGCCTACGCCGTCGCGCGCAGCGGCCGCCCCGGACCCGTGGTCATCGGGCTGCCCGAGGACATGCTCACCGACGTCGTGCGCGTCGCCGACGCCACCCCGCTGCCGGTCCCGGACGGCGGCGTGGCTCCCGCCGAACTCGCCCGAGTGGAAGCCCTGTTGAGCACCGCCGAGCGTCCGCTCGTGATCCTCGGCGGCAGCCGCTGGACGCCCGCCGCGCGCGCCGACGTCCAGGCGTGGGCCGACGCCTGGTCGCTGCCCGTCGCGGTCGACTTCCGCTGCCAGGACCTCATCGACAACGAGGCCGAGACCTACGTCGGACACCTCGGCTACGGCCGCGACGACCGGCTCGCCGAGCGGGTGCGCACCGCGGACCTGCTGATCGGTATCGGCGCCGCGCCCGGCGACGTCACCACCGACGGCTTCACGCTCCTGCCGCACGACGGCACCGGCCCGCTCCTGGTGCAGGTGCTCCCCGAGGCCCAGCCCCCGGGCGTCCTGCACCCGGCCGAACTGACGCTCCTCGCGAGCCCCGAGGCGTTCGGCACCGCCGTCCGCGCCCTGCGGCCCGCCGGACCGGTGGCCTGGGCGCTGCGCACCAAGCAGGACCGGGCCGCACACCTCGCCTTCCGCATCCCGGCGCCCGAGGCCGACCCGCTCGACCTCGGCGCGGTGTTCGCGACGCTCGACGCCCGGCTGCCCGCGGACACCGTCGTCACCTTCGGCGCCGGAAACCACGCCATCTGGGCGCAGCGCTTCCTCACATACCGGGAAGGCGGCCGCCAACTAGCCCCGCGCAACGGCTCGATGGGCTACGGCATCCCCGCCGCCGTCGCGGCCTCCCTCGCCCACCCGGGCCGGCAGGTCGTCTCGGTCGCGGGCGACGGCTGCTTCCTGATGAACGGTCAGGAACTCGCCACCGCCGTCACCGAGGGCGCGACCCCGCTGATCCTCGTCCTGAACAACTCCCAGTACGGCACCATCCGCCAGCACCAGGAACAGACCTATCCCGGCCGGGTCAGCGGCACCGCGCTCGGCAACCCCGACTTCGCCGCCTTCGCCCGCGCCTTCGGCGCCCACGGCGAAACCGTCACCTCCACCGAGGAGTTCGGGCCCGCCCTGGAGCGCGCGCTCGACTGCGGCCGGGCCGCCCTCATCGAGCTGAAGGTGACCGCCGGGCGGCTCGCCCCCGGCGTCACCGTGGCCGACCTGCGCAAGGAGACCGCCGATGTCTGACCTCACCCTGCACAACGTCGTCGACGGCCGTGCCGCGGACGCCGCCGACCGCATGGACCTCACCGACCCGGCCACCGAGGAGGTCTACGGCACCGCGCCCCGCTCGACGGCCGCCGACGTGGACGCCGCCGTCGCGGCCGCCCGTCGCGCCCTGCCCGACTGGCGGCGCGCCACCCCGGCCCGGCGCCAGGAGGCCCTGCTGCGCCTCGCCGACCTCGTCGTCGAGCACGCGGACCAGCTCCTCGACGCCGAGATCCGCGGCACGGGCAAGCCCCGCGAGACCACCCGCACCCTCGAAATCCTGCGCGGAGCCGACCAGTTGAGGTTCTTCGCGGGCGCCGCGCGCGTCCTGGAGGGCGTCGCGGCGGGGGAGTACGCCGAGGGCCACACCTCCTACGTACGCCGGGAGCCGGTCGGGGTCGTCGCCCAGGTCACCCCCTGGAACTACCCGTTCATGATGGCCGTCTGGAAGCTCGGCCCCGCCCTCGCCGCCGGGAACACCGTCGTCCTCAAGCCGTCCGACACCACCCCCTGGTCGACCGTGCTGCTCGGCGAACTCGCCCAGCGGGCCTTCCCGCCCGGCGTCGTGAACATCGTCTGCGGCGACCGCGACACCGGCCGCGCCCTCGTCGCCCACCCGGACGTCGACATGGTCGCGATCACCGGCAGCACCCGGGCCGGCTCCGAGGTCATGGCGGACGCGGCCCGGGACGTGAAGAACGTCCACCTCGAACTGGGCGGCAAGGCGCCTGCGGTCGTCTTCGCCGACGTCGATCCGGTCCGCACGGCCCGCGCCCTCGCCGACGCGGCGTTCTTCAACGCCGGCCAGGACTGCACCGCCGTCACCCGGATCCTCGTCCAGCGCGACGCGCACGACGCGCTGCTCACGGCGCTCGTGGCCGCGGCGCGCGAGACCCGGACGGGCGCGCCGGACGAGGACGGCGTCTTCCACGGGCCGCTCAACAGCGCCGCCCACGCGGCCCGGGTCGCCTCCGTCGTCGACGCCCTGCCCGCGCACGCCACGGTCGAGACCGGCGGCAGGCTGCTCGACCGGCCGGGTTGGTTCTTCCCGCCCACCGTGATCTCCGGGGTGCGCCAGGACGACGACGTGGTCCAGGGCGAGATCTTCGGCCCCGTGATCACCGTCCAGCCCTTCGACACCGAGGAGGAGGCGCTCGCGCTCGCCAACGGCGTCAGCCTCGGCCTCGCCTCCAGTGTCTGGACCGCCGATCTGGCCCGCGCCATGCGGGTCAGCGCCGACCTGGACTTCGGCTGCGTCTGGCTCAACTGCCACCAGGTGATCCCGGCCGAGATGCCGCACGGCGGATTCAAGCAGTCCGGCATCGGCCGCGACCTGAGCCGCTACGGCCTGGACGACTACACCCGCGTCAAGCACGTCATGGCCGCCCACCGGGCACCCTGATCGCGCCGCGGCCCGGGCTCAGGGATGGGCCTCGCGCCACGCCGCCATCGACGCGTCCCACGCGTCGCCCGACAGTGCCGTCAGGGAGGCAGGGAACAGGCCGTCCTCCTCCTTGGCGATGTGCCGCCGCAGTTCGTGCACCGCATCGGTGAACACGACGACGTCGGCGGGCGCGCTCAGGTCGAGTGCCGGGAGCAGCGCCGCGAGCTCCCGGTGCTCGGCCTCCAGGGCCGCGATGTACTCCGCGTACTCGGGGTCCCGGCCCATGACGCGGAACAGGCCGTCCTCCTCGCCCCGCCAGTGCGCGGCCAGTTCCCCGGCCATCCGGTCCACGAGGGCGCGCGCGGTCGCCGGATCGCCGCGGTCGAGCGCGCGCAGCGCGTCCCCCGCGGTGTCGGTGACGCGCTCGTGCTCGGCGATGAACTCCTTGATGAGGGGAATGTCACGACAACCGCAGTAATGGCACATGCGGTCAGTCTCCTTGCCCGCGACCGCCCGCCGGCGCATGGGCGCGCCGCAGGGCCAGCAGACACGAGTCGTCCTCCTGCGGTGTCGGCAGCAGCTCCTCGCTGACCGTGTCCACCAGCTGCTGCGGCGACAGACCCGCGTGCCGCTCCACCGCGCCCAGCAGCGCGGCCAGCCCCTCGGTGATGTCCTCGTCGCGGCGCTCCACCAGACCGTCCGTGCACATCAGCACGGTGTCGCCCGCGCGGAGGTACAGCTCCGCGGCCCGGTAGGTCACCTCCGGCAGCACCCCGAGCAGCAGCCCGGTGGCCTCGTCCAGCAGAGTGGCCGTCCCGTCGCGCAGCAGCACCGGCGGCAGATGCCCCGCGCACACCCAGCGCAGCAGCTCCCGGTCGGGGTGGTAGCGGCAGACGACCGCGGTGGCGGTGCCGTCCACGCCGTTGTCGACGGTGATGCGGTTCAGCCAGGCCGTCAGCGCCTCCACCGGCTGCCCGGTGTGGGCGAGCCCGGCGAGACCGCCGCGCAGGGCCGCCATCCGGGCCACCGCGTCGAGACCGTGGCCCGCGGCGTCGCCGAGCGCGTAGAGCACCCGCCCGTCGGGCAGCGGTTGCACGTTGTACCAGTCGCCGCCGATCGACGACCGGGTCTCGGCGGGCCGGTACGCGACGGCGGAGGTCACGCCCTGCACGGTGATCTCGGGCGGATGAGAGGGCAGGACCGCCTCGCGCAGCCGGGCCGCGACCCGGGCCTCGGCGTCCGCCCGCTGCCGCCGCCGTTCCGCCGCGTGCACGGCCGCGTCCAGCTGCACCCGCCGCAGATACGACTTCGATCTGTCCCGTACGAGGGCCTGGACACCCCACACGGGACCGGTCTCCGCCCGCAGCGGCTCCAGGGTGAAGCGGATGTGACGGGTGTCGTCGGTGAGGCGCAGCCGCAGATCCAGCTCCACGGGGAGCCCGGACACGACGTGCTCCAGGGCCACCCGGAACGCGGTCCGGTCCTCCGGCACCAGCCGGCGGGCCAGCTCACCCAGCGTGAGCGGCGCGGTTCCGGGCGACCTGTCGAAGATCACGTACAGGCCGGGTGACCAGTCGCTGTGCCCCGAGGCCAGTTCCCACTCGCCCCAGCCGATGAGGCCCTGCTCCTGCACCCGGTCGCTGATCAGCTCGTGCCGGCGGGCCGTGCCGTCGAAGGTCACCACCACATGACCGCGATGACGCGTCGCGGTGATCCGCAGCCGCCGGTGCAACGGCTCGCCCTCGACCAGCAGGGTCGCGTCCCAGTCGCGGCCGGTCACCGCCTCCCCGGTGGTCAGGACCTGCCGCAGCGCCGCGAACAGCCCGGAGGCCTCCGACGACGGCTGGGAGACGGTCAGCAGCTGCCCGTGGCGGGGCCGGGAGCGTGACGCCAGGGCCCGGCCCGCCGCGTTCACGGCCACGTCCACGAAGTCCACGACCTGCCCCGTCGCGTCCGTGACCGGGGCGAACACCACGGTCGGCTCGGCCGACGCGTCCGCCACGGCCTGGGCCCAGTCCGGCGGGTCCACCGGCAGCTCGGACGCGGTCACGGCGGCCTCGCGCACCGCTTCCCCGCCCAGCAGCCGGAAGGAGTGCCGCAGCGCCTCGCGCGCCTGCCGCGTCAGCAGCGCGTCGATCGCGGTCAGCTCCGGCGGGGCGGGCGGGTCCGGTGGGCCGGGTGCCGCCTGGGCCATGGTGGTTCCTCCGGGTGTCCGGTGGGGCGCGCCCGGGAGCGCGTACCTCCAGTTGACCTTGCCCGGAGGCCGCGCGCACACCGACGGCGGCCCGACCCGGGCGCCCGGCGGGAAAACCGGGTGATCGTCGGTGGGTCCCGGCGGTAGCCTCGCCCGCCGGATCACCGCCCCAGGGAAAGGCGTCCATGACGACCCCGCGCAAGCTGCACGACGACGAGCCGGACATCGACCACGCGCTGATCGCGGGGCTGCTCGCCGACCAGTTCCCGCACTGGTCCGGTCTGTCGCTGCGGTACCTCCCGACGGACGGCACCTCGAACATGCTGTTCCGGCTCGGTGACGGCCTGGTGGTGCGGATGCCGCGCACCCCGGGGTCGGCGGCCGACGTCCCGGGGGAGCGGCGCTGGCTGCGGCGGCTCGGCCCCGCGCTGCCCGTCGCGGTGCCGGAGCCGGTCGGCGTGGGGGACCCCGGACGCGGCTATCCGTGGCCGTGGTCCGTCCACCGGTGGATCGACGGCGTGCTGCCGCAGGTCGGCACCGGCGGACAGCCCGCGCGGCTCGCGCAGGACCTGGCCGACTTCGTACGGGCCCTGTGGCGCGTCGACACCACCGGCGCCCCGGCGGCGGACCGGGGCAAACCGCTCGCCCCGCGCGACGGCTCGACCCGCGCCGCCCTGGAACGGCTCGACGGCGTCGTCGACACGACGGCCGCGCTCGCCCTGTGGGAGAGCGCCCTCGCCGCGCCCCGCTGGGAGGGCCCCGACGTCTGGCTGCACGGCGACCTGGAGCCGGGGAACCTGCTGGTCGACGCGGACAGCGGACGGCTCGCCGCCGTCATCGACTTCGGCTGTACGGGCGTCGGGGACCCGGCGGTGGACCTGATCGTCGCCTGGTACATCCTCGACGACGGCCTGCGCGACACCTTCCGCGCGGCCGTCGGCTGCGACGAGGCCACCTGGACGCGCGGCCGCGGCTGGGCGCTCAGCATCGCCGTGCTCGAACTGTCCTACTACCGGGGCCGCAACGCCTTCATGTTCGACACCGCGGCACGGGTCGTCGGCCGGCTCCTCGCCTGAACCCGTGCCGCACGGGTTCAGACGACCTGCCCGTCCACGCTCACCGACGCGTCGCGCTGCTGCGGGATCACGATCGGCGGGCTGCCCTGGGCGATGGCCACCTGCCGCACCGGCGACGGGATCCGGATGCCCTCGGCCCGGAAGCGCTGGTGCAGGCGTTTGATGAACTCGTGCTTGATCCGGTACTGGTCGCTGAACTCGCCGACGCCCAGGATCACGTTGAAGCTGATCCGCGAGTCGCCGAACGTGTGGAAGCGGACCAGCGGCTCGTGCTCCGGCACCGCGCCCTCGACGTCCTTCATGACCTCGGAGACGACCTCCACCGTGACCCGCTCGACCTGCTCCAGATCGCTGTCGTAGCCGACGCCCGCGAGCACGGTCAGGGTCATCTCCTGTTCCGGGCGGCTGAAGTTGGTCATGTTCGTGCCCGACAGCTGGGTGTTCGGGATGATCACGAGGTTGTTGGAGAGCTGCCGCACCACCGTGTTGCGCCAGTTGATGTCGACGACATAGCCCTCCTCGCCGCTGCTGAGCCGGATGTAGTCGCCGGGCTGCACCGTCTTCGAGGCGAGAATGTGCACTCCCGCGAAAAGGTTCGCCAGGGTGTCCTGGAGCGCGAGGGCCACCGCCAGACCGCCGACACCGAGGGCGGTGAGCAGCGGCGCGATGGAGATACCGAGGGTCTGCAGCACGACGAGGAAGCCCATCGCCAGCACCACGACCCGGGTGATGTTCACGAAGATCGTCGCCGAGCCCGCCACCGCGGCGCGGGACTGGGCCACGGTGCGGACCAGGCCCGTGATGACCCGGGCCGCCGTCAGCGTCGCCGCGACGATCACGAACGCCGTCAGCACCGTGTTCACCGTGCGGCCGGTGCGCGCCGTCAGCGGCAGCACCTCGGCCGCCACCGCCGCGCCCGCGGCCACCGCCGCCCAGGGCACGAGGGTGCGCAGGGCGTCCACGATCACGTCGTCGCCGCCCCAGCGGGTGCGGCCGGCCCGGACGCCGAGCCAGCGCAGCAGCATCCGCAGCAGCAGCCCGGCCAGCAGTCCTCCGCACAGTGCCGCGCCGGCGAGGATCAGGTCGTGGAGGTCGGCGGTGCGGGTCATCTCTCACCTCCGGTGCGGGGGAACCCGGCGGTGACAGTGCATATGTGATGTTTCGTCAAGTGACACCTGCTGCTCGTTCGAGGACGGCCCGTGGCCGGGCCGGGGCCATCCTGCCGTACGTCCCCGAACGCCTGCGCTGCCGGGTGCCACTCACGTCGTGCCTGGTCGCGCAGTTCCCCGCGCTTCTGGATTGTCCGTTCGTCCGCGGCTCCGGTGGGGCTTCTCGCGCAGTTCCCCGCGCCCCTGAGATGCGCACTTCGTGCGGCACCTCATCAAAGGCATGCGCTGCGCGCAGCCTCGAGCAGGGAGGCGCGCGCAGCGAGGCCTCGAGGGGAGGCGGCGCGGAGCGCCTGCCTCAGGGGCGCGGGGAACTGCGCGAGAAGCCCCACCGGCCCGCACTCGACAACGCGCCCCCCCTAATCGACCCGCACCACACACCCGGTCCGAGCCGACTCGTACGCCGCCGAAACCACCCGCACGGCACGCAACCCCGCCGCACCGTCCGTCACCCCCACCACCCCCTCCCCGAAAAGAAACGCCCGCAACATCAGCCGGTCCAGATCGACCCCGTACGGAATCTCCACCCCACCCCGGCCCCGCTCGTCGAACCCGTACACCTTCTGGTCGAACGCGTTCATCTCCAGCACGGCCCGGTCCCCGACCACCTGCATCGAGAGCCCGCCCCACGCCGGATGGTGCCGGGGCTGGCTCCAGCTGCAGTCCAGTGTGAGCACGGCCCCGTTCGCGTACGTGAGGGTGAGCAGCCCCGCCGTCTCCACGGGCACATCGCCCCCGGCCTCGTACAGCACGTTGTTGGTCTGTGCGTAGACCGACGTCACCGGACTGCCCTCGAAGAGGTCGTCGAGCAGGTCCACGACGTGCACGGTGTGGTCCATGAGGGCGCCGCCCCCGGCGAGCCGCGGATCGACGAACCAGCGGCGCCGCGCCCCGGGCATGTAGCCGTTGTTGGCGCCAGCCACCGCGAGGACGGCACCGGCCGTACCCGCCCGCACGGCGTCCCGCACCGCCAGATAGGCCGGACTGAACCGCACCGGATGCGCCACGGCGAGCCGCACCCCGGCCGCCCGGCACGCCTCGACCATGGCCGCGCCGTCCTCGGGCGTGGTGGCGAGCGGTTTCTCGCACAGGACGTCGACCCCGTGCGCGGCGGCCCGTTCGACCAGCGGCCGGTGCCGGACGTTCTCCGCGCAGACCACGACCTTGTCCGGCCCCCAGGCGAACAACTCCTCGTAGCTGTCCACATAGCCGACGCCGAGCCGCGCCGCGAACTCCTTGCCGCGCACCTCGCCCGGCGCCACCGGATCCGTGACCGGATCGGAGGTCAGCACCTCCACGCCGTCCATGGCGGCGAGTTGGCGTGCGAAACCGCCCGCGTGGACGTGGGCGAACGACAGCACGCCCACCTTCAGATCCGTCGTCCCGCTCACCGTCCGGCCTCCTCGATCACCTTTGGTCCGACAGGCCCGACAGGCCCGACAGGCCCGACAGGCCCGGCAAGCCCGGCGACCTCGTCGGCCTCGCCGATCTCCACCGGTTCACCGGTGCGGGCCGATGCGGCCGCCGCCACCGCGATCCGCACCGCCTCGACCCCGTCCCGCGCCGACACCCGGGGCGCGGGCCCGCCCCCGACGGCCACGGCGAACTCCCGCAGCTCCGTGAGGTAGGGGCTCTCCGTCATCGGGCTCCCGGGGATCCCCTCGCCGAGCGGACGCGTGCCCTGGGCGAGGACGCGGAAGCCGGTGGCGGCGGTCGAGTCGTGTTCCAGGATCCCGTCGGGCCCGGCGACCCTGAACGTCGTACGGAACGGAAGGTCCGGCGGCCCCCACACCCCGAGGACGTGGCTGACCGCGCCGGACGCGTGGGTGAGGACGACGGTTCCGGTGGTCACGGCGCCCTCCGGCGGATCCGGCGCCTGATGGCCGCGGACCTGGGCGTGCACCCGGACGACCTCGCCCGCGAGCAGCCGCGCGATGTCGAGGTCGTGGATCATCTGATCGACGAGGATGCCGCCGGACAGCGACGGATCGGCGAACCAGGGCGCCCACACCGGGAAGCGGCCGGAGCGGGTCAGGCGCAGCACCGCCGGGGCGCCGACGCGGCCCGCCGCCACGGCGTCGGCGAGTGCCGCGTACGCGGGGAAGTAGCGGACGACGTGGGCGGGGAGGAGCAGCACCCCCGCCGCATCGGCCGCGTCCGCCATCTCCCGGGCCTCGGCGACGGTGAGCGCGAGCGGCTTCTCGCACACCACGTGCCTGCCGGCGGCGATCGCGTCGAGGGCGAGTCCGTGATGCGTGAAGGTGGGCGTGCACACGTCGACGACGATGCTGCTGTCGAGGAGTTCGGGGAGCGAGTGCACGGCGCGCACACCGAACTCGGCGTAACGGGCGGCGAGTTGTTCCGCGTTTCCGTCGGTGGACAGGATCGTGACGCGCGCGCCGAGCGCGGTCCAGGCGGGCAGATGCGCGCTGGCGATGCCGCCCGCGCCGATCAGTCCCACGTCGAGGTCTGCCATGAACGTCCTTTCGGAAAAGCCGGATCCAAGGGTCGTCCGGTCAGCTCATGCGGTGCCGCCGTGTCGGTGACCGGGAAGTCGCGTCTCGGCCGAGTCCAGGGCGCGGCGCACGGCGCCCAGGGCCACGCCCTCGCGGCCGAGCGTGCTGACCGCGAGGTGCGGCACATGGAGGGTGAGTGGTGCGAGGTGTGCGGACAGGAGGGTGGTCAGGGATTCGCCGAGGGGTGCCAAGGCCCCTCCCAGGACGACGAGTTCGGGGTCGAGGGCGAGTACGAGCGCGGCGACGGCCGGGGCGACACCGGCCAGGAACCGGTCGAGCGCGTCGAGCGCACCGGCCTCCCCGGCGCGCACGGCCCGGGCCAGCGCGTCCGTCGTCGACTCGCCGGGCAGTCGCTCACCGGCCAGAACGAGGTCCTTCCGCACCTGGTCCAGACCCAGTTGGGGAAGGAAGCCGAGTTCGCCCGCGCCGCCCCGGCGGCCCCGGTGCAGACGGCCGTCGATCATCAGGCCGCAGGAGATGCGCGGCCCCAGCAGCACGCAGGCCACGTCGTCCGCGAGCCGGGCGGCGCCGCGCCAGTGCTCGGCGAGCACCGCGAGGTTCACGTCGTTCTCGACGAGGATCCGGCCCGGGCCGGGGAAGTCGTCCGCGAGCCGCCGCGCCAGGTCCAGATCGGTCCAGTCCGGCACGATCACCGAGCGGATCCGCCCGGTCTCGCCCACCATGCCCGGCACCCCGATCCCCAGGCTCCACACCTCGTGCGCCCCGAGCCCGTGTCCGGCGAGGAAGCCCCGAAGATGGCCGCGCAGCAGCTCGATCCGCTCGGCGCCCGTTGCCTCGGGGGCGATGTCGTGCCGCGCGCGGGCCACGATCTCCCCGTCGAGCCGGCCGAGCAGCAGCACGATCGCCTTGAGCCCGATGTCGACCCCGACCACGTGCCCGGCCTCGGCCCGGAACCGGAACCGCCGGGCGGGCCTCCCCGGCGCCCGTCCGGTCGCCGGAACGTCCGCCTCGGCGATCCAGCCCTGCCCGGTGAGCTGGTCGACGAGGGCCTCGACGGTCGGCCGGGACAGGCCGGTGGCACCGGCGAGGCCGCTCACCGTCCGCGGGCTCTCCCGTCGCAACTCCCGCAGCACCACCGCGCTGTTGAGATCGCGCAGCGCCGCGAGGTCGTGTCCTCGCGACCGGTCGTGCACCGCCACGGATTCTCCCTCCGCCGGATGGAGCACGCGTGTCCGAATACGCAGGACTGTTGCAGAACCGTCCGAGCTTGGGAACCCCGCCCGCACGGAAATTACGCAGAACTCCTGCACATCCCATCGGCGCGGACGACGGGGGCGCACGCGCGCAAGCGCCGTCCATGACCCATTGACGCCTCTTCGGCCCGGCGTTGACGCTGGGGGGCATGACCCAACTGTCCGAGCACTTGCGTCAGGCCACTCCCGTCGTCGCGCAGCGAGGGGAGGGCGTCCATCTGTACGGGATCGACGGCCGCCGTTATCTGGACTTCACGGCGGGGATCGGGGTGACGAGCACCGGCCACTGCCATCCACGGGTGGTGGCGGCGGCGCAGGAGCAGGTGGCCACGCTCATCCACGGCCAGTACACGACGGTGATGCACCAGCCGTTGCAGCGCCTGGTCGAGAAGCTCGGCGGTGTCCTCCCCGAGGGCCTGGACAGCCTGTTCTTCGTGAACTCGGGCAGCGAGGCGGTGGAGGCGGCCCTGCGTCTCGCCCGGCAGGCGACGGGGCGGCCGAACATCGTGGTGGCGCACGGCGGCTTCCACGGCAGGACCGTCGCGGCGGCCTCCCTGACGACCTCCGGCACGAAGATCCGCACCGGGTTCGGGCCGCTGATGGCGGGCGTGGCCATCACGCCGTTCCCGAACGCCTTCCACTACGGCTGGGACGAGGAGACCGCGACCCGGTTCGCCCTGCGCGAGCTGGACCACCTCCTCGCCACCGTCTCGGACCCGGACGACACCGCGGCGATCCTGGTCGAGCCGGTCCTGGGAGAAGGCGGGTACGTCCCCGCCAACTCGGCGTACCTGCAGGGGTTGCGGGAGCGGGCCGACCGGTACGGGATCCTGCTCGTCCTGGACGAGATCCAGACCGGCGTCGGACGCACCGGACGCTTCTGGGGGCACGATCACTTCGGCGTCCGCCCCGACGTGCTGATCACCGCGAAGGGGCTGGCGTCCGGGTTCCCGCTGTCCGGCATCGCGGCGTCGCAGGAGCTGATGAGCAAGGCGCGGCCGGGGTCGCAGGGCGGTACCTACGGCGGCAACGCGGTCGCCTGTGCGGCGGCCTGCGCCACGCTCGACGTCATCGAGGAGGAGTCGCTGGTCGCGAACGCGGCGGCGATGGGGGCGCGGCTGCGGGCCGGGCTCGAGGAGGTCGGGGCCAAGACGGCCGGGATCGGTGACGTACGCGGGCTGGGGCTGATGCTGGCCAGTGAGTTCGTGACGCCGGACGGTGAGCCCGACCCCGCGACGGCGCTCCGCGCGCAGCAGGCCGCCGCCGACGCCGGGCTGCTCCTGCTGACCTGCGGCCCCTGGGGCAACGTGGTCCGCATGATCCCGGCCCTGGTCGTCTCGGAGCAGCAGGTGGACGAGGCGCTGTCCTTGTGGAGCACGGCGGTCTCGACGGCCACATAAGGGTCCCGCCGCGTTCGTCGCCGAGCACGGGCGTCCTGGCTTGTCCGTTCGCCCGCGCCCCGGTGGGGCTTCTCGCGCAGTTCCCCGCGCCCCTGAGGCATGCGCTGCGCGCAGCCTCCCCTGAACGAGCGGAGCTCGCTTCAGGGGCGCGGGGAACTGCGCGACCAGCCCCCACCCACCCGCAGCCGACGCACCCGCCCCGACCACCCCACCCCCACCCCAGGGAGCCCCCACCATGTCCACGCCCCCCGTCGTCGCAGCCGTACCGAAAGAGCTCCACATCAACGGCGCCTGGCAACCGGCGACAGCGCACCGCTCGATGCCCGTCGACAACCCCGCCACCAACACCACCCTCTGTCACGTAGCCGACGCCGGCCCCGACGACGCCGCCCTCGCCCTGACGGCGGCCACGGAGACCCAGCGCGCCTGGGCCGCCACCGCCCCCAGGGAACGCTCCGAGATCCTGCGCCGCGCCCACGAGATCCTCCTGGAGCGCACCGAGGACCTGGCGCTGCTGATGACCCTGGAGATGGGCAAGCCCCTCGCGGAGGCCCGCGGGGAAGTGGCGTACGCGGCTGAGTTCTTCCGCTGGTTCGCCGAGGAGGCGGTCCGGATCGACGGTGGCTACGCGACCAGCCCGGACGGCCGCAACCGTCACCTGGTGCTGCGCCAGCCCGTCGGCCCCTGCCTGCTGATCACCCCCTGGAACTTCCCGCTCGCCATGGGCACCCGCAAGATCGGCCCGGCGGTCGCCGCGGGCTGCACCATGATCCTCAAGCCGGCCCCGCAGACCCCGCTGTCCACCCTCGCGCTGACCGGCATCCTCACCGAGGCGGGGCTGCCCCCTGGCGTCCTCAACGTACTGACCACCTCGGACGCGGCCGGCGTGGTCGAACCCCTGCTGCGCGGCGGCGGCATCCGCAAGCTCTCGTTCACCGGCTCCACGCAGGTGGGCCGCATCCTGCTCGCCCAGTGCGCCGACACCGTCGTCCGCACCTCGCTCGAACTCGGCGGCAACGCCCCGCTGATCGTGTTCGAGGACGCCGACCTGGACGCCGCGGTGAACGGCGCCATGGTCGCCAAGATGCGGAACATGGGCGAGGCCTGCACCGCGGCCAACCGCATCTACGTGCACACGGCGGTCGCCGAGGAGTTCGCCGCCCGCCTCGCGTCCCGCATGGCCGCCCTGAACGTCGGGGACGGCACCGCGCCCGGTACCGACGTCGGCCCCCTCATCGACGGCGCGGGCCGCGACAAGGTCGTCCGGCTCGTGCGGGACGCGGTCGAGCGCGGCGCGAAGGTCCTCACCGGCGGCGAAGTGCCGCCCGGCGACGGGAACTTCTATCCGCCGACCGTGCTCGCCGGGGTGTCTCGCGACGCCGATCTCACGACCACGGAGATCTTCGGCCCGGTCGCCGCGCTGTTCACCTTCGAGGACGAGGACGACGTCGTACGCGTCGCCAACGACACCGAGTGGGGCCTCGTCAGCTACGTCTTCACCCGCGACCTGGACCGGGCGCTGCGCGTCGGGGAGGCTCTGGAGACCGGCATGGTCGGCATCAACACCGGCCTCGTCTCCAACCCGGCCGCCCCCTTCGGCGGCGTCAAACAGTCCGGCCTCGGCCGTGAGGGCGGACGGGTCGGCATCGAGGAGTTCCTGGAGTACAAGTACCTGGCGATCCCGACCGGCGCGTAGCCGGGCCACGGGTTCACAGCCGTTCCACCGCCCGGAACCCGGCCAGGCGGGAGAGCAACGAGCGGGCGGGCGGTGCGAGTTCGCCCACCAGGACGGTTCCGCCCTCGTTCAACAGACCGATGACGGCAGAGAGTTCGGGCGCCGAAAGGTCCGTCTCCAGGACATGGCCGCAGGCCGCCACGAGCTGACGTCCGCCGACCTCGGACCACAACACGCGCTCGGTCGCCCGCACCGCGTCGTCGTCGGTGAAGTAGCCGGGCCGCGCGGGCGGCGGTACCGGGTCCAGGCCGCCGTTGGTGGCCTGGAGCAGCGCCTCACGGGCCACCCGTCGCTCCAGGGCCGCGGGCCGTGCCGCCTGCCGGAAGTGGTCGAGCGCCGCCGCGAGCACCGGCGGCAGTCCGGCGGGCAGATCGTCCGGCGGGTCGCCGTCCGGTACGTGGATGCCGTCACCGCCCCAGCCCGCCTGCGGGGAGACGGGGTCCGGGCCCGGCGCGAGCAGCGACGGCAGCCCGGTGCCGTGACGCGTCGGCGCGCGGGGGATGCCGATGTGCACGGTCGCCACCGGCCCGGGGACGGCCCCCGCGGGATCCGTCCTGTGCCGGTGGCCCGCGGGCCAGTACACGAGATCGCCGGGGACCGCCTCCGCCGCCGACCAGTGCCCGTCGAGGCCGAGCCCCAGTCGCCGGGCGCCCAGGGCCACGTACAGGAAGCCCGCGTCGCGCCGGACGGCCGACGGGCCGGGGGTGCAGGATCCGTGGAACAGGGTCGTCGTCGCGCCGGCGCTCGGCTGGCCCACGTGCTCCCACAGGCCGGAGAGGAAGTCCCGCTCCCGTGCCCACAGCGGATGGTGGGCGGAGTGCAGGCACGGGACCATGAGGGAGAACGATTCTCCGGCGAGCTGTTCCGTCACCCGCCGGTCGTAGGCGTCGAAGGAGGCGTCCTCGGGCCGCGGCAGCAGATCCCCGGGATCCACGAGGTGGCGCTGCCCGGCGCTGAACCGGATCCGGTGCCCGGCGCCGGGCCGCTGCGCCGCGATGACGGCGCTCTCGAAGAGTTCGTTCGTGTCGAACGGAGGCCGGGGGAGTCCCGTGCCGCGGATCAGGACGGGGCGCCGGTCCCAGTACTCGGCGGCGAAGCGGGGCCAGTCCAGCGCGTCGAGGATGTCCAGGGGCGCCGCGGAGCGGGTCTTCATGAGCGGCGCTCCAGGCGCTCCAGGTGCCCCAGCCGCTGCGGACGCTCCGGGGCCGCCGTCACGGCCCGCGCGCGGTACGCCTCACCGAGCAGGGAGAGGAGTCCGGGATCGTCGGCCGATGTGCGGGCCGCGCGGGCCAGCTCCGCGACGGTGACGGCGCGGGGCGCGGTGCGCAGCCGGGCGAGGACGGCGTCGGCACCGGCCGGGTGCGCCTCCCAGGCGTGGCCGTTCGCCGCCCACACCGTGGGGCCGCCCTCGATGGGCAGCCGGACGATCTCGGCGGCGCGCCGTAATCGGTGCCGTGGCGTGAGCCGGACCGCGGGCCGCCGCGGCGGCGCCGGGTCCAGACCGGCCGCCGAGCGCAGCGCGGCCCAGCGCATCAGCAGCGCCCGCTCGGGGGCGGGCCCGGCGAGAGTGTCCGTGAGGAGCGCCACCGACGCGGCGAGGCGGGGCGGCGCGCTGAGCCGGCCGTCGGGCGCCGACGGCATCGGATGCGGCAGGGCGAGCTGCCCGTCCGGGCGGCCGGGGCGGTCGCGGATCAGGTCCGCGAGGACGTCGGCCACGAGCGGCAGCGCCGAGGTGGTCCGCGCGGGAACGCTCAGCCGCAGCGTGGTGCACCGGCCGGGCCGGTGGTCGAGATGGCTGCCGCCGGCCGGCCAGTGGACCATGTCGCCCGCGCGGGCCCGCAGCGCATACTCGGTTCCGGTGTGCTCGGGGCGCACCCGCACCGTCAGCTCCCCGTCGAGCACCCAGGTCAGCGCGCCCGCGTCGGTCCGGGCCGTGGCGTCCTCCAGGGAATGGTGCCGGTCGCCGACGGCCAGCTCGGCGGTGACCGGCAGAGGGGCCTGTCCGACGTGCCGCCACAGGTCCGCGAGCACGTCCCGCACCCGCGACCAGAGCGCGAAGTCGTGGCTGAGCGGATCGGCGACCGTGAGCAGCCACCCGTCACCGGCGAGCCGGGGCTCCCGGGCCAGCCGCTCGGCGTAACCGGCGGGATCCGGGTCGCCCGGGCCCGGCAGCAGCGGGCCAGGGTCCCGCAGCCAGCCGTCCGCCGTCGCCAGGCGCACCCGCCGGGCCGGGGCCGCCGCGATCGCGGCCCGCACCAGCGCGTGGGCGTCGGCCGGGCCGATTCCCAGCGGCCGGACGCCGGGGACCACCACCGGCTCCCTCGCCCAGTGGACCTGCGCGAAGCGCCGCCAGTCCTGACCGGGGGCGGAGCCGGAGGGGTCGTGGCCTGGTGCGGGTGCGGCGCTGGCGTTCATCGGGTCCGGGGGCTCCTGAGTCCCTCGCCAAGGGGGTTCGACGGGCCCCGCGACCCTGCCAGAGCGTTTCCCGCCCCGTCAACGCCTCAGGGAGAAGCTGTGAACATTTGGCGCAGAACCGCCTCGATGCCCCATGTGCCCCACATGCCCCACTGAACTCGGAAGCCGGGGCCGGATCGCGCGTGGGGGGGCCGTGTGGAATGGTGATGGGGCGAAATGCCCTGAATGCCCGTTCACTCCTGAGGAGGTCCTCATGTCCTCGAAGCGTCGACGCAAAAAGAAGGCCCGCCGCAAGCACGCGGCGAACCATGGAAGTCGTCCTCAGTCCTGAGGATGTGCGGTTGCGGGGCGGTCAGGCCTTCTGCACGACTCCTTCACCGGTCGCGGCCGCCCACTCCGTCACCAGCGCCTCGTACTCCGCCCGGTCGTCCGCGGTCAACTGCCCGCCCGTACGCGCCCAAAGGCCGCGAATCTGCTCGTTGACCACATGGGCGGGGCGTGCGGAGCGAGGGGCAGGGGTGGAGGACATGTGAACGAGCCTAGGGGATCGGTACGACTTTTCGCTCCCGTAGGTGACGTGGGTATCGCCATGTGTGATGTTCGCCATGTCAGAGGGCCTCGCCGAACGCTCCGTGCCGGCCCTCTCCGCCCGCGAACCGCCCGGCCCCTTCGAGCCCCTCGCGCAACACACCCGTCCCGTGGACGAGTTCGCGTCGCATCGCCGTCTCCTCGTCGAGACCGTGCTGCTCGCGCACCGACGCCCGGTCACTGCGCAGGCACGCCTGTGGAAACTCCGCGAGGCCGGCGGCCAGTTCCTCGGCCGCCGCGCGGGCCGTGCCCGGCGGGACCAGGCGGTTGGCCAGCCCCATCGTGTGGGCCTCCGGCGCCGGGACGGGCCGCCCGGTGAGGATCAGGTCCATGGCCCGGCTCTCCCCGATCAGCCGGGGCAGCCGGACCGTGCCGCCGTCGATCAGCGGCACACCCCACCGGCGGCAGAACACCCCGAACACGGCGTCCTCCTCGACGACCCGCAGGTCGCACCAGAGCGCCAGCTCCAGACCGCCCGCCACCGCGTGACCGCTCACCGCCGCGATCACCGGCTTGGACAGCCGCAGCCGCGTCGGCCCCATCGGCCCGTCGCCGTCCGCCGCCACCCGGTTGCCGCGCTCCGTGCCCACGGCCTTCAGGTCCGCGCCCGCGCAGAACGTGCCGCCCTCACCCCACAGCACCGCCACCCGCGCCGTGTCGTCCGCCTCGAACGCCCGGAAGGCGTCGGCCAGCCGGGCGGCCGTCGCGCCGTCGACCGCGTTGCGGGCCTCGGGGCGGGACAGGATCACCGTGGTGACGTGGGCGGTGCGCTCGACGCGGACGGACGACATGGGGCTGCTCCCGGTGGAACTAGGTGACGTTGAGGGTGAGTTCGGCGTCGGCCGTCGAACTCGTGCCGACGTACAGCTTGAACGTCCCCTCCTCGACACGGAACTCCCCGCCCGGATCGTTCGTCCAGAACCCGAGCTCCTCCGCGCCGAGCCGGAAGCGGACCGTCGTCGCCGCACCCGCGCCGAGCGTGACCCGCCGGAACCCGCACAGCCTGCGCACGGGCTGGACGATGCTCGCCGCCACGTCGCGCACGTACAGCTGCACCACCTCGTCCCCCGCGCGGTCCCCGCTGTTGCGCACGGACACCGACACCTCCACCGTGTCCCCCCGGCGCAGCGCCTGCGCGGACACCCGCGCCCGGCTCGGCTTCGGGGCGCCGAGAACGAAGCTCGTGTAGCTCAGGCCGTGCCCGAACGGGAACTGCGGAGTCGGCGGCAGATCCAGGTACTTGGACGTGTACTTGTTGTCCGGGTCGTAGGGGCGGCCCGTCGACTCGTGGTTGTAGTGGACCGGGAGCTGGCCCACCGTCCGGGGGAACGACATCGGCAGCTTCCCGCCCGGGTTCACCGCGCCGAACAGCACGTCCGCGACGGCGTGTCCCGCCTCGATGCCGGGA
Organism: Streptomyces sp. NPDC001904; assembly: GCF_040297005.1. NCBI lineage: Bacteria > Bacillati > Actinomycetota > Actinomycetes > Kitasatosporales > Streptomycetaceae > Streptomyces > Streptomyces sp. NPDC001904. The sequence goes on along the minus strand of NZ_JBEOYI010000005.1, from coordinate 275,239 downwards.
TGCCAGGCCTCGAGGACGGCGGGTGCCTTCTCCAGCCACGAACCGACCGTCAGTGGGCGGCCGTTGACCAGGACGACCACGAGCGGCTTCCCCGTCTCCGCGATCGCCGTGATCAGCTTCTCCTGTGCGCCCGGCAGCGCGAGGTCGCTGCGCGCCGCCGCCTCCCCGCTCAGCGCCGCCGGCTCGCCCACGACCACGACCGTCAGCTCCGCGGCCCTCGCCGCCCCGACCGCCGCTCCGATCCCCGCCGTGTCCCCGCCCTCCGGGGCGACACCCCGGGCGTACGTCACCTTCGTGCCGGGCGCGGCCCTCCTGACGGCGTCCAGGATCGTCACCGCCGGGAACCGCTCGGCCGCCGCGGGCACCACCCACGTACCGAGCAGATCCGTCGTGTCGGCGAACGGGCCCACCACGGCGAGGGATTCGAGGGTCCTGCTCAGCGGCAGGGTCCGGTCGTCGTTCTTCAGCAGCACCATGGAGCGGGCGGCCGCCGCACGGGCCGCTTCCCGGGTCGCCGCCGACGGCCGGGTGAGTGCCGCGTCCTCGTCGACGTACGGATCGTCGAAGAGTCCCAGCGCGTACTTCAGACGCAGCACCCGCGCCACCGCGTCGTCGACCCGCCGCTGCGAGATCCTTCCCTCGCGCAGCAGCCGCCTGCCGTGGGTGCGCAGATTCGTGCTCGTCATCTCCATGTCGACGCCCGCGGTCAGCGCCAGCCGCGCCGCGTCGGCGCCGTCCTCGGCGAAGCCGTGCGCGATCAGCTCCTGGACGCCCGTCCAGTCGCTGACCACCGTCCCCTCGAAGCCCCATTCCCTCTTGAGGATGTCGGTGAGCGTGTGCGCGTTGCCGTGCCCCGGGACGCCGCCGACGGTGTTGAACGACGCCATCACCGTCGCCGCGCCCGCCTCCAGCGCCGCCCTGAACGGAGGGAGGTACAGATTGCGCAGCCGGGACTCCGACACGTCGACCGTGTTGTAGTCGCGGCCGCCCTCGGCGCCGCCGTACGCGACGAAGTGCTTGGCGCAGGCCGCGACGGCCGTCTTCGCGGAGAGAGCCGAACCCTGGTAGCCCCGCACCTTCGCCGCCGCGTACCGCGCGGTCAGACAGGGGTCCTCGCCGTTCCCCTCGGCGACGCGGCCCCAGCGCGGCTCGCGCGTGACGTCCATCATCGGCGCGAACGTCCAGTGCACGCCGTTGGACCGGGCCTCCCGCGCCGACACCTCGGCGTCCGCCCGTGCCACCTCCGGGTCGAAGGCGGCGGCCTGCGCGAGCGGGATCGGGAAGGTCGTCCAGAAGCCGTGGATCACGTCCAGGCCGAACAGCAGCGGGATGCCGAGCCGCGACTCCTCGACGGCGAGCCGCTGCAGCGCGTTGGTCGTCCGGGCGCCGAAGACGCTGAGCACCGAACCGAGCAGGCCCGCGCGCGCGGCGTCCTCGACGTCCTTCGTCGAACCCGACCCCGGATTCAGGTCGTAGGCCCACGGGAGCTGCTGCAACTGCCCCAGCTTCTCCTCCGGCGTCATCCGGGCGAGCAGATCCCGCACCTTGTCCTCGTACGGGCCCGCGCGCCGGTCCTCGTTCGCCGGAGCGGCCGGAACCGCCGGATCCGCCGGAGCCGCCCGCGCGGCCGAGGGGCGGCCCGTCGCGGCGGTGACGCCGATCGCGGACAGCAACGTACGTCTTGCCAACTCCGGCACGTCCTGGCTCCTCGCATCCCATGTGTTGACCTCAAGAAAGGTTGAGGTCCTACTGTCGTCGGCATGAGCATGGAGACCACAGCCTGGACGCAGCTGCACAGCGTCATGAACGCCCAGAACGGCGGCTCCCACAACCGCCCCTTCGCCCGCGCGACCCTGCGCCGCATCGCCGCGTTCGCGCGACCGCACCGGCGGCGCATCGTCCAGTTCGTGCTGCTGAGCGTCCTCACCGCGCTGCTGGCCGTCGCGACCCCGGTGCTCGCGGGCGACGTCGTCAACACCATCGTCGGCGGTCACGACCGGGCGGTCGTGGTGCGACTCGCCGTTCTCATCGCGGTGATCGCGCTCGCCGAGGCCGGTATCGGACTGCTCGCCCGCTGGCTCTCCGCGAACCTCGGCGAGGGCCTGATCCTCGATCTCCGTACGGCCGTCTTCGACCACGTGCAGAAGATGCCCGTCGCGTTCTTCACCCGGACCCGCACCGGGGCGCTCGTCAGCCGTCTCAACAACGATGTGATCGGCGCCCAGCGCGCGTTCAGCAACACCCTGTCGGGCGTCGTCGGCAACGTCGTGACCCTGGTCCTCACCCTCGCCGTGATGCTCACCCTGTCCTGGCAGATCACCCTGCTCGCCCTGGTCCTGCTGCCGGTCTTCGTGATCCCCGCCCGCCGCACCGGCTCCCGGATGGCGCGGCTGCAGCGCGAGGCCGCCGCGCACAACGCGGCCATGGGCACCCGCATGACCGAGCGGTTCTCCGCGCCGGGCGCCACGCTCGTGAAGCTGTTCGGACGCCCGGAGGAGGAGTCGGAGGAGTTCGCCGCCCGGGCCCGGCGGGTGCGGGACATCGGGGTGCGCACGGCCATGGCACAGTCCGCGTTCATCACGGCGCTCACCCTCGTCTCCGCCCTCGCGCTGGCCCTCGTCTACGGCCTCGGCGGCTATCTCGCCCTCGACGGCAGCCTGAAGGCGGGCACCGTCGTCTCCCTCGCGCTGCTCCTCACCCGGCTGTACGCGCCGCTCACGTCCCTGGCGGGCGCCCGCGTCGAGGTCATGAGCGCGCTGGTCAGCTTCGAGCGCGTCTTCGAAGTGCTCGACCTCAAGCCGCTGATCGACGAGAAAGCGGACGCCGAGGAGGTGCCCGAGGGGCCGGTCGCCGTGGAGTTCGACGAGGTCCGCTTCGGCTACCCGGCCGCCGACAAGGTCTCCCTCGCCTCCCTGGAGGAGGTCGCCACGCTCGACAACCGCGGCGGCGCCGAGGTCCTGCACGGCGTCTCCTTCCGGGCCGAACCCGGCCAGACCATCGCCCTCGTCGGCTCCTCCGGCGCCGGCAAGTCGACCGTCGCGCAACTGCTGCCCCGCCTCTACGACACCGACGCGGGCGCCGTACGGATCGGCGGCGTCGACGTACGCGACCTCAGCGCCACGTCCATCCGCGCCACCCTCGGCATGGTCACCCAGGACGGCCACCTCTTCCACGACAGCGTCCGCGCCAATCTGCTGCTCGCCCGGCCGGAGGCGACCGAGGACGAACTGTGGGACGTCCTGCGCAGGGCCCGCCTGGAGAGCCTGGTGCGCGAGCTGCCCGACGGACTCGACACGGTGGTCGGCGAGCGCGGCTACCGGCTGTCCGGCGGCGAACGCCAGCGCATGACCATCGCCCGGCTGCTCCTCGCCCGCCAGCGCGTCGTCATCCTCGACGAGGCCACCGCCCACCTCGACAACACCTCCGAGGCCGCGGTGCAGGAGGCCCTGGCGGAGGCGCTCGACGGACGCACCGCCATCGTCATCGCGCACCGGCTCTCCACGATCCGCTCCGCCGACCAGATCCTGGTCGTGGAGAGCGGCCGGATCGTGGAGCGCGGCACGCACGACGAACTCGTCGCCGTGGAGGGGCGGTACGCGGAGCTGTACCGGACACAGTTCGCGCACGGGGAGCGCGAGACGGTGGCGGAACCCGCGTGAGCGCCGGCCCGGTCACGGTCGCCGTGACCGGGCCCGGCCGGGCCCGATCCGACCGGACGCCACCGCACGCGACGCGGCTACCCTGGCCGCATGCTGCTGGGGCGGACAGCGGAGTGCGCGCGGCTCGACGACCTGGTCGACGCGGCACGCGGCGGGCGCAGCGGCGCCCTCGTGGTGCGCGGTGAGGCGGGGATCGGCAAGTCGAGCCTCCTCGCGTACGCGTCGTCGGTCGCCGGGGACCTGATCCAGCTGCGCACCCACGGCATCGAGGCCGAGACCGGACTGCCGTACGTGGGACTGGCCGACCTCTTCCGGCCGGTCACCGACCGGCTCGACCGGATCCCGGCCCGCCAGGCCGCCGCCCTCACCGGCGCCCTCGCCCTCGGCCCCGCCGTCGACCAGGACCGGTACGCCGTCGCCGCGGGCACGCTGAGCCTGCTCGGCGCGGTCAGCGAGACCGGGCCCGTCCTGATGGTCGTCGACGACGCGCAGTGGCTCGACCCGTACTCCCTCGACGCCCTCGCCTTCGCCACCCGCAGGCTCAAGCGGGAAGGCGTCGCCGCCCTCTACGCCACCCGCGACGCCGACGGGGCCGCCTCCCGGCTGGCCCCGGTGGAGACCCTCGACCTGAGCGGCCTCGACGCCGCATCCGCGCGCCGCCTCGTCGCCGCCGAACCGCTCTCGCCGCACGACGTCAACCGGCTGCTGACCGAGGCCCGCGGCAACCCCCTCGCCCTCGTCGAACTCCCCGCCCTGCTGGCCCGCGGCGGCCACCGACCCGACACCGGCGCCCCGCTGCCCATCGGCGAGATGCTCACCCGCACCTTCCACAGCGCCGTCACCCGGCTCCCCGCGTCCACCCAGGACGCCGTGCTGCTGCTCGCCGTCCTCGGACCGCGCCCGCTCGCCGGCACCGAACGCGTCCTGCGCGCCCACGAGTTGACCTACGCCGCGCTCGAACCCGCCGAGCGGGCCGGGCTGCTGACCGTGGAGGAAGGCGCGTACGTCTTCCGCCATCCGCTGGTGCGCTCCAGCGTCTATCACGGGGCGAGCGCCGTACGCCGCTGGCAGGCCCACCGCACCGTCGCCCACGCCCTGCGCGACGCCACGGCCCCATCGGCCGTCGAACGCTACGCCTGGCACCTGGCCGAGTCCGGCGCCGACCCCGACGAAGAGGTGGCCGCCGCGCTGGAACGCGCCGCCTCCGGCGGACCCGGCAGCCTCACCCTGCCGCTCGCCGCCCGGCTGTACGCCCACGCCGCCCGCTTCACCCCCGAGGACGAGCGCAGGGCACTGCGGCTGCTCGCCGCCGCCCGCGCCGCCCAGGCCGCCGGGTCCCTCGACGAGGCCGCCGACCTGCTCGACCGTGCCCTCAGGCACGCCGCCCGGGAACGCACCCGGCTCGACATCCGCCAAGTGCGCTGCTACGTCGACATCCAGCGCGGCCGCACGGCGCTCGCCCGCGACCGGCTGCGCGCCGCCGTCGAGGACGCCCGGCACGTCGATCCCGCGCTCGCCGCCGTCATGCTCGGCGGCATCACCTTCACCGAACTCGCCATCGGCGACCTCACCGCGGCACGCGCCGCCTCCGCCGAGTCGATGCGGCTCGCCGACGCGCTCGGCGACCCTTCCGCCACGCTGCCCGTACGTCTCCTGCACGCGCTCGTCGAACTCCTCGGCGGCGACGCGGAGAAGGGCCGCACGCTCCTCCACGACCTCGAAAAGCCCCTTGCCGCACCGGACCTGGCGTTCCCGTACCCGGTCTCCGGGGTCGGCGGCCTGTGCCATCTCGCGGCCGAGGAGCTGGACGCGGGCCACGCCCTGCTCGACCGCGCCGTGCACGACGCGCGCGCCTCCAGCACCGTCGGGCTGCTCGCCCATCTCCTCGGCACGGCCGCCGTGCTCGAGTTCTGGAGCGGCCGCTGGAACGCGTCGCTCGCGCACGCCGACGAGTCCGTCCGGCTCGGCGAGGACACCGGACGCGTGCTGGAGGTCTGCCGGGCGCTCGCCGCCCAGGCCAGGACCGAGGCGGCCCGCGGCAAGGAGGCCGACTGCCGGCGGCACGCGGCGCGCGCCACGTCCCTCGCGGCCGTCACCGGGCTCCCTCTGGACGCGGCCCGCGCCCAGGGGGCACTCGGCCTGCTCGAACTCGGTCGCGGCCGCTTCGAGGAGTCCGCCCGGCACCTGGAGCAGGTCAGGGAGTTCTCCGTCGCCAACGGCCGCGGCGACGGCCTCTATCTGTGCTGGGCCGCCGACCTCGCCGACGCCTATGTCCATCTCCACCGCCCCGACGACGCGTACGACGTCCTGCGCGTCCTCGACCACGAGGCGGGCCGGGGCCACCGCCCCGTCACCGCCGCCGCGGCGGCCCGGGTACGGGGCATGCTCGAACCGGCCCGCGCCGACCACCACATGGACCGTGCGCTGGCCCGCCTCGACGACGTGACGGCCCCGTTCGAACGGGCCCGTACCGAGTTCGCCCGGGGCGAGCTGCTGCGCAGGCAGGGGAGGCGCGGTGAGGCCCGGCGCCGGCTGCGGCTCGGACTCGGCCTCTTCGAACGGCTCGGCGCGAGCGGCTGGGCGGACCGTGCCGCCGCCGAACTCCGCGCCGCGGGCGGTGACGGTGCCCGCACCGGCGGCGCGGGACACACCCCGCTCGACGGCCTCACCCCGCAGGAACTGCGGGTCGCGCTCGCCGTCGGACGCGGAGTCACCAACCACGAGGTCGCCGAACAGCTCTTCCTCAGCGTCAAGACGGTGGAGTTCCACCTCGGGAACATCTACCGCAAGCTGGACGGGGTGCACCGCAGGGCCCAACTCGTGCGTCTCATCAGCCGGTCGGCGGACACCTGAGCGGGCACGAGGAGGCCCGGCGGACCACCACGACCGCCGGGCCGGAACAGCGGGGGTGCCCGGTGCGGACACCCCCGTCCCCCGTGTTCCCCCATGTACGAAAGCCCCCGTCAACTTCCGTGCCCTCCACGATGACTGCCCGGCGGCGCCCCGGCCACGGTGAAAACCCTGGGATCGAGGACCAGTGGTGTACGCCGTCCGGTGTAGTCGGCGCGCGCCGGGATGCGGGGCCGACCGGCCCCGCGGGTGAGGGCCGTGTGGCCCCTCCCGCGCCGCCGCTCACGGCGCGACGGTGTGCGTTCGCCGAGCCCAGGGGGGGTGGGCGCCATGGCATGGAGCCCCGTGCTCCGGCTCCGCCGCCGGACACCGGCGCCCGTGGTGGTGCGGCGCGTCGGCGGATGCCTGGTGATCGAGGTGCGGGCCGCGCTCGGGCCGGCCGCCGAAGCGCCGGTCGGCCGGCTGCTGCACGAGGCGATCCGTCCCGGCGGCACCGGCGTCCTCGTCGACCTGCGGCACACCGGGCAGCTCGGCGCCGCGGGCGTCAGCGTCCTGTGGCTCGCCCGGACCCTCGCCGACCGCAGCGGCCAGTCCTTCGGCCTCATCGGCGCGCGGCCCGAACTCCTCGCTGGCGGCACCGCGTTGCCGCCGGAGCCGCCGTCACCCCGTGGCCTCCCGCGCGCCCCGCTCCAGGGCGTCCGCCACGGTCGGCAGGGGGTCGAACCGGTCCAGCAGGCCGCCCGCGCGCAGCAGCTTCAGGACGGTCCGGTGGGCACAGACGACGAGCAGCCGTCCGCCCCGGGCGACGACGCGGTCCTGCGCCCGGCACAGCAGCCGCAGCGCGTAGATGTCGAAGAACGTCACGGGACCGAGGTCGAGGACCACGGTCCTCCTGGCGTCGTAGGTGGCCGCGTCGAGGGCCGGCAGGAGGTCGAGAGCGGCGGCGATGTCGATCTCGCCGTGCAGCTCGACCACGGTGACTCCGTGGACCTCGCGGACTCGGATGTGCCCGGCGGGCCATGCGCTGCCTTCCAGCATGGCGACTTCCCCTAGGTCGATCGGACTTCCACAGAAGCCCGGGAAGCAGGACGACGGGATTCGGCCACCGGGGTCAGGGACGGCCTGGACGAACAGGTTACGGCGCAGTGCCACTGTCTGTGCAGGCATTGACACACTCCGGTACCGAATCACCCGCGACGGATGATGCCGCGCGTCCGGTCCTCTGCTGCGGTCTTCGGATGATGCCTGCTCACGCGGACGCCCTCACCCGATTCCTGGCACGGGTGACGCGTCACGCCCGGAACACGGCGGAGTCGGTCGCGGGCGCGGTGGTGCGCGCCGCCGTCGGTCTCGTTCTGGACAGGATGGACCTGGACGCCGTGATCGCCCGCGTGGACATCGGCCGAATCGTGGCCCGCGTCGACGTGAACGCCGTCGCGGCACGCCTCGATGTGAACGCGATCGCCTCACGGGTCGGCGTCGATGCCATCGCGGCGCGTGTGGATGTGGAGGCGATCGTCGATCGGGTCGACGTGGACGCCGTCGCCGCTCGCGTGGACGTGAATGCCGTCGCCGCCCGGGTCGACGTCGATGCCGTGGCCGCGCGCGTCGGCGTGGACGCGATCGCCGACCGCGTCCGCGTCGCCCCCATCGCGGCCCGCGTGGACGTGAACGGCATCGCCGATCGCGTCGACATCGGCCGGATCATCGCCCGCATCGACCTCGTGGGACTCACCCGCGACGTGCTGCGCGAGATCGATCTCGGGCGGATCGTGCGGGAGACCGGGGGAGGGATGGCCGCGGACACGGGGACCGCCGTGCGGGGGATCGGACGGCGGGGGGACCGTGGGGTGAACCGGTTCGCCGACCGGATGCTGCGGCGCGGCGATGAGTGAGGAGGGCGAGGCGGCGGGGCTCGTCACCAGAGGGGTCGCGGGGTTGCTCGACGCGCTGCTGGTGGCGCTGACCGGCCTCGCCGTCCAACTCGGCGCGGGATGCACGCGGTTGCTGCTCGTCGGCCCGCCGCTGCGGGTGCCCCACTGGGACGGTCGGCTCGCCGGTGCGATCGGGTGGCTGTTCGCCGTGTGCTATCTCGGCGGGGCCTGGGCATTGACCGGGCAGAGCGTCGGCGGACGGCTGATGGGGGTGCGCGTCGGCGACCGGGCGGGACGGCGGCTCGGTCTGCTCCGGGCCCTCGTCAGGGCCGCGCTCAGCGTGTCGTTCCCGCTGGGGCTGCTGTGGATCCCGTTCAGCCGGCGCCGGGCCGCGGTGCCGGACCTCGTGGTCCGGGCCGCCGTCCACTACGACGGACGCTGACCGGTTCCCCCTCCGGATCACGGGCGGGACGGCGGAAAGTGTGCCGGACGGCACCCTCCGGGTCGTCACCCCCGGAGGGTGACGACCCACCCCCGGTACCGGGCGCGACACTCGGGGCACCGCGGTGCGCTCAGCACCGGCACCGAACACGGAGGTAGTGACATGGCCACCTCGACGGGTTCGCACCCACGCTCCGATGTAAAGATGGCCGCGGCCGGCGGGCTGACCGTCTTCGCCGCCGTGATGCTGTTCATCTCCGGTTCCCTGGACTTCTGCCGGGGCCTGTCGGCCGTGCTCAGGGACAAGGTCTTCCTGACGACCCCCGACTACGTCTACGAGTGGGACCTGACCGGTTGGGGCTGGACCCACATGGTCCTCGGAGCGATCGCGGTGGCCGTGAGCCTCGGCCTCTTCGTCGCGATGAAGTGGGCCCGGGTCATCGGCGTGATCATCGCCGGACTGATGATCATCGCCAACTTCCTCTCGATCCCCTACCACCCGCTCTGGTCCCTGACCCTCATCGCGATGGACGGGTTCATCATCTGGGCGCTGTGCGTGGTCCGGCGCGACACCCTCTTCTGAACCCGCCCCGAGACCAACCGAGTCGGGCCCGACGGGCCGAGGTGACGTATGCGCGAAGGACCTGCACGGACGCCGGACGAACGAGCCGAGCGGATCGCCGAGTTCATCGCTCCGCTGAAGGTGCGGCCCGGCGCGAAGGTGCACCTGGCGGACGACTTCGACCCCGCATCCAAGGCGGGCGTGAAGAACAAGAAGGCCGGCCGCGAGCTGCTGCGCACCGGCGTCGAACTCCTGGCCGACTACCAGCGACGGCTCGCCGCCGACGGCACGACCGGGGTGCTGCTGTGCCTCCAGGCGCTGGACGCGGGCGGCAAGGACGGCACCATCCGCCACGTCATGAGCGGGGTGAACCCGCAGGGCGTCCGCGTGGCGGGCTTCAAGGTGCCGTCCGCCGACGAACTCGGCCACGACTACCTGTGGCGCTACGCCCGCAGCCTGCCCAGCCGGGGAGAGATCGGCATCTTCAACCGGTCCCACTACGAGGAAGTGCTCGTGGTGCGGGTCCACCCCGAACTCCTCAGCCGCCAGCGGCTGCCGGGCGCCACCACGGGCCGCAAACTCTGGAACCGCCGCTACCGGGAGATCAACGACTGGGAGCGGTACCTGACCGAGAACGGCGTCCGCGTCGTCAAGATGTTCCTGAACCTGTCCAAGGAGGAGCAGCGCGTCCGCTTCCTCAAACGGATCGACCTGCCCGACCACAACTGGAAGTTCTCGGCGGCCGACGTCCGCGAACGCGCCTGCTGGGACGCCTACCAGCGCGCGTTCTCCGAGATGCTCTCCGCGACCAGCACGGCGTGGGCGCCCTGGTACGTGATCCCCGCGGACCGCAAGTGGTTCGCCCGGATCTGCGCGGCCGCCGTCCTCGCGCACACCCTCATCGACATCGATCCGCGCTACCCGGAGGTCGACGACAAGAGCCGCGGTGAACTCGCCCGCGAGAAGAAGAAGCTGGAGCGCGAGGCACCGGCCGGTGCGGCGGCGGATCCGTACGCCGCCGGCCACGGGCGGGAGCGGAGGCGGAAACGATGACCGCGCACACCGCACCGGAGGTCTGGTACACGCGCTCGGCCGAGGCGGTCGCCGGGCAGTTCGGCGTCGACCCGGACCTCGGCCTGAGCGCCGCACGGGCCGCCGCCCGGCTCGTCGAGGACGGGCCCAACGCGCTGCCGGAGGAACGCACGCGCGGCGCACTGAGCCGCTTCCTCGGCCAGTACACCTCCTACATGCAGCTGATCCTCACCGCCTCGGCCGTCGTGTCGCTCGCCGTCCAGGAGTGGGCGACGGCCGTGGTGCTGTTCGCCCTGACCGTCCTGAACGCCGTCATCGGGCTGCGCCAGGAGGGCAAGGCGGAGAGCGCCATGAACGCCCTGAAGGAGATGTCCAAGGCCACCGCCCGTGTCCGCCGCGACGGCAACGAGGCACGGATCCCGGCCGAGGAGGTCGTCGTCGGTGACGTCGTGCTGCTCGCCGCGGGCGACGAGGTCCCGGCCGACGGCCGCCTGCTGTCGGCCAGCTCCCTCCAGATCGACGAGTCCGCGCTCACCGGCGAGAGCGTCCCCGTGGCGAAGGACCCGGCACCGGTGCGCGGCAGCGACCTCGGACCCGCGGACCAGACCGACATGGCGTTCATGACCACCCCGGTCACGCACGGCAGCGGAGTCCTGCTCGTCACCGCGACCGGCACCGGAACCCAGCTCGGCCGGATCGCGGGGATGCTGACGCGGACCCGGCCCGAACCCTCCCCGCTGACGGTCGAGCTGAACCGGCTCACCCTGTGGATCGTCGGCGCGGCAGGACTCACCATGATCGTGATGTTCTCCCTGGGGCGCGCCCGCGGCGAGGCGTGGGACGCGCTCTTCGTGGCCGCCGTCTCGCTCGCGATCGCCGCGATCCCCGAGGCGCTGCCCACCGTCACCCAGACGATCCTCTCGCTCGGCGGACTCGAACTGGCCCGGCGGGGCGCCATCGTCAAGGACCTGCCGTCGGTGGAGACCCTGGGCTTCACCTCGGCCGTGAACTCCGACAAGACCGGCACCCTGACGATGAACCAGATGACCGTCGTCGAGGTCGTGGACGCCTTCGACCGGTACACCGTCTCCGGCACCGGCTACTCCCTGGAGGGCCGCGTCCACCACGCCGCGGGCTCCACCGCGCGCATCGACGACGCGATCCTGCCCTACCTCCTCGCCAACGACGCCACGCTCGTCGACGGGCAGGTGGTGGGCGACCCCACCGAAGGCGCCCTGCTGGTCCTCGGCCACAAGGCGGGCCTCGACATCGACGCGACGCGCCAGGAGCTGCCCCGGCTCGCGACCCTGCCCTTCGACCCGGCCCACAAGCTCATGGCGACCTTCCACGAGGCCCGCGACGGGAGGGGCCGGGCGGTCGTGCGCTGCTTCGTCAAGGGAGCGGCGCCGGCCGTTCTGGCGCGCACCACCACGGCCCTCTCCGAGGGCAAGGACCTCCCCTTCGACGCCGATCTGCGCGAACGGGCCCAGGACGCGGTGGAACGGATGGAGCGGGCGGGCCGGCGCGTCATGGCCGCCGCGGTGCGGGACCTCGACCCCGACCGCTTCGCACCGGGCGGCGATCTCCTCGCCCTCGTCACGGAGTTGAGCGTCACGAGCCTCGTCGGCATGGCCGATCCGCCGCGCGCCGAGTCCAAGGCCGCCGTGGCCGCCGCGCAGGCCGCCCACATCCGGGTCCGCATGGTCACCGGGGACGACATCATCACCGGCGCCGCCATCGCCCGGCAGGTCGGCATCGACGGCGAGGCGATCCTCGGCACCGACTTCGCGGCCCTGCCCGAAGCGGAACGCCTGGCCCGCATCGACCGGATCGGCGTGGTCGGCCGCGTCGCCCCCGAGCACAAGGTGCTCCTCGCCGACACCCTCAAGAAGCACGGCGACGTCGTCGCCATGACCGGCGACGGGGTCAACGACGCCCCCGCCATCAAGGCCGCCGACATCGGCATCGCCATGGGCTCGGGCACCGAGGTCGCCAAGAACGCCGGGCGGATGATCCTGTCCGACGACAACTTCGCGACGATCGTCCACGCCGTCGAGCAGGGCCGCAAGATCTACGACAACCTCACCAAGTACATCCGGTTCGTCCTCGTCCTGCTGGTCGTCTTCGTCCTCAGCTTCCTCGGCGCGACCCTGTTCGACATCGCGGGCGGCGAACCCTTCAGCCCCGCCCAGGTGCTCTGGATCCACTTCTTCGTCAACGCCGCCTTCGGCTTCTCCCTGGGCTTCGACCGGGTCAGGCCGGGCCTGATGGCCCGCCGCCCGCGCCCGCGCGGCGAACCCGTGATGACCGGCGGCCTGATGCTCACCGTGGGCCTCGTCGGCACCTTCGTCGCCGTCGCGCTGCTCGCCCTGATCAAGCTGGGCGAGGCACGCTACGACAGTCTGCGGATCGGCAACTCGATCGCCTTCACCGCGTTCGCGTTCTGCCTGATCGTGTCCGCGCTCGAATGCCGTGACCAGACCGGCACCGTCCTGACGACCGAGACCTTCGACAGCAAGCAGCTCAACTGGACGGTCCTCGGCGAATTCGTGCTCGCGGTCCTGGCGACCCAGACGGACGCTCTCAACCGCCTGCTCGGCACGACCCCCCTGCACATCGGCCAGTTCGCCTGGGCGCTGCTGCCCGCCCTCGCCCTGCTCGGCCTGTGGGAGCTCGGCAAGCTGCTCGCGCGCCGCCGCCGGCAGCAGGGCTGAGACCCCATGGGCTGGGTGCCGCCCGGCGTACGGAACCTGCGTGACTACCGCCGCGGCTGGCTGGTCAAGGACGTCGTCGCGGGCGTCGTCCTGAGCACCCTCCTGGTGCCGCAGGGCATGGCGTACGCGGAACTCGCCGGACTGCCGGCCATCACCGGCCTGTACACCTCCGTGCTCTGCCTGCTCGCCTACGCCGTCTTCGGCCCGTCCCGCATCCTGGTGCTCGGGCCCGACTCCTCGCTCGGCCCGATGATCGCGGCGACGGTGCTGCCCCTGGTGGCCTCCGACGGCGATCCGGAGCGGGCGGTCGCCCTCGCCTCCGTGCTCGCCCTCATGGTCGGGGCGATCATGGTGCTCGCGGCGGTGGCCCGCCTCGGCTTCGTCGCCGACCTCGTCTCCAAACCCACGATGATCGGCTACATGAACGGCCTGGCCCTGACCATCCTCGTCGGGCAGCTGCCGAAACTCTTCGGCTTCTCCACCGATGCCCACGGCATCGTCGGCGAAATCGACGCGTTCATCCGGGCGTTGGCGGCCGGGAAGACGGTGCCGGCCGCGGTCGCGGTCGGGGTCTGCGGCCTCGCCCTGATCCTGCTGCTCCAGCGGCTCCTGCCGAAGGTGCCCGCCGTGCTCGTCATGGTCGTCCTCGCCATCGCGGCGTCCGTCGTCCTCCACCTCGACGAGCACGGCGTGCGCACCGTGGGCCGGCTGCCCGAGGGACTCCCGCCGTTCACCGTCCCGCACGTGGGCCTCGACGACCTCGGGCCGCTGTTCGCGGGCGCCCTGGGCATCGCCCTGGTCTCCCTGGCCGACACCATCTCCAACGCGAGCGCCTTCGCGGCGCGCACCGGGCAGGAGGTGCGCGGCAACGACGAGATGCTCGCCATCGGCGCCGCGAACGTCGCCGTCGGCCTCTTCCAGGGGTTCCCCCTGAGCACCAGCGGATCACGCACCGCGGTCGCCGAACGGGCCGGAGCCCGCACCCAGCTGACCGGAGTCGTGGGCGCCGGGCTCATCCTGCTCATGCTGGTCCTGTTTCCCGGCCTCTTCCGCGATCTGCCGCAGCCCGCGCTCGCCGCCGTCGTCATCACGGCGTCCCTGTCACTGGCCGACCTGCGCGGGACGCGGCGCCTGTGGCGGCAGCGCAAGGCGGAGTTCTGGCTGTCCATCGCCGCGTTCCTGGGCGTCGCGCTGCTCGGCGTGCTGCCCGGGATCGGGATCGCCGTCGGACTGTCGATCCTCAACGTCTTCCGGCGCGCCTGGTGGCCGTACAGCACGGAACTCGGCAGGGTGCCGGGCCTGGCGGGCTATCACGACGTGCGCTCGCACCCGCGCGCCGAACACCTGCCGGGGCTGGTCATCCTGCGCTTCGACGCCCCGCTGTTCTTCGCCAACGCCAAGTCGTTCCGCGACGAGGTGCTGCGCAGCGTGCGGCACGCCCCCGGGGTCCGCCAGGTGCTGCTCGCGACCGAGCCGGTCACCGACGTGGACACCACCGCCGCCGACGTTCTCCTGGAGCTGGATGCCGCGCTCCAGGAGAAGGGGGTCCGGCTGGTGTTCGCGGAGATGAAGGATCCCGTGCGCCGCAAGATCGAGCAGTACGGGCTGGCGCGGACCTTCGCACCCGAGCGGTTCTTCCCCACCCTGGAAGAGGCCGTGGTGGCCTTCCGGGCGCAGAGCGGGGCGCGGTGGCAGGAGTGATCAGGCCGCCACCGAGAACACATGGGTGCCCCACGGCGGCAGGTCCACGTACAGGCCGCTCTCCAGGAGCTCGGCGCCCGAGCGGCCGTACCGGTCCTCCGCGAAGAGCAGTTCCGTCAACTCCCACGTCTCCGCGCCCAGTTCATGCCAGGGCAGGGGTATGCGCGCCTGGGCCCGATGGTCCGAGAGGTTGACCACGGTCAGGAAGCGGCCGGCGTCGCCGGTCCAGCACGAGGCGATCAGATCGCGGCCCGACGCGTTGTCCGGCCAGATCCGGCACTCCAGGAGCCGCCAGTTCCCGGTCCGCATGCCGCTGCGGTGGACCCGCGCCAGCAGCCGTTCGTGGAAGGCGCGCAGGCCCTGGTCGGGCGGCTCGTCGACGCGGCGGTCGAGGAACACCGGCAGATGGATCCGGCGTCCGGTGAACTGGCCCTCGTGCCACAGCGTCGCGCCGGGCAGCGTGGCGATCAGCACGGCCGCCGCACGTTCCTTGTCCGGCGCCATCGTGTGCGCGGCGCGCGGCTCGTCGTGGTTCTCCAGGAAGCGGAGGAGACCGCGCTGGTAGTCCTCCCCGGCTCGCAGGTGGTCACGGACGGAACCGGCGCTCTCGTGCAGGATCCGGTCGTAGAGGCGCTTGTCGTAGCAGAAGTCGAACCCCTGCTCCTGAAGGGCCCATTCGAGGTCCCAGTACGCCTCGGCGGCGAACAGCATGCGCGGGTGGCGCTCGCGCACCCCGGCCACGACCTCCGCCCAGAAGTCCCGCTCGGGCGGTGGGCCCACCCGCTCGCCCCAGGTCCGCGCGAAGACGGCGTTCATCAGGAGCATCGCCATGTCGCAGCGCACCCCGTCGCACATCTCCCCGATCTCCGCCAGCGTCCCGGTCGTGGCCCGCCGCAGCTGTGGCGCGAACGCGTCGAGCTGGACCACGTCCGGCCAGGGCGGGAAGAACGGGTCGCGGCCGCGCGCGAGCACGGACCGTCCGGTGTCGAGGAAGCCCGCCGGATCCCGGCGCACGTCCTCGGCGTCCCCCCGCACGAAGTACTCGGGATGCTCCGCCACCCACGGGCTGTCCGGTGCCACATGGTTCGGCACGTAGTCGAGGAGCAGCCCGACGCCCCGGCGGGCGAGGGCGGTACGGGCCGCCGCGAGACCCTCGGCGCCGCCGAGCGCCTCGTCCACCGCGTAACGGCGGATGCAGTACGGCGACCCGGCGATGTCCTCCTCGCCGACGCCGGGGACGGCCGCGTCGAAGGAGGCCCGCAGCGCCGGGTTCTCCAGGGCGATGGACCGCCCCAGCGGGCTGCGCTCCCACACCCCCATCAGCCACACCATGTCGATCCCGGCCGGGGTCAGTTCGTCCCACGCGTCCTTGGGCACCTCGGCGAGGCTCGGGGGCCGGCCGGAGCGCGATGCCAACTCCCGCAACCAGACCCGGGTGTTGACCTCATGAATGACGGGCTGCACGGGCACCTGGGTCATCGGCTGCGCCTCCTCGTGGCGTCGGCACGGAACGCGTCGGGACCGAGCGTGCCGAAGATCTTCATCAGCGGGGCGATCAGGCCGGTCCAGCCCGTCTGGTGCGAGGCACCGATCCCCGCGCCGTTGTCCCCGTGGAAGTACTCGTGGAACAGGAGCAGGTCACGCCAGTGCGGATCGTCGTGGAACTTCGCCTGGCCCCCGAAGACGGGCCGCCGCCCCTCCTCGTCACGCAGGAAGATCCGGGTCAGCCGCGCCGTGATCTCCTCGGCGACCTCGAACAGGTTCTTGTGCACACCCGAGCCCGTCGGGCACTCCACCGTGAACTCGTCGCCGTAGAAACCGTAGAGGTTCAGCAGGGCGCGCACCAGGAGCGCGTTCATCGGCAGCCACACCGGGCCGCGCCAGTTCGAGTTGCCGCCGAACATGCCGGAGTCCGACTCGGCCGGCAGATAACCGACCCGGTACTCCTGGCCGCCCGCCCAGAACGTGTACGGGTGCTCGGCGTGATGACGCGACAGGGCGCGGATCCCGTACGGGCTGAGGAACTCGTCCTCGGAGAGCAGATGCCCCAGGACCCGTACGAGCTTCTTCTCGTCCAGGATCGACAGCAGCCGCGGCCCGCCCGCCGTGCCGGACTGCGCCGCGCTCAGCGTCACCGACAGCGAGGGGTGCCGGGCGGCGAACCGCTGGAGCCGCTCGCCCAGACCCGACAGATGGGCCAGCTGCTCGGGACGGAACACCGTGGAGGCGCACAGCGGAAGCAGCCCCACCATCGAGCGCACCTTCAGCCGGACCGCCTGTCCGTCGGGCAGCCGCAGCACGTCGTAGAAGAAGCCGTCCTCCTCGTCCCACAACTCGTCGCCGAGGTCCCCGATCCGGTCCATCGAGGCCGCGATCCACAGATAGTGCTCGACGAACTTCAGGACCAGATCGTCGTACGCGTCGTTGTGCTGGGCGAGTTCGAGGGCGATCTGCAGCATCGACTGGCAGTACAGCGCCATCCACGCCGTGCCGTCGGCCTGCTCCAGCGTGCCGCCGGTGGGCAGCGGGGCGCTGCGGTCGAACACACCGATGTTGTCCAGGCCGAGAAAGCCGCCCTGGAAGACGTTGCGGCCCGAGGGGTCCTTGCGGTTGACCCACCAGGTGAAGTTCGTGAGCAGTTTCTGGAAGGTGCGCTCCAGGAAGGCGATGTCGGCGCGGCCCGTCGTGCGCTCCTCCATCAGATGGACGAAGTACGCGGCCCAGGCGTGCACCGGCGGATTGACGTCGCCAAAGTTCCACTCGTACGCGGGAATCTGCCCGTTGGGGTGCAAGTAGCTGTCCCGCAGCAGGAGTTCGAGCTGCTGCTTGGCGAACTCGACGTCGACGACGGAGAGCGCCAGCGTGTGGAACGCCAGGTCCCAGGCGGCGAACCACGGGTACTCCCACTTGTCCGGCATCGAGATGATGTCGTCGTTGATCATGTGGAACCACTCGCGGTTGCGCACCCCGGGCCGCGGCAGGCTCCACGGCGACAGATGGTGCTCCGCCAGCCAGGTCTCCAGGTCGAAGGAGTAGTACTGCTTCGACCAGAGCATTCCGGCGAGCGCCTGGCGCAGCACCCGCGCCTCGTCCTCGCTCGCCCGCGCCGGGGTCAGCTCCCGGTAGAAGTCGTCCGCCTCGGCGATGCGCTGCTTGAACACCGAGTCGAAGCCGCGGGCCAGCGACAACTGCCCGCCCGCGGGTCCCAGGCGCAGCCGCAGCGTCTCGGAGCCGCCCGGGGGGACGACCAGCGTGTAGTGCGCCGCCGCCTTGGTGCCCTCCCGGTCCGGATTCACGGCCGTGCCCTCGCCCTCGACGAGGAACCGGCCGATGCCGTCCTTCACGTAGGGAGAGGCGTTCGGCGTGTGGAACAGGCGCTCGTTGTTCGTCTCGTTCTCCGTGAACAGCAGCCGGGGCGCACCCGCGCACCGCAGGTCGTAGGAGCCGAGTCCGGGATGGTCGGCGCGTACGGTGGAGACCGACCGGGGGCCCTCGACCGCGCGCAGCCGCGGCACGGGATCCGGCGCGCGCCCGTCGTTCCAGGACCAGGTGTTGCGCAGCCACAGCGTCGGCAGGACGTGCAGCGCCGCCTCGTCCGGGCCCCGGTTCGCCACGGTGATCCGCATCAGGATGTCGTCGTGGTCCGCCTTCGCGTACTCCACCGTCACGTCGAAGTACCGGTCCTCGTCGAAGATCCCCGTGTCCATCAGCTCGTACTCGAACTCCTGCCGCCCGCGGGAGCGGTTGACCGACAGGAGCTGCTCGTACGGGTAGGCGGCCTGCGGGTACTTGTACAGGTAGCGCAGATAGGAGTGACTGGGCGTGCTGTCGAGGTAGAAGTAGTACTCCTTGACGTCCTCGCCGTGGTTGCCCTCACCGTTGGTGAGGCCGAAGGCGCGCTCCTTCAGGATCGGATCGTGGCCGTTCCACAGGGCGATCGCCAGGCACAGGCGCTGCTTGTCGTCGCAGATGCCGCCGAGCCCGTCCTCGCCCCAGCGGTAGGCGCGCGAGCGGGCGTGATCGTGCGGGAAGTACGACCAGGCGTCACCGCCGGGGCTGTAGTCCTCGCGGACCGTGCCCCACTGCCGCTCGCTCAGGTACGGCCCCCACAGCCGCGCCCGCTGGTTCCCGGTGGCCGTCGGCCCCACGCCCGCGCCGTGTTCCTGCTTCTTCATGCGCGTACTCCCTGCCTCGGTCAGCCGGATGCGCCAGTCTTCGCGGGGGCCGCGCCGCCCGCCTCACCTGCCGGGGGTGAGCCACCGCCGCGGGCGAGCAGCGTGACCGCGATCTCGTACGCGGCGAGCAGCACGCCGACCACGAACAGCGCGGACCACGTGGACAGCAGCAGTGCGACCAGGACGGCGACGACCACGCCGGCCACCCGCAGGACGTCGGCGTGGCGCGCGATCCAGGGCCGCACCGCCCGCTCCGTGCTGATCCGTGTGCCGGTCCGGGCCGCCAACTGCCCGCCGGCGCGGACCCCTTGGGCGGCGTGGCGGCGCAGCGCCACCGGCAGCCGCCCCGGACCGATCAGATACATGAGCACCGCGAGCCCGACCCCCAGCCACAGCAGCAGGTCGCCGCGGTCGCGCAGCGTCGTGAACACCGTCCACAGGGCGGCGCGCAGCCCGTCGCGGTAGACCCCCTGCGGCACCTGCCCGAGCAACTGCCCGCGCACCGCCCGCAGCACCGCGTGCAGCACGGTCACCGCGACCACCAGCCACACGCCGAGCTGGAGCAGGGTGCGGCGCCGGTCCGGAGCGGCCCACAGCGCGAGCGCGAGCAGGACCGGCACGGCGATCAGCAGCGCCACCAGTGCCCGCTTGGACACCAGCACCGCCTGCTGGAGCCGGCCCAGGGCGTGCCGGTCGTAGATCCGGATCTGCGCGAAGTCGGCCGGGAGCTGGACGCCCAGTGCCTTCTCGATACGGTCGTGCAGCCCCGGAGGCAGTTCACCGGAGGTGAGCGTCGGCAGGTCCAGCTTCTTGCCGAACAGCGAAGGGAGCTGCTGCTCCAGGGAATTGAGCAGGTTGTTGACCATCGGCAGCAGGTTCAGGGTGACCGTGTCACCGTGCACCCGCACGCTCGTGTCGCGCTTCTCGACGACGGCGACCATCTTCTCGTGGGCCAGCCGGTTGGCGCCCTCCCACAGCGCCTGGAACTGGTCCGTGGCCAGCAGCTTCGACACCGACCGCCCCACGGAGTCGTGAACGGCCCCCGTGGCCGGCCCCGCGAGGAAGGCGGCGCGCGGCGGCAGCGCGTCGGACAGCCGCTGCTGCACGTCGAGCCGGTCGAGGATCTGGCCGGTGAGGTACGTGGACACGGCCTTGTTCACCGCCGGGTCCTGCGGCAGCGGGCCCACGGCCGACACCCAGCGGTCCGTGCTCAACGCCGTACGCGCACCCCACAGACCCACCACCGACGTCACCCCCACCACGGCGACCAGCGCGATCAGCACCGCCGCCAGCATCCGGCGCGCCACCAGCAGCCGGGCCCGGCGCCGCCGCTCGGTCCCCACCCGGTCACGGAGCTCGGCGACCTCGGCGCGCAGCCGCTCCACCTCGCCGGCCTCGGCCGCCCGGGCCGGTTCGACGGGGCCCGGCCCCTGGTCCTGGGACATGGCGTCACCTCCGCGTCCCACCGTCGCCGCCCGCCGGGCCCCCTCCCTCACCTGCGGCGGGTGACGCGGCACGGCCCCCGCGGACGGTGTGATGGCGGTCGTGACGGGGGCCGTTACGTGGAAGGGAGACACGATGGCCGGGATCGGACCGGTGCAGCTCCTCACGGTCGAGTTCGGGCCGGAAGCGAAGTTCGAAGGCCGGATCATGGAAGAGCTGTCGATCCTTGAGGCGAACGGTCAGATCCGCGTCCTCGACATGCTCTTCGTCAGCAAGGAGCCCGGTGGCGACCTGTTCACCATGGACTTCCAGGCGGAAGGCATGGGGGAGACCGTCGCGGCCCTGCTGGGCATCTCCGGTGAGAAGGTCAAGGCGGCCCAGAAGGAGTACCCGAGCCTCGTCGAGGGCAACGCCTTCGGCCTGAGCCTGGACGAGATCAGGGAGATGGCCGACGCCCTCGACCCGGGCACGGCCGCGGCGTTCGTCCTCCTGGAACACGTCTGGGCCAAGTACCTGCGCACAGCGATCCGTGACGCGGGCGGAGTACCCGTCGCGGAAGGCTTCCTCACCGAGGAGGCACTCGAACCCGTCGCCGTCCAGGTCACCGCCGCCGCGCAGCGGCTCGGCGACCCCGTCGCCCCGAACGGCGGCGGCGACCGGACGGGGCACCACCACCCCAGGAGGCCCTGATGGCCGATCTCGTCGTGCTCGGATTCTCGGACAAGGAAAAGGCGGAATCGGTGCTGCGCCTGTCGAAGGAGCTGTCCCGCCAGGAACTGCTCGACCTGGAGGACGCCGCCCTCGCCTGGCGCACCATGGACGGCAAGATCCACGTCCAGCAGACCTTCAGCACCACGGCGGCCGGCGCAACCGGCGGCGCCCTGTGGGGCACGCTGTTCGGCATGCTCTTCCTGATGCCGGTGTTCGGCGCCGCGGTGGGGGCCGCCACCGGTGCCGTCGCCGGCAAGCTCAGCGACGTCGGCATCAACGACGCGTTCGTGAAGGAGATCGCGGCCACCCTCGAACCCGGCCACGCCGCCGTCTTCGCCCTCGTCCGCCGCTCCACCCCCGACCGCGTCCGGGACGCGCTGCGCCCCTTCAAGCCCAGCGTGCTCCGCACCTCCCTCACCAAGGACCGGGAGGAGGAGCTGGTCAACGCCCTGCAAGGTGCGTGATCGCACCGTCGTCGGCCGGCCCGGCCGGGCGCCCCCGCACCCCGGAACTTCACCCGGGTGAGATGGCGTCCGCCGGGCCGCCGTTCCGCCCGGGCGGGCCCACACTGTCCTGTGCCGCACCGCAGGCCTTCCCGAGAGCGAGGTGCCGCCGATGTCCGAGCGGCTCTGCCCCGAGGACGAGGGAGCCGACCACGAGGCATCCCGCACGACGCCCGCGCTGCCCGCCTGGATCGTGTCGCGCCCCCGCCTGACGGACCGGCTCGCCCGCGCGGTGCGCGGGAGGCTGACGGTCGTCGTCGGACCGGTGGGCGCGGGCAAGACGGCCCTCGCCCTGGAGTGGGCGCACACCCGGCGCCTCCCGGGCCCGCTGGCCTGGGTGACCTGCGACGGCCGCGCCGAACAGCCCGCCGTCTTCTGGCCGCGGGTCACCTCGGCCCTGCGCGACGCGGGCGTCCTGGTGCCGGACGCCGTCGCCGGCGGCGAGGGACCGCTGCTCGTCGCCGCGCTCGCCGCCGAGCTCAACCGGCGCACGGAACCGGTGGTGCTGCTCCTCGACGACTTCCAGCCCGCACCCGGCTCGCCGGTCGCGGACGGCGTCAGCAGCCTGCTGCGGCACACTTCCGGCCTGCTGCGCCTGGTCGTCCTGGCCCGCCGCGACCCGCCGCTGCACCTGCGCCGCGGCCGGCTCGCCAGCGATGTCACCGAACTGCGCACCGCAGACCTCGCCTTCGACGACCGGGAGACCGCGGCCCTGCTCGCCCAGCACGGCATCGACGTGCCCAAACAGACCGTGAGCGTGCTGCGCCGGCGCACCGACGGCTGGGCCGCGGGCATCCGGCTCGCCGCCATGTCCATGGAGAAGCTGGAGCGGCAGGGCGAACCCGAGCGGTTCGTCGACCGGTTCGCCGGGGACGACGAGGCGGTCGCCAGCTACCTCGTCGAAGAGGTCCTCGACCTGCAACCGGCCGCCATGCGCCGGCTCCTGCTCACCACCAGCGTGCTGGACCGGGTCAACGCCGAACTCGCCGCCGCGCTCTGCGGTGACGACATCGGCGGTCACTTCGCCGATCTCGTCCGCGAGAACTCCTTCCTGCACCCGCTCGGACACGGCTGGTACCGCTGCCACCAGATGTTCGCCGACGTGCTGCGGATGTGCCTGCGCCACGAGACACCGGGCCTCGTCGTCCCGCTGCACCGCCGCGCGGCGGCCTGGCTCGGCGCGCACGGCCGCCTCGCCGAAGCCGTCGGGCATCTGCTCGCCGCCGACGAGCGGGACCTGGCCGCCGAACTCATCGTGCGGCACCTCGCGATCGGCCAGGTCCTCGGCCTGTCCAGGTCCCCGCTGCCGGACGGCCTCACGCGCGCAGGCCCACAGGAACCGGGGTCCGGCAGCGGACCGGAACCGGCGCTGCTCGCCGCGGCCGTCGCCCGCGTCCGCGGCGACGACCAGACGTGCGGCCGGCACCTGGAACTGGCGGAGAAGCTGCTGGCCGGCAGCCAGGAGCACGACGGCCAGGAGGAGAACGACCGGATCGTGCGCTGCCGGCTGGCGCACGCCGTGATCCGGATGGACCGGCTGCGCGCCGACGACCCCGAGCAGGCGTACGCCGCCGCCCTGGAGGTGGAGGCGGCCGGGCCGCTGCTGCCCCACACGGCGCTCGCCCAGCACCCGGAGATCCCCGCGCTCACCCTCGCGGTGCGCGGGGCCTACGAGGTCAGGGCCGGGCACCTCAAGGCGGCGGAGGCCTCCCTCACCGGCGCGCTGAAGGCGGCGGGCGCCGCGGGCAACGGGGCGCTGCGCCGGGACTGCCTCGTCGAACTCGCGCTCCTGGAGGCGGTACGCGGCCGGTTCCGGGCCGCCGACGAACTCGCCGCCCACGCCACCCAGCCGCCGCTGCCCAGCTGGTGCGCCGCCGAACGCTCGCAGGCGGCCCTGCATCTGGTGCGCGCCTGGGTCGAGCTGGCCCGGGGCGAACCCGGCCGGGCCCGGCACGAACTCGCCCGCGCCGACGGCGTGCTGCGCTCGTCGCCGGACGCGTTCCTCGCAGAGCTGCGGGCCCTCGCCGCGGGCGTCGCCGCGGCGGTGGAGCGCGCCGGCCCCCTCGGCTGCGGCCCGGAGGTCCTGGACGAACTGGTGCGCTCCGCCCGGCTGCCGGTGACCGTGCTGCGCACCGTGACCCCGGCCTGTGCCTTCGTGCTGGGCGCGGCCCGCGGCGGCCGCGCCCTCGGCCCGGCCCTCCCGGACCGTGTGGGCGGACGGCCCGCCCGCGCGGAGCAGTTGAGCCCGCGCGAGCGCGATGTGCTGGACCGTCTCGCCCAGATGATGACCACCGAGGAGATCGCCGCGGAGCTGTATCTCTCGGTGAACACGGTCAAGACGCACCTCAAGAGCGTCTACCGCAAGCTCGCCGTGACGCGGCGCTCGGCCGCGGTACGGCGGGCACGCGAACTCCAGATCCTGTGATCACGCTCCGTCCGTTAACCTCTCCTGCGACGCCGGGCTGGGCCCGACGAGGCCCAGCTCACGGCCGCGCCGCACGGCCTCGGCCCGGGAACTGGCACCCAACTTGCGGTACACGGCGCGTACATGGCTCTTGACCGTGTTGTGCGACACGTACAGCAGGTCGGCGATCTGCCGCAGCGACACCTCCTCCTGAAGTCGGCCGAGCACCGCCAACTGGCATTCGGTCAGCGGCTGGACGGGCGGCGTCCGCGGCCGTACGGGTTCCTCGTGCGGCACCGCGGCCAGCACGGCGGCCGCCTCGTCGACGAGGACCACGGCGCTGCGTGGATCCGCCACGGCGCCGGCGACTCTGACCAGCGTGCCGGCGACCCACACCAGGCAGGCCGTCACGGTCGGGCCCGGCGCGGAGCCGGATCTCGGTTGCCGGTCGTACAGGACTGCGGGCATGCCCCTCACCTCCCCATGTGGAGGGCACCACCTCCACGGTGAGGGGCGTCGCCGCGGTCATGGAAGAGGCTTGTCGGGCAACCTGTGCACCTCCAGCAGTTCCAGGCCGAGCGCCTGGATGCGGTCGAGGATCCCGTACAGGGCGGCCTGGTCGAGCCCGGAGCCCACCAGGACCGTCTCGGAGGGGTGCAGGACGACGGTCAGCTCACCGAACGCCGAACGGAAGGCCTCACCGATCCTGCCGCGCACCCGGATCTCGAAGTCGCCCATGCCGACACCTCCCGTACGACGGCTCGGCCATCGGCCCTCGGCCATTGTGGCGACGGCGCGGGCGGCGGCATCACCTCGTGCGGGTGACGGTGGCGCGGGCGCGCGGCGGGATGCTCCGGAGGTGAAGCTCCGTGAAGCTCCGTGACGACAAGGGGACGCGACATGGCCGGGCACATCTCATCGGATCCCACCCCGGGCTCCGGCACACCCCCGCAGGAACCCCACGTCAGTGTGATGGCGCTCGGCGGAGTCCTCTTCGCCGCGTGCGTCCTGGGCATCACCGGCGGGTTCCATCTGATCTCGGGACTCTCCGAGATCCTGAACAGCAACTACTACCAGGCGCAGCACGACTACGCCTTCGACTTCGACACCACCGGCCGGGGCTGGGCCGAGATGATCACCGGAGCGGTGATGCTCTGCGCGGCCTTCGCCCTGTTCAAGGGCCGCACCTGGGCCCGCGTGGTCGGTATCGTCATCGCCACCCTGAGCGCCCTGGAGAACTTCTTCTTCACCCCGTACCACCCGGTGTGGTCGGCGATCATCATCGTGCTCGACGTGCTGGTGATCTGGGCGCTGGTGGCGTACGGGCCCCGCGAAGCGCGCAAGGTCCGCGGATCCTCCCTGTAGCCGTGCGCCGCGCGGAGGGGGGTCAACTCCGGCGGGTCAGGCCCAGTTCGGCGATCGTGCGCCAGTCGAGAGCGGGCCGCTCCCGGTAGCCGCCGGGCCGCCGCCGGGGCACCACCACGCGGAGCGCGCCCGCCCGGATCTCGCAGTGCACGGGAACGGGCAGCCGCACCGCCTCGCCGTCGATGCCGACGGGCAGCTCCGGCTGGTCGGCGTCGACGGTCACCGCGGTCGCGTTCGCCCGGGTCAGCCCCGTCGCCCGGCCGCCCCGCAGCAGCCCGGCGGCCTGGGCGGCGCTGGTCACGCGGACGCCGACACAGCCGAGGACGCCGCCGTCGATGCGGGTGCGCCGACCGAGCCCCGCGATGTCCCGCTCGCCGTAAGGGTTGTTGCTGACCAGCAACGCCTGCGGATCCTCGAAGGTGTGCTCGCCCGCGCGTGCCGTCAGCCGGGCGCCGCGGTGTCCGACCAGCAGGTCGGGCAGCAGCTCCCACGTCGTACGGGTCTTCCCGTCCCGGTACGCCGGACTCTGCACCACCTCCGCGTACGCGCCGAACGAAACGTTGTTGACGAACGGCCGCCCCGCCGCCCGGCCCAGGTCCACCCGGATCTCCACCCCGTCGCGCAGCGCGTCGAGGGCGCCGGCCGGGTCGTCGCGGTCCAGACCGAGGTCGAGGGCGAAGTGGTTGCGGGTGCCCGCGGGAACGACGAGGAACGGCAGTCCGAGGTCGGCGGCGACCTCGGCGACCAGCGCCTGGGTGCCGTCACCGCCGGCGACGCCGAGCAGATCGGCGCCGCGCGCCGCGCACGAGCGGGCCAGGGCCGCGACGTCCGTCTCGGCGTCCGTGGCCAGCAGCACCACCTCGGCGCCGAGTTCGCCCGCCCGCTCGCGCAGGCCGAACCGCTCGACCTTTCCGCCCCCGGAGCGGGGATTCATGATGAGCACGGGACGCCGGAACCGCGGCGCGGGCCGCTCCCGCGTCGTGTCCGGAGCCGCCGGTCCGGCCAGCGCCGCCCGCCCGGCACCCGTGGCCGCCAGCCACAGCGCGCCCGACACCAGCACCACCCAGAGCAGACCGGCCCGCACGTACGCCACGACCACCCAGACCGGGGCGGCGAGCGCGAGCAGCACGGCGAGATACCGCAGCACCCCCCGCCGGCTGAGGAGCCACCACACGGCCGCGAGCGTGAGCACCGCACCCGCGAGCCCCACCACGAGCAGGGCGAGGGTGCGCAGCCCGGCGAACACGCCGAGCACCGCGAGCGCCGCCACGGCGGAGAGCAGACAGACGCGGGCCAGCCGGCGCCGCCGCCGAAGTCCTGGGATCTGCGGTTCCATGCCGGACAGTCTGCGGCCCGCGGGCCCGCCGCTCCTCACCCCCGGCAGGCGACTCGGCCGGACCTCACACGGCCGGGGTGACGCCCGGGGCCCCGCCCCGGTCCAGTGTCGGGGCCAGCCGTGAGGGGAGCACCGCCATGGACGGAACCAGGACCCGCAGCACACAGCAGGACACCCGGGAGACACACGCATCGGCCTCGCCCGCCGAGCGGGCGGACCGGGGCAGGAGCGCCCGCTCCCGGGTTCCGCGCTCGGTCCACGGCGAGTTCGCGCCGCCGGCCGACCGCCCGGACCCCGTCGACGTCCTGGAGCGGCAGTCGGCCACCCGGCTCGCCGAGCTGGTGCCGCTGCGCTACGGACGCATGACGCAGTCCCCGTTCCGCTTCTACCGCGGCGCCGCCGCCCTCATGGCGACCGACCTCGCGGCCACTCCCGTCACCGGTCTGCGGGCCCAGCTCTGCGGTGACGCGCACCTGCTGAACTTCCGGCTGCTGGCCTCGCCGGAGCGGCGCCTGATGTTCGACATCAACGACTTCGACGAGACGCTGCCGGGCCCCTGGGAGTGGGACGTCAAGCGTCTCGCCGCCAGCCTGGTCATCGCCGGGCGCGGCAACGGCTTCGACACGGCGCAGCGCCGCCGTGTGGTGCGGACGGCCGTGGGCGCGTACCGCGGGGCGATGGCGGAGTTCGCCGCCATGCGCACGCTCGACGTCTGGTACGCGCGGATCGACGCCGACGAGCTGTACGCGCGGCTCTCCGCGCGTGTCGACCGGGCCGCCCGGCGCCGGATGTCCGCCGCGCTCGCCAAGGCCCGTACCCGTGACCACCTCCAGGCGCTGGACAAACTGGCCGGGGTGGTCGACGGCGAGCTGCGCATCGTCCCCGACCCGCCGCTGATCACCCCGCTCGACACGCTGCTGCCGGGCGTGGAGCGCAAGCACCTGGAGGACCAGCTGCGGGAACTGGTCGCGCGCTACGCCCGGTCGCTGCCCGCCGACCGGCGGGCGCTGCTCGCCCAGTACCGGGTCGTCGACATGGCGCGCAAGGTCGTCGGCGTGGGCAGCGTCGGCACCCGCTGCTGGGTGATCCTGCTGCTCGGCCGGGACGCCCGCGATCCGCTGCTGCTCCAGGCGAAGGAGGCGCAGTCCTCGGTCCTCGCCCCGTTCGCCGGGGCGTCGGACCTCGTGAACCAGGGCGAACGCGTCGTCGCGGGCCAGCGGCTCATGCAGGCCGCCGGTGACATGTTCCTCGGCTGGGAGCGGGCCGAAGGCATCGACGGGCGGCAACGCGACTTCTACATCCGCCAGTTGCGGGACTGGAAGGCGATTCCGCAGGCCGACCTGATGAGTCCGGACGTCATGCGCCTGTTCGGCCGCACCTGCGGCACCACGCTGGCCCGTGCCCACGCACGCTCGGGCGACCGCGTCGCGATCGCCGCCTACCTCGGCCGCTCCGACACCTTCGACCGGGCCGTCGCCCGGTTCGCGGAGGCGTACGCGGACCAGAACGAGCGCGACTTCGCGGCGCTCACGGCCGCGGTGAAGGCAGGACGGGTGCGGTCCGAGACAGAGGAACCGGACAGCCGGCACGAGCCGAGCGGGCCGGGCAGGTCCTAGGAGTCGGCCGGGTGGCCCGTCCACCGCCGCACCCACTCCTCCTGCGCCAGTACCCGGCCGATCGCCACACCGGCCACCACCACGGTGAAGAACACGATCAGCCAGGACAGCAGGGTGAACACCGAACCGAGCGGCCCGTACCGCTGCTCGCTCACCCGCAGCGCCCGCGGCAGCCACAGCCCGGACGCGGCGCAGAGGGCGACCGCCCCACCGCCGGCGAGCAGCGCGCCCGGCAGCAGGGGCAGCCACGGCACCCGGCCCGCCAGCAGCAGATGCTGCGTCCACCACCACATCAGGACCGATCCCACCGCCTGGAGCGCCACCCCGAGCACGGGCCCCGCGCCGAACGCCCGGTGCAGCGAACCCTGCAGCACCAGCACCGCGATCCACACCACCAGCCACAGCGCCCAGCGCCACGCCACGTACCGCACCCCGGAACGCGGGAGCTCCCAGGCGCGTTCGCACAACCGCTGCAGGGCCCGGGTGAACGAGGTCGCCGACAGCAGGGCCACGAGCAGGCCCGCGGCTCCCCAGTTGTAGAACGAGCTGTCCATGCCGCGGGTCAGCACGTCGGCGTCCGCCACCACGGGCCCGCTCGTGCCGATGAGCGTGTGCAGCGAGCGCCGCAGCTCGTGCCGCACGGGCGCCGGGCAGAGCGAGCCGACGGCGATCAGCATCGGCAGCGCGGCGAGGAACGCCTGCGCGGCGAGCCGTGTCGACATGTCGAGGACGGTGATCCGGACGAGCTGCCGCCCGACGCGGGCCGTGAGCGACCGGGCGGCTTCGGCGATCGCCATGACGGTGACCTCTCCTGGCAGGAGGCGCTGCTGCCGGACACCGTGGGCCGCGCCGCCCCGCACCGCGCCACCCGGTTCGGGCGACACGCCCTGACGGAGCGCGGGCCCGGCTCAGGGGCCTGTCAAGCCGCGTCGCGCGCGACCTTGCGCGCCCACAGCACCAGCGGAACCTGAAGCGGCACCCGGGCCCGCGCCGCGTTCCTGAGCGGGGCGGGCCGCTCGTTCCAGTCGGCGGCCATCTTGATGTTCGCGGGCACGACCGCGACGAAGAACGCGGCCGCGGCGGTGGCGGCGCGGGCCCGGGTCCGCGGAAGCGCTACACCAGCCGCCAGCGCCAGTTCCACGGCACCACTGGCACGGGTCCAGGCGCGCGGTGTGCCGGGCAGCGAGCGCGGCACCATCGCGTCGAACGGCTTCGGCAGCAGGAAGTGGGCGACCCCCGCCCCGGCGAGCAGGCCGGCGAGGAGCTGGTGGGAAGGTGCGCGGCGCAAAGGAGCCTCCAGGGACGGCAGCGACGGACCAGCGATCTTACTTACCGGTAAGTAAGAAAGTCGAGTTCCCCGCCGGGTTTTGGACGGAAGCGCTTCGTTTTCCGGACTGTTTCCCGGCCCGCCTGGTGGGTCCTTCGTTTTGCGGGCTGCGTGAGGAGGTGCCGGTGGAGAAGATGGGGGGAGGGGGAGCGTTTTCGCGGCTCAGGTCTTTTGATGCCGGTTGCGTGCCCAGGGGTGCGCCTGAGAGGTAGTCGTGATGGTGACGGACATGGAACTGGCGGCACTGGCCGTGCGTTTGACGGACGAGGCCGGCACCGAGCCGCTCGACGTGGGCAGGCTCCTCGCCGCGTTCGTCGAGAGTGTCCGCCGACTGGTCGGCACGCAGGGGGCAGGGGTGCAGTACGTGCCGCCCGGTGACGTGGAGGTGCGGACCGAGGGGACCAGCACGGGACTGCGCGCGCTCACGGCCGACGCCGCCGCCTGGGGAGAGGGCCCCGGCTACGAGGCACGTACGGCAGGCCGCCCGCTCATCGACCTCGACGTGACGGGCCGTCCGGCCCGCGTGCGCTGGCCCCGCTGGGTGCCGCGCGCCCAGGCCCTCGGGCTCGCCCGAGTCACGGCGCTGCCCCTGGCCGACGGCGACGCCACGGTCGGAGCGCTCGTCCTGCACGGCGGCCCGGGCTTCTCCCTGGGCGAGCCGGCGCTGACCCGGGCGCGCGCCTTTGCCGGGATGGGGGCCGACCTGCTGTCCCTGGTGCGCGCGGTGCAGCAGAACCGCGATCTGGTGGGGCAGTTGGAGCACGCGCTGACCAGCAGGATCGTCATCGAGCAGGCCAAGGGGGTGCTGTCGGTCCGACGCAACGTCACCGTCGACGAGGCGTTCACCCTCCTGCGGAACTACGCCCGTGCGCACCGGCGCAAGATCACGGAGATAGCCGCGGACATCACCGAGGGGCGCGCGGACCTCCACGCGCTGTGAGGCAAAATCCCTGCGTCGCTCCCGGCCGTCGCACTACCGTGTAGGACAGATGTCCATACGACGGTATGCGTGAGCGGACCGCGCTCGATTGGGGTCGAGCTGGTGAGCGGCAAGCCTGTGGGGCCGGTCGAGGCACGTACACAATCGGGGGACGTGGCGCGGGGTCTGATGCGTGCCGCCTTCGGGCGGGAGTTCAGCGCGCAGGACGTGCCCCGGGGCGGGGCGTACGTCATCCGGCACTTCGACGCCGGACGCTTCGCGTACCGGGAGATGGTCCTGCCCGCCCCGCTGGCCTTCACCAAGGAACCCCAGAGCGATCTGGTCGTCGTGCGCGTCGCGGGCGGCCGGGTCCAGCGCACCCTCGGGCGCGAACAGGGCACCTTCGCGGCGGGCGACAGCTTCCTCGGCCATGTGCCGGGGCGGCCCTGCTCCGGGGCCTCGGTGGACCTGTACGCGTCCGCCGTCACCCTGCCCGGAGAACTCCTCGCGCGGGCCGTGGCCGCCGTCGCCCCCCGCGGCGGCCGCCCGCTGCGGTTCACGCGGCACGCCCCGGCCGACCACCGGCTCGCCGCGCACTGGGACCGCGTCCGTGCCTACGCGCGCAGCGTGTGCGACCTCGGGGCCGACGACGTCCCGCTGATCATCGGCCCCCTGGCGGACCTGCTGGCGAACGCGGTCCTCCAGGTGTTCCCCAACACGGTGGTCGGCCACGAACCGCTCCTGGCCGACACCCGGGACGCCACCCGTTCGACGGCCGTCCGCGCCACCGCCTACATCGACGATCACGCGCACACCGACATCGGCCTCGCCGACATCGCCGAAGCCGCCCAGGTCACGCCCCGCGCCCTCCAGTACGCCTTCCGCCGACACCTGGGCACCACACCCATGGCCCACCTGCGCCGCGTGCGCCTCGCACACGTCCACGCCGCGCTCAGGGCCGCGGACCCGCTGGACGGCGCCACCGTCACCGGGATCGCCGCCCAGTGGGGCTTCCTCCACACGAGCCGCTTCTCGGCCGCCTACCGCGCCGAGTACGGCCGCTCGCCGCGGGACACGCTGCACGGCTGAGCACACGCCCTAGGGGACGGGCCGCAGATAGACGGCGTCGAGCGCGAGGTGTGCCCCTCCGTGTGCCGCCGCCGCGAACCCCAGTGCGGACAGGCGGACTTCGCAGCCGCCCGCCCGGGGCGCCATCACGCGCGTACGCAGCATGGCGCGCAGCCGGTCGAGGAACAGGTCGCCGATGTACGTGAAGTAGCCGCCCAGGACGATCAGCCGGGGGTTGAGGACGTCGGCCAGCAGCGCCAGGCCGAGGCCCAGGTCGTGCGCCACCCGGTCCAGCGCCTCCAGGGTGCGCGGGTCGCCCGCCTCGGCGCGGTGGCGCAGGTCCGCCAGGCGGTCCTCCAGGGCGACGTCGGGATCGTGCAGGGGATCGCTGCCGCGAGCCGCGAGCCGCAGGATGGCGTCCAGGCCGACCATGGTCTCCCAGCAGCCGTGCCGGCCGCAGACGCACGGATCGCGGGCCGGGTCGAGGGGCATGTGGCCGACCTCGCCGGCGAATCCGTCGGCACCGCGCAGCAGCCGCCCGTCGTTGACGATGCCGGCCCCGATGCCGCGCTCCCCGGTCAGGGAGAGCATGTCGCGGACGCCGGAGCCGCGGACCCGCGCGTACTCGGCCAGCGCGGCCAGCTTGGCGTCGTTGTCCAGGGCGATCGGCGGCAGCGTCCCCGTCCCGGCCCGCTGGAGGCGCGCCCGCAGCGCGTCGGCCACGGGGACGTCGCGCCAGCCGATGCCCGGGGCGAAGGTCACGGTGGCCGACGCGCTGTCGACGACACCCGGCACCGCGAGCGTGAGGCCCACCGGACGCCACCCCTCGCGCTCCAGGGAAGCAAGACAGTCCGCGACATGACGTGCCGTCAAGTCCAGTACGGCGTCCGGCCCTTCGTCCCTGACCGCCAGCGGCACCCGGTGCGCGTGGACCTGGCTGCCGTCGAGCGCCAGGGCGAGCACATGGACGTAGCTCGTGCTGATCTCCACGCCGACACCGCAGAGGCCGCCGCCGTCCAGATGCACCAGCGTGCCCGGGCGGCCCACGGCCCCCTCCCGCTGCGCGGGCCCCTCGCGGACCAGGTCCAGGCCGACGAGTTCGGCGACGAGACTGGTCACCGTCGGCTTCGGCAGTCCGGTGTCGGCGGCGATCTGCGCGCGGGAACGCGGGCCGTTGTCGCGCAGCAGCTCCAGCACCGCGCCGAGGTTCGTGCGCCGGATCGAGGCCCGGTCCCGGGTGCCGGAGGCATCCATGGGCGCGGCGTGCGATGCCGTCGCCGTACCGAGATCGGTCACTTCGTGCTCACCCGTGTTCCTTCCGCCGGCCGCGGCCGGTGCGAGAGCCGTCGCTCCCATGATGACAAGTCGCGTGCCCGGCTCTCCGGTTGAGGGGGCTGAGGGGATCTCGACGCGGTCCCCTGGATCGCTTGACAGCATCTGCATTAGTTCGGATTCTAGTCGAACTAAATCACGCCACGTGGTGCACGCTCGGCCAACCCCCCACGGTCAGAGGAGCAGTTGTGTCCGTTCGTCCCGGTCGTCCCAGAACCAAGGCCGTCTGTGCGCTGGCCGCCGCGAGCGCGATGCTGCTCGGCGTGCTCTCCGGCGGACCGGCGTCCGCCGCCGACCCCGGCTACACCGTCTCCGTCGGGGCCAAGGGCGGGTGGGGCAACCCGGACGACAGCCCCGCGTCCCCGTACATCGACAGGGACGGCTCGTTCCACTATCAGTCCGCCCACGCCCTGTACGGCGCCGACGACCCCCGTGAATGGACCTTCTACCGGGGCGCGGACTTCGACTCGGCGACCCGGGACGCCGTCCTGAGCGACGCCGTGAACCCGGCGAACCCGGACGACCGCAACGACGACACCACCTGGCGCTGCGACAACAGCCCCACCGGCCGTGAGGCCACGCCCGCCCCGGACACGTCGTCCTACGCGCGGAAGAACTACTGCGACCTGATGGGCGTCTGGGTCGATCCCGACACGGGCGACTGGTACGGCCTCGTCCACAACGAGTTCACGCCGAGCCCGTTCGACGACGGGCTGCACTACGACGCGATCGACTACGCCCTCTCGACCGACCGGGGGAGGACGTGGGACATCAAGAGCCACGTCCTCACCTCGCCGTACAGCACCCGCAGGGGCGACGACGCCGCCTTCCCGCACGAGACCTACTCCTACGGCGACGGCGACCCCCGGCTGTTCGTGGACACCGCGTCCGGCTACTTCTACGTCTACTACAACTCCCGTGTGATCCCGAAGGGCGGCGTCCCCGGCGGCTGGACCGACGGCAGCCTGGCGCACGTGGCCCGCGCCCCCATGTCGGCCAAGATGGCGCCGGGTTCGTGGCGCAAGTGGTACGACGGCTCCTGGTCGCAGCCCGGACTCGGCGGCCTGGAGAGCACCATGGAACCCGTCGACGCCGACCACCCCACCGGGTACGCGGCCGTCGAGCACGACTACGACCCGGACAACGCCGGGACCGTGGCCGAGCAGCAGGCGGCAGGTGAACTGACCGCCAAGTCCGACCTGTTGACGATGAACATCGCCTACGACGCCCATCTGGGCCTGTACATCGGCCAGCCCGAAGCCGTCGTCCAGGACTCCACCGAGCCGCAGCGCTTCTACGCCACCGACGACCTCGCCACCCAGAAGTGGCGGCTGCTCGGCGACACCGGCGACTACCGGACCGGCTCCTGGTACCGCTGGATGCTCGACTCCGTGAACAGAACCGGCTCCACCGTCGTCGGGAAGACCTTCCGCAGCTACTGCTCCTTCCAGTGCTCGAACGGCGCCGACGGCGAGTACTACGAGACGGTCATCGACACCGACAGCCCGGCCGCCCCCGTCACCTCGGGCACGGCCTACACCGTCGCGAGCGGCGACGGCCGCCGCCTCTCCCAGGTCTCCGGCAGCACCCGGACCACCTCCGGTACGGACACCGGGAGTTCGGCGCTGAGCCGCTGGGTCTTCACCAGCAACCACGACGGTTCGTACCGCGTCGCCAACGCGGCCACCGGCGGTCTGCTCGGCGTCGACGCCACCGGGGACGCCGGACGTGCCTGGGGCGCCCGGCCGACCGTGACCGCCGCGCCCG
Organism: Streptomyces sp. NPDC001904; assembly: GCF_040297005.1. NCBI lineage: Bacteria > Bacillati > Actinomycetota > Actinomycetes > Kitasatosporales > Streptomycetaceae > Streptomyces > Streptomyces sp. NPDC001904. Next base: position 240,440 of record NZ_JBEOYI010000005.1, on the reverse strand, counting down.
CCGGCGGTCCCACCGTCGGACAGCAGTGGTTCGTCATCCCCTCCACCCACCCCGACGGGACACCGGCCGGAACGTACCGGCTGGTCAACCGCTACAGCGGACTCGTCGTCGGGCTCTCCGGCGACCCGGACAGGACCGCCGAGACCACCCCGGTGCGGGCCTGGCAGGACACCACGGGCGGAGCTGTCGGCGACGCCCGCACCGCCGCCGAACAGACCCTCACCCTCACCGCCGCGCCGTCGGCACACCGCCACTGACCCCACCCCGCGGTACCCGCGCGCGTCCCCACCCGGACGCGCGCCTCCGAGACGGACGCGCGCCGGACACCCCGCGCGCGTCCAGCACCACCGTCGTCCCTGCCTCCACCGAAGGAACCCCGTGCGCAGACTCGTCACAAGACCCGGCCTCGTCGCGCTGGCCGCCACCGCGGTCGTCGCGGCGACCGCGACCGCCGCCGTCCCGGCCACCGCCGGTCCCGCCGCCGCGACCGCGAAGCGGCCCACGCAGCACCGCGTCCAGCTGATCACCGGAGACGTCGTCCAGGTGACGGACGGCAAGGTCACCGGCTTCACCCCGGCCGCCGGCCGCGCGAACATACCCGTACACATCGAGAGCGACGGCGAGCAGTCCCTCGTCGTCCCCCTCGAAGCCCAGCGGCTGATCTCCGACGGCACCCTCGACAAGCGCCTCTTCGACATCGAGCAGCTGGACACCGCCGCCGCCCGCAAGCTGTACAAGAACGGGCTCAAGGTCATCGTCGGCTACCGGGGCGGCGCCGCCGGCACCCGCGCCGACATCCAGGACACGGGCGCCACGGTCCACCGCGGCCTCAAGGCCCTCAACGCCCAGGCCCTCACCGCATCCGCCGACGACCTGCCCGCCCTGTGGAAGTCCCTCACGCGGTCGGACAACGATGTCACGCGGACCACCGCGGCCCAGGGCGTCGATCACGTCTGGCTGGACGCCCCCGTCAAGGCCCGGCTCGACGTCAGCGTCCCGCAGATCGGCGCCCCCGCGGCCTGGCAGGCGGGCTACGACGGCACGGGCGTGAAGGTCGCCGTCGTCGACACCGGCGTCTACGCGGACCACCCCGACCTGGCCGGCAAGGTCGTCGCCGCCAAGAACTTCTCCACCTCGGCCGACGACGTGGACCACCAGGGCCACGGCACGCACGTCGCGTCCACGATCGCCGGGTCCGGCGCGAAGTCGGGCGGCAAGTACAAGGGCGTCGCGCCCGGCGCGAGCATCGTCGCCGCGAAGGTCCTCGACGACACCGGCAGCGGCGCCGACTCGGACATCATCGCCGGTATCGACTGGTCCGTCGCGCAGGGCGCCGACATCGTCAACATGAGCCTGGGCGGCACCGACACCCCGGACACCGATCCGCTCGAAGCGACCGTCGACCACTACAGCGAGAGCGACGGCGTCCTCTTCGCCGTCGCCGCGGGCAACGAGGGCCCCGGCGCCGGCACCGTCGGCACCCCCGGCTCCGCGGACGGCGCGCTCACCGTCGGCGCCGTCGACAGCGACGACAAGACCGCCGACTTCTCCAGCCGGGGCCCACGCCTCGGGGACGGCGCGATCAAGCCGGACGTGACGGCGCCGGGCGTCGACATCACCGCCGCCTCCTCGCCGGGCAGCGCCATCGCCCAGGAGGTCGGGGAGAACCCCGAGGGGTACGTCACCATCTCCGGTACGTCCATGGCGACGCCCCATGTCGCCGGATCCGCCGCCCTGTTGAAGCAGCAGCACCCGGACTGGAAGGCCGCACAGCTCAAGGGCGTGCTCACCGCCTCCGCCAAGGACACCGGGTTCGGCGCGTTCGAGCAGGGCGCCGGCCGCATCCAGGTCGACCACGCGATCAGGACCGGCGTGTACGCGGAGCAGACCTCGCTGAACTTCGGCACGGCCGCCTGGCCGCACGACGACGACCAGCCGGTCAGCCGCACCCTGACCTACCGCAACACGGGCACCTCCGACGTCACCCTCGACCTCACCGCGAGCGGCACGTCGGCAAACGGCAGGACCGCCCCGGACGGCATGTTCACGGTCAGCCCGGCGAAGGTCACCGTGCCCGCCGGGAAGACGGCCGACGTCACCGTCGCCGCCGACACCGGGGTCGAGGCCGCCGACGGCCGGTACTCCGGCGCCGTCGTGGCGGCCGGCCCGGACCAGAGCGTGCGCACGGCCTTCGCGGTCGAGCGTGAAGTCGCCTCGTACGCCGTCGACCTGCGCCACATCGGGAGGGACGGCAAGGCCGCCGCGCACTTCCAGACCTACGTCAAGGCGCTGACGGGCGACGCCGCGGGCACCGAGTACGCCGTCGACGAGAACAGCGACTCCACGACCGTACGGCTGCCCGCCGGCGAGTACACCGTGCAGGGCGTGATCCTCGTCGACCGTGCCGACCCCACCAAGGGCACGGACTGGATCGCCCAGCCCAAGCTGATCGTCGACAAGGACCAGAAGGTCACCCTCGACGCGCGTACCGCCGAGCCGGTCGACATCACCGTGCCCGACGGCAAGGCGAAGGCGGAGCAGGCGTACATGTACTACGCCGTCAAGAAGGGCTACACGAACTTCCAGTCGGGCTGGCAGCTGGACTCCTACAAGAACCTGCGCGCCGCCCATCTCGGCCCCGAGATCACCGACGGGTCCCTCCAGCAGCTCTGGGACGCCGACTTCGCCGTCGGCGACGCGAAGCAGTACTCGCTCGTGTACGGCGGGCCGGTGCAGCGCCTCGCCACCGGATACACCCGCCACGAGAAGCGGCGCGATCTCGCCGCCGTGACGGCGTCGCTCGGCGTGGCCAAGCCCGGCAAGGACGTGTGGCTGAGCCCGATCGGCGAGGTCCAGGGGTCCCTGCTCGGCTTCGCCTCGGGCCGGATCACCCCCGGGCCGACGAGCAGGAAGCTCTATCTGTCGACCGCCGACAAGGCCACGTGGAGTCTCGGCACGGAGCAGGTCGGCGCGCCGCTGCCCAACGGCTGGCAGCCGACGGAATCCCGCCACACCGTCTCCTTCGAGACCTACCGCGCGGGTCGCACCTACCGGGAGGTCTTCAACACGGGCGTGTTCGGCCCGCTGATGGACGACAGCGACGGCATCGTGCGCAGCGGCAACACCCTGTACGCGTTCCTGCGCATGTTCGACGACGGCCAGGGCCACGACGGCTCCACGACGGTGGAATCGGCGCACACCAAGCTCACCCGTGACGGCGAGACGCTCTTCGACAGGGACGAGGACGTGGAGTACGCGTCGTTCGCCGTGCCCGCCGGGGACGGCGCGTACACGCTGAGCACCACGTCGACCCGGAGCGAGGACATCGCTCTGGTCGGCACCCGGATCGACGCGAGCTGGACCTTCCGCTCCAAGGACGGGGACAAGACGGTCCCCGCCTCGACGGTCCGCTTCCACCCTGAACTGGACCTGGAGTCCACGGTCAGGGCGGGCCGGAACGTGAAGGTGCCGGTCGAGGTGCAGGGCGCCGCCGCCGGGGACAACCTCAAGTCCCTGACGGTGCAGGCCTCGTACGACGACGGCGCCACCTGGCAGAAGCTGTCCGTGAAGCACGGCAGGGCGTCCCTGAAGGCCCCCGCCAGGGGCAAGGGCGTCGCGCTGCGCGCCGAGGTCGTCGACCGGCAGGGCAACACGTCCACCGTCGCCGTCCACAACGCGTTCCGCGGACGCTGACCGTCAGTCGTTCGGGCCGGGGCCGCGGTCCCGGCCCGAAATGACGGGGGAGAGACTGCGCAGGGCGAGGCCCGCGGCGATGAGGGTGAAGCATCCGACGACGAGGCCCAGCAGGGCGAGCGGGCTGAGGCCGGTCATGGCGAGCGCGCCGGTGCCGGCGCCGCCGAGCGCTCCGGCGCTGATCGGGTTTCCGTACACAGGGGTCAACTCCACGGAGAAGAAGGGGGGATGGGGGAGGGGCAGCCGGTCAGGTGGCGACCCAATGGGCCTCGCGGCGCAGCGCGAGGTCGAACAGGGAGCGGACGAACACGGCCTGCCGGAAGAGGTCGTAGAGCAGTTCCGGGACGAGGGGCAGCGCCAGGAGCGTGGCCCGCGGGCCCAGGCGGCGCACGGTCAGGGTGCGTTCGACGACGAAGATGATCATGATCGCCGACCAGAACGGCGAGAAGCCGGCCCAGCCGACCAGCGTGAGGTTCAGGACCACGAACAGGAGGAACAGGGCGAGGGCCAGGGCACCGATGCCGAGCATGAACTGCTGGAAGAAGTACTTCCTGGTGACCGGCGTCCAGCCGTAGTCGCGCAGGTTCTCCAGGGCGCCGCGCTGCCAGCGCAGCCGCTGGTGCCACAGTTTGCCGAGCGACGGCATCACCTCCGTGACCAGCCAGCAGCCGTCGGGGGAGACCGTGCGGTGGCCGAGCGTCTTGACCGCCTTCGTGATCTCGTCGTCCTCGGTGAGCGAGGCCAGCGAGTAGTAGCCCTCCCCGCCGCCGATGACGCCGTCGAGACGGGCCTCGCGCACCTGGCGCAGCACGGACGCGCGGAACAGGCTGCCGGTGCCGGTCAGCACCACGGCCTCGTTGTCCTTGCGGCGGATCTCCAGGGCGTAGCGCTGGTACTCCATGCGCTGCAACTGGCCGAGGAGACCGCCGCCCGGCTCCCCGTAGAAGACACCGCCGACGGCGCCGACCGTCTCGTCCGCCATGGCCTCCACCGCGCACTCCACGAACCGGGGGTTCAGGACGGTGTCCGCGTCCTGGACCAGCACCAGCGCCTCGTCGTCGAGATCCGTCAGCAGGGGGACGAGGGCCTGGTTGAGGGCACCGGCCTTCTTGTCCTCGTTGGCGGTGGGGACGAAGACCTCGGCGCCGCAGTGTTCGGCGATCCGCGCGGTGTGGTCCGTACAGTTGTCGGCGACCACGACGATCCGGTCCGGGCGCACCGTCTGCCGGTACAGACCGGCGAGGGTGGCGACGATGCGGTCCTGTTCGTTGTGCGCGGGGATGAGTGCGACGAGGGTCATTGACGAGCTGTCCCTTGCTCTGCCGGGGTCCGTCACCGGCGGATCGCCCGGCGACGTCCACGACGATGGACGCGCGGGGGAGCGGCCCGGGAGCACGCGGGTTGCAGCACGGTTGCAGCGGACTCCGAAGAGCGGAGGGGGACGTTCGGCCCGGGACCTACGCCGGGTGCGGGCCGGGCACGACGTACCGGTACCCGACTCCCCGCACGGTCTCGACGGGGGCCTCGGCGCCCGTGGCGCGGGTGACGGCGCGGCGCAGCCGCAGCACGGCGTACTTCACCCGGGACGGATCGCCGTCGGGGCGGGACCGCCAGGCGTGGCGCAGCAGCTGCTCGGCGGAGAGCACCTGCCCGGGGTTGCGGGCCAGGACGTGCAGCAGGTCGAACTCCAGCGACGTCAGCGGCACGAACCGGCCCTGCACGGTCGCCTCACGGGCCCCGAGGTCCAGCCGGAGCCAGCCGTCCTCGATGAGCTGCGCGGACGGCGTCACCGGGGTCGCCCTGCGCAGCCGCGCCATGATCAGCGCCTTGGCCAGCCCGTCGGGCATCCCGTACCAGAACAGGTCGTCGGCGCCGCTCTCCAGCGCATGCTCCGCCTCGGCCCGCCGGAACGCCCGGTCGACCGCCACGACGCGCAGCTCCTCGGACATCTCGCGGACCCGCCGAAGCACCTCGAAGGGCCCCGGGTCGCGCAGCCGCAGCCCGAGGATCAGCAGATCGGGGCGGTAGCGGTACACGTCCCGCACCACCTCGTGGCCCGAGGTCTGCAGCCGGTACGAGAAGCGGGGGTCCTCCAGCTCGGCCAGCCAGCCCAGGGGCACGTCGACCGGCGCCGCCACCAGGATCAGCGGCAGCGCCCGGCCCGGCACACCCCACGAGGAAGCCTCCATGCCCCCATGCTCCGGCGGGCCCGGCGCCCTGTCGCGCGGAGCGGGGCGACGCGCTGTCGGCCCGGCCGCCGCCACGAGAGGCTCCGCACCGCTCTCCCGGACGCGGCCGGACCGTGGACACTGCGGTCGAGCCGGACGGCTAGGCGGAACGCCACTCCGGCACCGGCGGCGCCTCGTGACGCACCCCGGCCGCCAGCGCCTCCCCGATCACCTCCGAGTCGGCGAGCCGATCGGCCCGCACCACGACGTCCGCTCCGGCCGGCGTCACCAGGGACTTGCTGAAGACGATGACCGCCCAGGCGTCGTCGGCGCCCATCTCACGCACTTCCCATTCGCTCGTCAGCGCCGCGAGCACCCCGCGCCCCCGCCAGCGGTAGACGGAGCCGGGGCGTTTCGTGAGACGGGTGTCGACGCCGAGGATGTGCCGCTGCCGCCCGCTCCGGGTGCGATAGGCGACGTCGTCGGTCATCCGCGGCGGGCCCGTGCCGTCGCGCGTCAGCGGGGCGTAGGTGAAGGTCGCTCCGGTGCGCCGGTCGCCCTGCCACAGCGGGAACGACGAGCAGACGATGTGCCAGGTGCCCGCCAGCCGGTCCGGGGTGATGTCGAGTCGGTCCATGGGGCGGACCCTACGGCGTGTGCCGAAGGGCCCGCCCTCACGTTCCGTGTTCACCCGAGTGGCAGGAGCGACGGACCGGTCCTAGCCTGGCCGTTGTGGCAGCGCCCGGCACGAAGCTGCCACCGGCGCGCGCGGGGGTGCGCCCGCTCCCATGCCGGGCCACGAGGTGAGAACGATGGACGCCCTGCACCTGCCCGTGATCGTCATCCTGATCGGCGCGGTGTTCTTCCTGTTGCGCAAAGGCGGCGGAAAGCTCTCCCACATCGCGGTGGGCGCGGCATTCGGCTTCTACCTGGCGGGCACGTCGGCGGCGTCCGCCGTGTCCTCGACGCTCGACTCCGCGGTCACCGCCATCAGCTCGCTGATGTGACCGGCCGGGGGCGGCGTACCGGGTCAGCGCAGTCCGGCGAAGAGGTCGTTCTCGGGAAGGGCCGCGCCGGTGGTGTCCTGGACCCGGACGAAGGTCTCCACGCCCATGAACTCGCCGAACCGCTCCTTGCCCATCTTCAGGAAGAAGATGTTCTCGCCCTGACTGGCGTGCGCGGCCAGCGAGTCGAACTTCTGTCCGCTGAACGCGGTGGTGTCCACCCAGGTCGTGATCTCGTCGTCGGGGAGGCCGATCTCGGCCATCGCGGCGGCCTCGGCGGGATCCGGCTCCGGCATCTCCGGGTGGAACTCGCGCATGATCTCCCCGAACCGCTGCATCCCCGACCGGGGCATCGTGGTCCAGTACACCTTCGGGGTCAGGTCGGTCATGGGCAGCGCCGCCATCGTGATGCGGTGGGCCTGAATGTGGTCGGGGTGGCCGTAGAAGCCGTTCTCGTCATAGGTGACGACCACATCGGGCCGGTAGTGCCGCATCAGCTCCGCGAGCCGGGCGGCGCCCGTCTCCACGGGGGTCTGCCAGAAGGCTCCGGGGGCGTCGTTGCTCGGCCAGCCCATCATTCCGGAGTCGCCGTAGTCGAGCGTCTCCAGGTCGCTGATCTTCAGGACCTCGCAGCTCGCGTCGAGTTCCTGACGGCGCATCCGGGCGACGGCCGCCGGATCGTGGCCCGTGTCGCCCGGCTTGACCCCTCCCGGCCCGTCACCGCAGGCCCCGTCGGTACAGGTCACCAGAACCGTGCGGATGCCCTCGGCCGCGTACCGCGCGAGGACTCCGCCGGTGCTGGTGGCCTCGTCGTCGGGGTGGGCGTGCACAGCCATGAGCGTCAACGGCCGGTCAGTCATGTGAGAGTCCTTCTGCAGAAGCCACGTAATGGGTCACGAGACGCGTCGCGTGTCGCGTCACGCATCCATCCAAGTGTGCGGCAGGAGGATCGCCGGACCGGCCGTGGGCGTTTCCCGGCGGCTCATGGACACCGTGCCTCCCGCAGGCCCCGGAGCGGCGCCGGCGGCACCGCCCCGGGCCCGGGGCGTCGTGGGGCCGGTCGACGGCCCCCGTTCCTACCGGCCGTCCGCCAGCACCACGCACGCGCCGAGGTGCCAGGTCTGGCCCTCCTTCGCCGACAGTTCCAGATCCACCTCGCGCCCGGCGGACCCGCCGTCCAGCGGCACCCGGAGCCAGGCGAACGCACGGCCGTCGAGCTGCTCGCTGCGGGCCTTCTCGACGCCGTCGACCCGGACGACCAGCGTCCTGTTGAGGGTGTTGGGATCACCGGTCAGCAGGTGTGCGGTGCACGGACCGGCGGGCAGCGTCAGACGGAGCACGGCCGGGGCGCTGTCGCGGACGTAGTCGCGGCGGACCACGTCGAACAGACCGGTGTCGGTGGCGTCCGGGGTGTTCCCGACCCAGCCGAAGGCCGCGCCCGCGCGCCACACGCTCGCGGGGGAGAGGCGGTCGTAGTCCGTCACCACCGGCGACCCGTCGGTCCCCGCGTCGAGCGCGTGCACACAGCGGGCGGCGGGCGGCACGACCACCGCCTGCGCCCGGCTGCGCAGCGAGGAGTCCAGGACCCGCACCGCACCCGATCGCGGCCGCGCGTGCAGCGTGGCCAGCGCGGGGGCCGGCGGAGGCACGACGGGCAGCGCGACCGTGATGTCCCTCCCGGAGTCCACGTACCCGGTCGCCTCCTCGGCCCGCCAGCCCTCGGGCACGTCGAGCCCGGTCACCGTGCGCAGCCCGGAGCCGGTCGCGTTGACGATCTGCACGGGCAGCTCGTTGCGCTCGCCGCCCAGCAGCACCGTGTCCGCCGGGGCGACGACCGCCTGGAGCCAGCTGCGCCGCTCGTCGCGGATCCGGCTCAGCTCGAACCAGTAGGCGACCAGCGTGTCCCGCCACTCGGCGGCCCGGTCGCTCTGCTCCCCGAACAGCCGGGACACCTCGGTGAGCCGCCGGTGGTCGACCCGGCGGCGCAGCGCGTCCCAGTCGGCCCGCATGTCCGCCACCCGGGCCGCGCCGTCGAAGTGCGTGTCGTAGATGCGCTGGATGACGGTGTCCCCGGCGGCCAGGCGGTGGGTGTACGGGACGTGGTGCAGGAACAGCAGCAGTTCCTCCGGGCAGCGCTCCAGGGACTCGTACGCGTCGCGGATCGCGGGCGCGTACAGCGCGGGGTACCCGTCGCCGGTCGCCACGGTGCGGTCGTAGCCGATGCCCGTGCGGTCCGACCTGTGGAACTGGGTGGTCGTGGTCGGGCTGGGGTCGAAGTGCCCGGTCACCGAGCCGTCCGGCGGGTGCGTGAGGTACCCCGTGCCCAGCGGTGACGTGTAGTCCTCGTACGTGCGCCAGGAACCGAGGAGCAGCGCGGAGACGGTTCCGACCACGTCCGGGTCGTTGCCGAACGTCATCCGGGTCCACTCGTCGGCCAGTTGCGCGGCCGACAGGTCCGGGTTCCACGCGAGGCGTCCGTAGCCGTGGGTGTTGGCGGCGGCGAGGTGGGAGCCCGTCCAGTTGCGGGCGTCGCCGACGTTCATCACCCCGGCGAACCCGTGGTGCGTGTACGGGTGCACCTTGCCGGTCACGACCCCGGCCACGGTGCTGCCCTCGCCCGCCTTCAGGGTGTCGAAGTCCAGGACCTCCTTCCACTGCGGGACGAGGTAGCACAGGTGGGTGGCGTGTCCGGTGTACTCCTGCGTCACCTGGAGCTCGATCATCGAGTTGGTGTGCGGCAGCGAGCCGAACAGCGGGTGCGCGGGCTCGCGGACCTGGAAGTCGATCGGCCCGTTCTTGATCTGCACGACGGCGTTGTCGGCGAACTTCCCGTCGAGGGGCGTGAAGTCGAGGTAGCCCTGGCGGTCCCACGCCGCGTCCGTGTCGTGCACGAAGGCCCGCCACATCACGACGCCGCCGTACGGCCGCACCGCGTCCGCCAGCAGGTTGGCCCCGTCGGCGTGGGTGCGCTTGTAGTCCAGCGGGCCGGGCCGCCCTTCCGAGTTGGCCTTGACCAGGAAGCCGCCGAAGTCCTCGATCCTGTCGTAGATCTCCGCGGCCTTCTTCGCCCACCAGTCGCGCACGCCCGCGTCGAACGGGTCGGCGGTCTTCAGGCCGCCCAGGTCGATGGGCGCCGCGAAGTTCGCCGTGACGTACAGCGTCACGCCCCACCGGCGGAGCACTCCGGCGAGCGCGGCCAGCTTGGTCAGGAAGGGCTCGGCGAGGTAGTCCGAGGGCGTGTTGACGTTGTTGATCACGGCGGCGTTGATGCCGAGCGAGCCGAGCACGCGCGCGTAGTCCGTGTACCGCTCGTCGAGCCGGGGCAGCTCCTCCCAGTCGAAGAACGACCGGCCCGCGTAGCCGCGCTCGATCGACCCGTCGATGTTGTCCCAGTGGTCGGCCACCCGCAGCGGCGCGGCGGGGTGCTCCGTGATGTCGACGCGGTCCAGCCGCTGCCCGGTCTGGACGAGGCGCAGCAGATGGAAGGCGCCGTAGAGCACCCCGCGGTCGGCGGGGGCCGCCACGACGATGCGGGTGCTGCCGTCCCGGATGACCCGGCGCACGACGTACCCCTCGTCGCCGAGACCGGCCAGGTCGGCGTCCGGCACCAGCGCGCGGACCAGTGCGGAGCTCGCGGGGGTGCCCACCACGAGGGCCGGGCCCGACGGGGCGGTGCCGCGCGCCGTCACCCGGCGGCCGAGCAGCCCGGACAGACCGCGGGTCAACTCCTCGACGGCCGAGCGCTGGAGAGGACCGCCGCCCTGCCAGACCAGGTCCTCGAGCACATCGCGGTAGTGGGTGAGTCGAGAGGCGTCGGCCACCTGGGGATAGCGCAGCCACAGGTCGTACCCGTCCTCGGCGGGCAGTGCGGCAGCCGCCGTGCGCGGTCGTGCCGACGCGGGCGCGGACAGGCCGAGCGAACCGGCCGCGCCGCCCAGCGCGGCCGCGGACAGGACGCTGCGGCGCCGTATTCCTGAACTCATGACGTTCACTTCCATCGTTGGAGAAGGCGTGCGTTCGCGGGGCGTGCGCAGGCGCCGGACCGGGGTCCGGCGCCTGCGTGTCCCCGCGGGGTCAGGGCGCCCAGGGCGCCTCCACGGACCACGTCGTGTCCTCGGTGAACAGCGACGGGTTGTCCGCGGCCCGGGACCCGCCCGGTACGGCCAGGTAGACCTCGGAGTTGTAGTGCCGCAGGTACTGGCCCGGATAGTTCTGCGCCATCAGCCGGACACCGCCCTGCCCGGGCACCGCGCAGAACGTGGCGTCCGCCTTGAACAGGGCCGAGCCGTCACCGGCCTCCCGGTGCACCCGGAACTCGCGGTGGCGCAGGTACTCGCCCGGGTAGTTGCGGGACTCGAACGAGTAGCAGGAGCTGTCGGAGAGCCCCGGCACGACCCGCCAGGTGGCGTCGTTCTTCAGCAGATCGCTGCTGGCGGAGTTGACGACCTCCGTGTAGGCGAGGGCGTCCCGGTGGCGGATGTAGCGGTCGGTGTAGCCGGGAGTGGTGACCCGCAGCGACTTCAGGCCGGTGGGCAGCGTCGTCGGCCCCGCCGGGTTCGCGGAGGCGGCGATCAGGGCCTGGTTGGCGGCCTTGACCCGCGCCGCGTCGACCTTGACCACCTGACGGTCGTACGTCAGGAGGCCGTTGACCTCGTTCTCGACATCGGTGATCTCCGTGTACACGGAGGCCGAAAGACCGGCCGGCATCTGTTGCAGGCGCAGCGCGTCGATGAGTCCGACGAACCGGTTGTTCAGGTGTGCGGTGTCGGCCTGGTCCTCGTAACTGAAGCCGTTGCCGGGCGACCACTCGTGGCCCGACACCCGCAGGCCGAGGCCGCCGTACTCACCGAGCACGGCGGCCCGGGTCGAGGACGGGCTCGTCACCCCCGGCCCCACGTACACGTGATGGTCGATCACGTCGCCGTTGCCGCCGTCGACCGCGCCGCAGCAGTTGATGCCGCTCATGTTGTCGACGAGCCGCGAGGGGTCGGCCGCCTTCACCTTGTCGGCGATGCGGGCCTGGTCGTACTGGCCCCAGCCCTCGTTCTCGTCGACCCACATCACGAGCGACGGCGAACTGCGGTGCTCGTCGATGATCTGGTCGAACTCCGCCTCCCACTGGGTGCGGGCCGCCGAGTCCGGGGTGCGGGTGTCCATCGCGGGCATGTCCTGCCACACCAGCAGGCCCAGCTTGTCGGCCCAGTAGAACCAGCGCTGCGGCTCGACCTTGATGTGCTTGCGGACCATGTTGAAGCCGAGGTCCTTGTGCTTCTGGAGGTCGTACTTGAGGGCGTCGTCCGTGGGCGCGGTGTAGATGCCGTCCGGCCAGTAGCCCTGGTCGAGGGTGCCGGTCTGGAAGACGAACTTGCCGTTGAGCAGCAGGCGTTGCTTGCCGCCCACCGTGCCGCGCGAGATCGACCGCATCCCGGTGTACGAGCCCACGGAGTCGACGACCGTGGAGCCGGAGAGGAGATCGGCCTTCACGTCGTACAGGAACGGGTCGTCCGGCGACCACAGGTGCGGGTTGGTGATCCTCACCGTCAGCTCCGAGCCGACCGCGCCCGTCGCCGTGCCGACCGTCGTCCCGCCGGAGCCGACCGTGACCCGCGCGCTCTGCCCGCTGACGCCCGCGCCCTGGACCGTGACCCGCAGCGTCGAGTCGGACAGCCGCGGCACCATGTCGAGCCGGGTGACGTGGGCCGCCGCGGTCGGCTCCAGCCAGACGGTCTGCCAGATGCCGGACGCCGCCGTGTAGAAGATGCCGCCGCCGGGGTGCGGGGTCACGTCGTTGATGCGCTGCTTGCCCACGGCCTGACCGCCGGTCTGGGTCGGGTCGAAGACCGAGACGACGATGGTGTTGGTGCCACCGTTGAGCAGGGGCGTGATGTCGTAGCCGAACGCGTCGTAGCCGCCGCTGTGGACCGCTCCGGCCTGCTGGCCGTTGACCCACACCGTCGTACGCCAGTCACTCGCGCCGAAGTTGAGCTGGACCCGGCGGCCGTTCCAGCCCGCCGGCACCGTGAACGTGCGCTTGTACCAGAGCTTGTCGTTCTCGGTGATCTTGCGCTGGATGCCGGAGAGCGCGGACTCCGCGACGAACGGCACCCGGATCTGGTCGGTGAAGGACGCCGGCTGCCCCGCGTCCCTCCCGGTGACGGCGAAGTCCCAGATGCCGTTGAGATTGGCCCAGTCGGGCCGGGTCAGCTGCGGCCGCGGATACTCCGGCAGCGGATTGTCCCGGGAGACCTGAGCGGTCCACGGGGTCGTCATGGGCGCGGGTTTGGGGCTCCAGGCGGTGGGTGCCGCCACGGCCGCAGGGGCCAGCATCGTGACGCCGCCCAGGAAGAGGGCGAGAACGGCCAGCAGAATACCGGCGGGTCTTAAGCCGGTGGGGCGCAAGGGCATGGGGGTGCTCCTTCGGCGGAGTTGTCGGAGTGGCAGTCGTGTTCCCGTAGTGCTGCCCCTGCCTTTTACAACGCTGTAAGTCGGCTGTACAGACTCCGCGTCAGAACTTCTTCTCCGGCCCCACCGGTCCCGCACGGGCGGCGAATCGGCCCATTTGCCCCGACAGTTGGCGGGGCTGCGGCAGTTCGGACCATGATCGCCGTACATCGATGAACAGGGGCCCGGGCAGGGACGCCCGGACCCCTGTCGACCGGTGGACTCAGGCCCTGCCGGTCCGCAGCTCCGCCAGCTCGGCGCTGGTCAGCGGCCTGGGCTGATGGTCCTCACCGACGACGAGGACGGAGCAGTGGGCCGCGTGCGTGAGCGCGGTGGTGAAGCTGCCGTCCGCGAACTGCGCGAGCGCGCCCCGCGGGGAACGGCCGATGACGACGGTACGGGCGTTCACGCGCTCCGCGTGCCGGGCGAGGGCCCGTCCGGCGGCCGCGTGGTCGCCGATGCCGGTGAGGACCTGGCCGTGGGCGGTGACTCCGTGGGCGGCGGCCCGGGCGAGATGGGCGGTCACCGTGGCACGGGCCCGGCCGGCCGTCTCGGTCTCGGCGGCCTGCCCCTCCACGACGGCCGTCTCCTGCACATGAACCACTTCGAGGACGCTGCCGCCGTCGGCGGCGATGCGGGCGGCTGCCTCCACGATGCCGTCGGCCCGCTCGTGGTCCCCGACGGCGACGATCACCCGCGGGGAGCCGGCCGGGACGGGAGCTCCGATCGTCGTGAAGGACGGCGCGACCGGTTCCTCCTCCGCGAGGCCGGACTCCGCCCTGCGCAGCATCGTGTGGCCGGTCGCCAGCACGGGGATCGCGAGCAGGAAGGACGCGGCGCCCACGGCGAAGGGGAGGCTCAGCCCCGCGGCGTCGGCCAGCCTGCCCGCCACGTAGGGGGCGATGCCGCCGCCGATGAAGCGGAGGAAGCCGTAGGCGGAGGACGCCACGGGCCGTTCGACCGGCGCCACCAGCATGACGGCCTGGGTCGTGAGGGTGTTGTTGATGCCGATGCAGGCGCCGCTGACGATGACGGCCACGACGACCACGGCCGGGGTGTCCACCCATATGGCGATCACCGCCACTATCACGCCCAGGGCGGCGAGATTGGCGTACAGGGTCGGAGCCGTGCCGAAGCGGGCCTGGAGACGCGGGGCGCCGAACACGCTGAAGGCGGCGACCAGTAGACCCCAGCCGGTGAAGACCAGCCCGAGCCGGAGGGCGTCGAGCTCCATGGGGTAGGGCGCGTAGCCCAGCATCGTGAAGAAGCCCCAGTTGTACATCAGCGCGACGATGCCCATCGTCAGCAGGCTGCGGTGGCGCAGGGCCTTGAGGGGCGCGATCGGTGAGGTCGGCCGTTCGGGGCGGGGGGTCTCGGGGACGAGGGTGACGGTCGCGACGAGGGCGACGGCCATGAGGACGGCGACGCCGTAGAAGGGGCCGCGCCAGCTGACGTCACCGAGCAGACCGCCCAGGAGCGGGCCGACGGCGATGCCCAGGCCGAGGGCGGTCTCGTAGAGGATGATCGCGCCGCCGAAACCGCCGCTGGCGGAGGCGACGATCACGGCCAGGGACGTCGCGATGAACATCGCGTTGCCGAGGCCCCAGCCCGCGCGGAAGCCGACGATGCCGTTGATCGAACCGGACGAGCCGGCCAGCGCGGCGAAGACGACGATCACGGCCAGGCCGATGACCAGGGTGCGCTTGGCGCCGATCCGGCTGGATATCCAGCCGACGAAGATCATGGCGACGGCGGTGACGATCAGATAGCTGCTGAACAGCAGCGACACCTGGCTGGGCGAGGCGTTCAGGCTGCCGGCGAGGGCCGGCAGGATCGGATCCACCAGTCCGATGCCCATGAACGAGACCACGCAGGCGAACGCCACGGCCCAGACGGCCTTGGGCTGCTTGAACGGGCTCGCGGCCCGGTGGTGCGGTGTGCTCATGACCACTTCCTCTTCCGTCGGGGCGGACGCGAAGGCTGTGGACGCGGGCGCTCAGCCCTCCGTGTGCTCCCGGACGGCGCGGGCCAGTGCCGGAAAGGCGGTTCGAACCGCCTCCGACTCCGTTTCGGACAGCGCCTCCAGGAGCTGCTGGAGGGCCAGCGCGCGCTCGCCCTGCCGCTGTTCAGCGGTGCGCCGGCCCTCGCCCGTCAGCTCCACCAGGACGCCCCGGCCGTCGGACCGGTCGGGCACCCTGCGCACCAGACCCGCCTTCTCCATGCGGGACACGACCTGCGTCATGTTGGGCTGCGAGACGTTCTCCGCCCGCGCCAGCTCCGTCAGGCGCTGCGGCCCCTCCCGGTGCAGCCGGTTGAGCAGGGACGAGGACGCCCGGCTCAGGCCGCCGGCCGTGGTGCCCTGCCGGACGAAGCGCACCGTGTCCTCGACCGCGAGCATCAACTCCTCGGCGGAGGGCCCGGAGCCAAGGTCCATAACCTTCTTATGCATAAGCGCATGATGCATGTGGGTGTAGGTGGAATCTAGTTCTGTGCGCGGGCCGACCGGCGGAGAACGCTCCAGAATGAGTGCCCATGAGCGACATCGAGATCCACGACGACCGCGACGCCGGCTTTCTGCGCGCCCGGGTCGGCGGCGCCGACGGCGCCGTCGCCGGGTACATCCGGTACTTCGTCCTGGAGGAGCCGGAGCGCGCCCTCGTGCCGGTGCACACCGTCGTGGAGCCCGCGCACGAGGGGAAGGGCATCGGCGGCTCCCTCGCCCGCGAGCTGTACGCGACCGCCGCCCGGGAGGCGATCGCGGTCGCGCCGCTCTGCCCGTTCGTCGTCCAGTGGGCGGCCCGGCACCCGGGCGAGGCGCCCGCGGCTCCCGACGCGCTCCTCGACGCCGCGCAGGCGGCCGTCGGCGACCACCCCGAACTGTGGTGACCTGCGCGTGCGTAGGGTGCCGGGCATGAAGCTGGCGCTCCTGCACACCTCACCCGTCCACGTCCCCGTCTTCGACGCCCTGCGCGACGCCGACCACCCCGGCCTCGCGCTGCGCCACGTCGTGCGCGAGGAACTCCTGGTGCGGGCCCGCGCCGACGGACCACGGGCCGTCGCCGACGACGTCCGTACGCTGCTGGAGGCGGCGGCGGCCGACGGGGCCGACGCCGTCCTGTGCACCTGTTCCAGCATCGGCGCCGTCGCCCAGGAACAGGCCGCGGCAGCCGGACTCCCCGTGCTGCGGGTGGACCGGCCGATGGCCGCGCGGGCCGTCGCCGAGGGACCCCGCGTCGTCGTGGTCGCCACCCTCCGCAGCACCCTGGGCCCGACGGCCGCCCTCGTCGAGGAGGAGGCCGGCCGCGCCGGACGCACCGTCGACCTGCGCACCGTTCTCGTCGAGGACGCCTGGGAGCTGTTCCTCGCGGGCGCGAGCGAGGCCTACCTGGACCGGGTCGCCGCCGCCCTCGACGCCGTCACCGAGGCCGAGGCCGACGTGATCGTCCTCGCCCAGGCGTCCCTGGCCGACGCCGCCGCACGCACCCGCACCGCCGTCCCCGTGCTCTCCAGCCCGCGCCTCGGACTCGCCGCCGCGGCGGCGGAATGCGCACGGGCCGAAACCGCTTAGGCCGAAGGAAACTGTCCGCACCGCACCGCAACCGAGGGACGAGGAACCGCCATGACCGACGTCGTCATCAGCCCCACCGGATGGGTCGCCGACCAGGCCCGTGTCTACGAGGAGTCCGGCGGTACCCGGGGCACCACCATCCAGGGAGCCCCCTGTCTGCTCCTCGACTACCAGGGCCGCAAGTCCGGCCAGTGGCGCCGCACCGTCCTCATCCACGGCCGCGACGGCGACGACCTGCTGATCGTCGCCTCGTACGGCGGCTCGGACCAGCACCCCCTGTGGTACCTGAACCTCGAGGCCAATCCGGACGTGCGGTTGCGCGTCGGGACAGAACGGTTCACCGCGCGCGCCGAGACCCTCTCGCCCGACGACAAGGCCCGCGTCTGGGACTCCCTCGTCGAACTGTTCCCGCCCTACGCCGAGTACCGGCGCAAGACCAGCCGCGACATCCCGGTGGTGCGACTCGTGCGGACGGACGGCTGACGCGCACGGAACGGCGGACGCGTACGGAACGGCCGACAGGACGCGTGGACTCGGCGGGCGTGGGCACGCGCCCCGGGAGACAGTGGAGGTTCACCCGGCCCGGCACGTTCGCGGGGCCGGGCGGACCGAGCCTTTCCGCGATGCTGGAGGCATGTGATGACCCAGCCGTTCCCCGACCCCGTCCCGCCGGGCCCCGTCCCGGGCCCGGGGCCGAGTCCGGGCCCCGGACCGGACGTCCCGGATCCGGGACCGCTCCCGGATCCGCTGCCGACGCCGATGCCCCGGCCCGTGCCGGAGCCCCCGCCGTCGCCGGTCCCGCCGGGCCCGACCCCGGCCCCCGACCCGACGCCGCCGGAGCCCGAGCCGTCACCCGTGTGAGGCAACCCGCGTGAGGCGGCCCGAGGGGCTCAGGCCTCCACCTCGGAGCGGTCACCGCCCCAGAGCGTGTGGAACGAGCCCTCGCGATCGGTGCGCCGGTAGGTGTGCGCGCCGAAGAAGTCCCGCTGGCCCTGCGTGAGCGCGGCCGGCAGGCGCTCGGCGCGCAGCGCGTCGTAGTACGCGAGCGCCGCCGCGAAGCCCGGCGTGGGCACACCCTGGATGGTCGCGGCGACCAGGACGGCACGCCAGTCGTCCTGGGCCGCCGCGATCTCGTCGGCGAACTCCTTGTCCGAGAGCAGGCTCACCAGAGCGGGCTCGGCCTCGTACGCCGCCGTGATCCGGTCGAGGAAGGCCGCGCGGATGATGCAGCCGCCGCGCCAGATCCGGGCCACCGCGCCCAGGTCGATGTCCCAGTCGTAGGTCTCGCTGCCCGCCGCGATCTCGTGGAAGCCCTGCGTGTACGACACGATCTTCGAGGCGTACAGCGCCTGCTCGACCCGGTCGGCGAAGGCGGCGGCCTCCGACTCCGGCAGCGCCAGAGCCGCCGGGCCCGCCAGGTGCCGGGACGCCGCGCGCAGGTCGGCGTGGCCGGACAGGGAGCGCGCGAACACCGCCTCCGCGATGCCGGACACCGGGACGCCCAGGTCGAGGGCGATCTGCACGGTCCAGCGGCCGGTGCCCTTCTGCTCGGCCTGGTCCTGGACGATGTCGACGAACGGCTCACCCGTCGCCTCGTCGACGTGCGACAGCACCTCCGCCGTGATCTCGATCAGATACGAGTCGAGGCGCCCCTCGTTCCAGGAGCGGAAGATCTCCGCGATCCGCGCGGGGGAGTACCCGGCGACGTCCCGCAGCAACTGGTACGCCTCGCCGATGAGTTGCATGTCCGCGTACTCGATGCCGTTGTGCACCATCTTCACGAAGTGCCCGGCGCCGTCCGGACCGACGTGCGTGACGCACGGGGCGCCGTCCTTCGCCTTCGCGGAGATCTTCTCCAGCATCGGGCCGAGGGACGCGTACGACTCCACGCTGCCGCCCGGCATGATGCTCGGCCCGTGCAGCGCGCCCTCCTCGCCGCCGGAGACGCCGGTGCCGACGAAGTGGATGCCCTTCTCCCTGAGCTCCTTCTCGCGGCGGCGGGTGTCCGCGAAGTGCGCGTTGCCGCCGTCGATGATCATGTCTCCGGGCTCCAGGAGCGGCGCGAACTCCTGGATCACCGCGTCCGTCGCCTCGCCCGCCTTCACCATGACGACCAGGCGGCGGGGCCGCTCCAGCGCGGCCACGAACTCCTCGGCGGTCTCGGCGGGGACGAAGATGCCCTCCTCGCCGAACTCCTCGACCAGCTGGTGCGTCCGGGACGCGGTGCGGTTGTGGAGGGCGACGGTGTATCCGTTCCTCGCGAAGTTCCGGGCGAGATTGCGGCCCATCACCGCGAGACCCGTGACACCGATCTGGGCTGTAGTGCTCATGCCTGTCGCTCCTGGATTGGGAAAATGAAAGATCTTGTTCAGTTCTGGCGTCGTGAGGCGTAGCGTGATCGTTGGTCCCCCCACGAGACATCCCTGCCTGCTGCCCGTCCGCACTCTTTACGATCCTGGAGCCGTGCGTGCCTCATTTCGACCTGTCGCTCGACGAACTGCGGGGCTACGAGCCCGCCCTGACGGCCCCCGACGACTTCGACGCCTTCTGGGAGAAGACGCTGGCCGAGGCCGGGGAGCACGCGCTCGACGCGCGGTTCGAGCCCGTCGACGTGCCGTACACGG
This sequence comes from Streptomyces sp. NPDC001904, assembly GCF_040297005.1. NCBI lineage: Bacteria > Bacillati > Actinomycetota > Actinomycetes > Kitasatosporales > Streptomycetaceae > Streptomyces > Streptomyces sp. NPDC001904. The sequence continues at coordinate 220,942 of NZ_JBEOYI010000005.1, read as the reverse complement.
CGGTCGACGTATTCGACGTTACGTTCGCGGGCTTCGGCGGGCACCCCGTGAAGGGCTGGCTGGTCCTCCCCGCGGGCACGAGCGAGCCGATTCCGGCCGTCGTGCAGTACATCGGCTACAACGGCGGGCGCGGCCTGCCGCACACCCACCTGCAGTGGGCCGCAGCCGGTTTCGCGCACTTCGTCATGGACACCCGCGGCCAGGGCAGCGGCGGCTCGGTCGGTGACACACCGGACCCGGTCGGCAGCGCCCCGTCGGTCGCCGGATTCATGACCCAGGGCATACAGGACCCGCACGACTACTTCTACCGCCGTGTCTACACGGACGCCGTGCGCGCCGTCGAGGCCGCCCGCGCGCATCCCCTGGTCGACGCCTCCCGGGTCGCCGTGGTGGGCGGCAGTCAGGGCGGCGGGATCTCGATCGCCGTCGCGGGCCTCGTCCCGGATCTGCGGGCCGTCGCGCCCGACGTGCCGTTCCTCTGCCACTTCGGCCGCGCGGTCACGCTCACCGAGCGACACCCGTACCGCGAGATCGCCCTGTACCTCAAGACTCACATCGGGCAGGACGAGCAGGTCTTCCGCACGCTCTCGTACTTCGACGGCATGAACTTCGCCGCCCGCGCCACGGCGCCCGGTCTGTTCTCGGTCGCGCTGGAGGATCTGACCTGCCCGCCGTCGACCGTGTTCGCGGCGTACAACCACTGGGCGGGCCCGGAGCGTTCGATGGAGGTGTACTCCTTCAACGACCACGAGGGCGGCGGCCCCTTCCAGCAGCTGGTCCAACTCCAGTGGATTCCGGGCCACTTGAGGGACTGATTACGGCCACGGTGGCTGACGGCACCCTTGTCACCGAGGTGGGGGAGAGGCTACTTTGCGGCTCCTACGTGTGCCTGTGGGATGCAGGGCAGCCAAGGGGGCGTTCAATGGCATTACGCGGCCGGCACCGCCGGTATCAGCCGAGCCGGGTCAACCGGGCCTCGCTCACCGTGACCGTGGGCGGCGCGGGCATGGCGATCCCGCTGATCGGCGCGGGCGGCGCACAGGCCGCGGACGTCGGCACCTGGAACAAGGTCGCCGCCTGCGAGTCCAGCAACAACTGGAGCATCAACACGGGCAACGGGTTCTACGGCGGTCTGCAGTTCACCGCCTCCACCTGGTCCGCGTTCGGCGGCGGGGCCTACGCCTCGCGCGCCGATCTCGCCACCAAGGACCAGCAGATCGCCGTCGCCGAGAAGGTCCTGGCGGGCCAGGGCCCCGGCGCCTGGCCGGTCTGCTCGCAGCGGGCAGGGCTCAGCCGCCCCGCGGCCGAGCCGGTGCGCACCGTCGAGAAGGCCAGGGCCGGGAAGACGAAGGCGGCCGGGGGCGTCAAGGACGTCAAGGACGTCAAGCCCGAGGTCATCCCGCAGTCGACGGCGAGCAAGGGCCGCCCGGAGATGTACACCGTCGTCCACGGCGACACCCTCTCCGGCATCGCCGAGTCACGGAAGGTGAGCGGTGGCTGGACCCGCCTGTACGCCGCCAACCGCACGGTCGTCGGCGGCGACCCGGACCTGATCGTCCCCGGTCAGCGGCTGTCGGTGCCCGGACACGGGAAGAGCGCGCCGCAGCAGTCCGACGACCGTCGGGCCGCGCCGAAGAAGCCGGACGCGAAGAAGGCGGACGCGCAGAGGACCGAACCGAAGAAGACCGAACCGAAGAAGTCCGAGGCGAAGAAGGCCGGCGCCGAGAAGCACGAGATCAGGAAGGCCGGTTCCGGGCAGAAGGCGTCGGGCGGCGTCGTGGCCCCGGTCTCGGCCTCCATCGGCACCCCGTACCACGCGGCCGGTTCCTCCTGGTCGAAGGGCTATCACACGGGCGTCGACTTCGAGGTGCCCACCGGCACCTCCGTGAAGGCGATCGAGTCGGGCACGGTCGTCTCGGCCGGCTGGGGCGGCTCGTACGGCTACGAGGTCGTGATCCGGCACGCCGACGGCAAGTACAGCCAGTACGGGCACCTGTCGGCCCTCGCCGTGAAGAGCGGGCAGCGCGTGGTGACCGGGCAGCGCATCGCCCGCTCCGGGTCCACGGGCAACAGCACGGGCCCGCATCTGCACTTCGAGGTGCGGACCGGGCCCGGCTTCGGGAGCGACGTGGACCCGCTCGCCTATCTGCGGGCCCACGGCGTCAGGATCTGAGGAACCCGCTGTCCTCGCGCGGACTGCCCAGTCCGCCGCGCCGGTCCGCGGACTGGCGCGGCAGGCTGTCCAGCGCCGCGGGGCTGTCCGGGACCGCCGGGCTGTCCCGGGCCGCCGGGCCTCCCTCCGGGACCGCCGGACCGTCGGGAACGGCCGCCTCATCGGGAACCGCCGGTGCCGGTTCGTCCTGGCCGCCACGGTCCGCGGTGTCCGGCGAGCCCTGGGCGACGACCTGTGTCGTCTGCTCGCGTTCGATGCGCTCCGTCGTCAGCAGGATCAGGCCGCCCGCCGCGACGACACCGCAGCCCAGCGCCAGCACTGTGCCGATCGTGCCGTGCCGGAACGTCTCGCCGAACAGCGTGAGGCCGACGGCCGCCGCGACCACCGGGTTCACGACCGTGGCCGTCGCCAGCGGCACGGCCAGGCCCGCGCCCCGGTAGGAGGCCTGCGACACGAGCATGCCGGTGACGGCCAGGCCCGCTATCGCCAGCAGCGTGGCCAGCTGCTCCAGCGGCTCGCCCGACCAGTCCACGGCCACCGACTTCGTGAACACCGAGGCCATGCCGAACGCCCCGCCGGCCGCGACGGCCAGCAGGACCGAGCGCGCCACCGGGTGCCGGTGCGCGGCCCGCGCCGACATCGTCAGGACCAGCACGCCCCCGGCCGTGATCAGGCCGACGAGCAGCCGCTCCGGTCCGCCCAAGGACTGCTCGGAGGCGCTGCCGGTGAGCGCGAGGAGGCCCGCCAGACCGGCCGTCGCCATCACCGCCCCGCGCCACGCGGTGGCCCCTGCGCGGCGCCCCACGAGCAGGGCCGCCATCGGCAGCGCCAGGACGATCGTCAGCGCGCCCAGCGGCTGCACCAGGCTCAGCGGGCCGAGGGCGAGCGCCGCGACGTGCAGCAGCGCGCCCAGGCCGTTCAGACACCCCGCGCCCCACCACGCGGGCCTGCGCAGCGGCGCGTACGCCGTCTGCGGAGAGGTCTCCGCCACCCGCTCCTGCACGATCGCCCCGCCCGCGTAGGCCACCGCGGAGACGAGGGACAGCAGCACGGACACCGCCAGGGCACTCATGAGGCGGCCCTGGGGGTGCGGTGCGGCCGACGGTCGGTTGTCATACCTCTACGATCTCTCGTTCCGCCCGTTCGCGTCGTCCGACCTGAGCAGTCATTGGGTCCTACTGCCGATGGAGTACACCGCGTCGCGAGTCATCCCCAGGGCGGGTGTCGAGCGGACTACCGAACGTGTCGGCACTCTTCCGCGAGGGCCGTTCATGGGTGACCATGAGACGCGCCCCGCGCACAGCGGTTCTCGAACGATTGTGCGAGGAAGGCTGTGATCCGAAGCGGTGGTGCCCGACCGACGAAGACGCGGGGGTCGCGCGTGCGAGTGGGACTGCTCAGCCGGGAATACCCGCCGGACGTCTACGGCGGTGCGGGGGTCCACGTCGAGTTCCTGGCGCGTGAGCTCCGGCCGCTCGTCGACCTGGAGGTGCACACCTGGGGCGAGGGCGCGGGCGACGGCGTGCGCCGGCACCGCGCGTGGCCGGCCCTGGACGGGGCGAACGACGCGCTGCGCACGCTCTCCGTGGACCTCTCCATGGCCGCCGCCCTCGAAGGCCGCCAGCTCGTCCACTCCCACACCTGGTACACGAACCTCGCGGGACACCTCGCGGCGCTCCACCTCGGCATCCCGCACGTGCTGACCGCCCACTCCCTCGAACCGCTGCGCCCCTGGAAGGCCGAGCAACTCGGTGGCGGCTACGCGCTGTCGGCCTGGGCGGAGCGCACGGCGATCGAGGCCGCGGACGGGGTGATCGCGGTGTCCCGGGCGATGCGCGACGACATCCTCGCCTGCTACCCGGCGCTGGAGCCGAAGCGGGTCCGCGTCGTGCACAACGGCATCGACGTCTCGCTCTACCAGGCCGACCCCGGTACCGACGTGCTGCGCCGCTTCGGCATCGACCCGGACCGCCCGTACGTCCTGTTCGTCGGCCGCATCACCCGGCAGAAGGGCGTTCCCCATCTGCTGCGCGCGGCCCACGAGTTGACCAAGGGCGTACAGCTGGTGCTGTGCGCGGGGGCGCCGGACACCCCCGAGATCGGCCGCGAGTTCCGGGAGCTGGTGGACGACCTGAAGCGGACGCGCGACGGGGTGCACTGGATCCCGTCGATGCTGCCCCGCTCCGAGGTCGTCCAACTCCTCGGCCACGCCATGGCGTTCGTCTGCCCGTCGGTCTACGAGCCGCTCGGCATCGTCAACCTGGAGGCGATGGCCTGCGGCACCGCGGTCGTCGCCTCCGCGGTCGGCGGCATCCCCGAGGTGGTGGCCCACGGCGAGACCGGCCTGCTCGTCCCGTACGCGGAGCAGGACCCGGAGGGCTTCGAGCGGGGCCTGGCCGAGGCGCTGAACACGGTGGTCGCCGACCCCGGCGAGGCGGACCGGATGGGCGCGGCCGGACGCGAGCGGGCGACCGCGGAATTCGGCTGGGACGCGATAGCCCGGCGCACGGTCGGGGTATACGAGGAGATCCTGAACGGCGGTTGAGACATGGGGGGTTGATGGTCATGCGCGGTGGGCCTTCGGTACTCGGGATCGTTCTGGCGGGAGGAGAGGGGAAGCGGCTGATGCCGCTCACCGCGGACCGGGCGAAACCGGCGGTGACCTTCGGCGGCATGTACCGCCTCGTCGACTTCGTGCTCTCCAATCTCGTCAACGCCGACATCCTGCGCATCTGCGTCCTGACGCAGTACAAGTCGCACTCCCTGGACCGGCACGTGACGACGACCTGGCGGATGTCGAGCCTGCTCGGCAACTACGTCACGCCGGTCCCCGCCCAGCAGCGGCTCGGCCCGCGCTGGTACTCGGGCAGCGCCGACGCCATCCTCCAGTCGCTGAACCTGGTCCACGACGAACAGCCCGACTTCATCGCGGTGTTCGGCGCCGACCACGTGTACCGGATGGACCCGCGCCAGATGCTCACCCAGCACATCGAGTCCGGCGCCGGCGTCACCGTCGCCGGGATCCGGGTGCCCCGTGCGGAGGCGTCCGCGTTCGGCGTCATCACACCCGCCGGCGACGGCACCCGCGTCGAGGCGTTCCTGGAGAAGCCCAGCGACCCGCCGCCGCTGCCCGGTTCGCCGAACCAGGTCTTCGCCTCCATGGGCAACTACCTCTTCACCACCAAGACCCTCGTCGACGCCCTCAAGGAGGACGCCGAGGACGACAACTCCGCGCACGACATGGGCGGTTCGATCCTGCCGCTGCTCACCGAGCGCGGTGTCGCCCAGGTCTACGACTTCGACGGCAACCACGTCCCCGGCGAGACCGAGCGCGACCACGGCTACTGGCGTGACGTCGGCACGCTCGACACGTACTACGACGCCCACATGGACCTGGTCTCCGACCGGCCCGCCTTCAACCTGGACAACCGTCGCTGGCCCATCTACACCCATGCCGGGCAGCTGCCGCCCGCCCGGTTCTGCGCCGCCGGCATCGCGAGCGAGTCGATCGTCAGCCCCGGCTGCGTGATCCGCGGGCAGGTCACCCGGTCCGTCCTGTCGCCCGGGGTGAGCGTCGAGGACGGCGCGGTCGTCCAGGGCTCGGTGCTGCACGACAACGTCCGGATCGGGCGCGGCGCCGTGGTGCGCGGTGCCGTCCTCGACAAGAACGTGGAGGTCCCGGCGGGCGCCACCATCGGCGTCAACCCGGGCCGCGACGCCGAGCTGTACACCGTCTCCAAGGGCGGGGTGATCGCACTCGGCAAGGGACAGGCCGTGCGCTGACGGTCAGCCGCCCACGGCCCGCACGTCGATCGGCACCGCGCCCGTGCGGTAGCCGCGCTCGTCCAGCAGGTTCCCGTTCAGCTTCATCGGCCACAGGGCAACGGCCCGGTCGACGACGGTCAGGGCGGGCACCCGCTCGGCGAGCCGTACCTCGAAGCGCTGGGCGTCGTCGAGCGAGCGGACCCAGGCGACCAGCTTGAGGTTGTGCCGGCCGATCACGCCCGCGCACAGCCGTACCTCGCGCACGCCCGTGACCTGCTCGGCCACCGTCCGCAGCTCGGCGGGGGCGGCCCGGCCCCACAGGATCAGCGAGACCGGCCACTCCGACAGGGGCCGGGCCACCTCGCAGCGGAACTGCGCCATGCCGGACGAGAGCAGCCGGTTCACCCGGCGCCGGACCGTGTCGGGACTCGTCCCGCACCGCTCCGCCAGCACCTTGTGGCTCGCCCTGCCGTCCACCGACAGCTCGGCGAACAGAGCGTGGTCGAGGTCGGTCAGCTCGAAGACGGAGGCGTCCGCACGGGGAGCCGCGTCCCCGGCGAGCCGGGCGATCTGCTCGCTGCTCAGGGCACGCAGCCGCCACCGGCTGCCCTCGGTGTACACCGTGCTCGCCAGATGGGTGCGGGTGGTGACGATGCCGTCGAGACTGCCGAGCCGGTGCGTCACCCAGTGCGTGAGCGCCGACAGCCGGGGCGCGAGCACCGTCAACAGCAGATCGCGACCGCCGCTGACGTGCTCGACGGTGATCACGTGCGCCTCCGCCACGAGCGCGCGGGCGACCTCGGTCAGCCGCCCGTTCGCGCAGTCGACCTCGACGAACGCCAGGCACCCCTGCCCGGACTCGGCGGCGGCCGGTCCCGGATGGCAGCCGATCCAGGCGGACCCGCTCCGGGTCAGCCGGTGCCAGCGGCGGGCCACCGTCACCGGGTCGGCCCCGACCGCCGCGCCGATCCGGGCCCAGCCGGCCCGGGGCGCGATCTGCAGGGCGTGCACGAGGGCCTGGTCCAGGTCGTCCAGCGCGGCGCTGCCGGATTCCTGCGTCACTGCTCGCCTCCTGCGTTTTCCCTGCGATTCATCGTCCGTTCCTGCGGCAGGGCGGCACCCTGACGCCATTCCCCCACGCTCTCCCGTGGTCAGCCGGACCGTACCAGGAGGTTCACCCCCGAATGTCGCTCACCGAACGTGCCCAGGAACTCCAGCCCGAACTCGTCCGGCTGCGCCGCGCCCTGCACCAGGAACCCGAACTCGGCTTCGACCTGCCCCGTACGCAGGAGAAGGTCCTCGCCGCGCTGGAGGGACTGCCCCTGGAGATCACCCTCGGCAAGGGGCTCAGCTCCGTCACCGCGGTGCTGCGCGGCGCGCGGCCCGGCGGCGCCGTCCTGCTCCGCGGCGACATGGACGCCCTGCCCGTCACCGAGCGCAGCGGGGTCCCGTACGCCTCCCGGATCCCCGGCGCCATGCACGCCTGCGGCCACGACCTGCACACCGCGGGTCTCGTCGGCGCGGCGACGCTGCTCGCGGAGCGCCGCGCGGACCTCCAGGGCGACGTGGTGTTCATGTTCCAGCCGGGGGAGGAGGGCCACAACGGCGCGAGCCGGATGATCGAGGAGGGCGTGCTCGACGCGGCGGGCAAGCCCCTCGACGCCGCCTACGCGCTGCACGTCGCCGCGAACACCCTGCCCGGCGGCTGGATCGCCACCCGCCCCGGCACCGTCACCTCCGCCTCCGACCTGCTGACCGTCACCGTGCGCGGCAAGGGAGGGCACGGCTCGACCCCGTACAGCGCCAAGGACCCGATCCCGGTCGCCTGCGAGATCGTCACCGCCGTCCAGACCTGGGTGACCCGCCGCTTCGACCTGTTCGACCCCGCCGTCGTCACCGTCGGCACCTTCCACGCGGGCACCCAGCAGAACGTCATCCCCGACACCGCCACCTTCGAGGCGACGGTACGCAGCTACTCCGAGGCCGCGCACGAACGCCTCATCGAGGGGCTGCCGCGCCTGGTGCGCGGCATCGCCGAGGCGCACGGCATCGAGGCCGAGGTCGACTACGAGGTGAGCTATCCGGTCACCGTCAACGCGCCCGACGAGACCGCCTTCGCGCTCGACACCGCCCGCGACCTGTTCCCCGAGCACGAGGTGTGGCAGGCGCCCAACCCGTCCAACGGGTCCGAGGACTTCGCGTTCGTCCTCCAGCGCGTCCCCGGCGCGATGCTCATGGTCGGCGCCGCCCCCGAGGGCACCGACGTCGCGAACGCCCCGATGAACCACTCGCCGCTGGCCGTCTTCGACGACGCGGTCCTCGCCCGTCAGGCCGCCCTGCTCGCCGCGCTCGCCGAGCGGCGCCTCGGCCGGGGAACAGCCGCGTGAGCGCCCAGGGGAGCACGCGGACGGACCCGGGCACCGGTACGGCGAAGGTCCGCGCCGTCGTCGGACTGCTCGTCGCCTTCGAGCTGGTCAGCGGGTTCCTCCAGGGCGCGGCCGTGCCGCTGGTCCCCGAGATCCAGCACTGGCAGGGGATCAGCACCGGACAGGCCCAGTGGTTCACCTCGGTCCAGTACCTGGCCGCCGCGATCAGCGTCCCCGCCCTCGGCCGCCTCGGCGACCTGTACGGGCACCGGCGGATGCTCCGGGTCGCGCTGGGGATCATCGCGGTGGGCACGGTGCTCGTGGCCTGCGCCCCGAACCTCGGTGTCCTGCTGCTCGGCCGCGCCCTGATGGGCCCTCTGGCCGCGCTGCTGCCGCTGGAGATCGGCCTCGTACGGGACCGGCTCAGCGTCGACGGCGGACGCCGGGCCGTCGGCATGCTGGTCGGCGCCCTCACCCTCGGCACCGTCCTCGGACACGGGCTCGTCGGACCGCTGCTCGGCCTGCTCGGCGAGCTGCGCCCGACCCTGATCGTCCTCGCCGTGTCGGCCGTCGGCTGCCTCGGCCTGTCCTTCACCGCGATCCCCGAGTCCCGCACCCGGGGCCGCGGCCGCATGGACTGGTCCGGGGCCGTCCTGCTCGCCCTCACCCTGGCCACCCTGCTCGGTACGGTCTCGCGCGGTGCCGCCTGGGGCTGGGGCTCGGCGCCCACGCTCGGCGGACTGCTGCTCTCCGCCGTGCTCCTCGCCGTATGGACCAGGGGCCAACTCGTCCGCCCGCACGCCCTGGTCGACGTCCGCGCGGTGGCCCGCCGGCAGAGCGCCCCCTTCTACGCGTCCGGGTTCGTGCTCGGTGCCGTGATGCTCGGCGGGCAGTCCGTCGCCGTCACCTTCATGGCCGCGTCCCCGGCCGAGACGGGGTACGGGTTCGACCTCGCGCCCTGGCAGATCAGCCTGTACGGCGTCATCCCGAACGTCATGGCGTTCGTCGCCTCCGCCCTGTGCGCGTCGCTCGCCGCCCGGATCGGGTACCGCAAGCTGCTGCCCGCCTCCTTCGGCCTGCTCGCCGTCGGTTACTTCGCCCTGCTCGGCGTGCATTCCGGCCTCGCCCCGTTCGCCGTGGCCAACGCGCTGGTCGGAGTCGGCTGCGGGCTCGCGCTCGGCGGGCTGCCCACCGTGATCGTGGAGGGCAGCGCCGCCGACCGCACCGCCAGCGCCACCGCCGTCTACAACAACCTCAAGACACTCGGCGGCAGCGTCGGCGGCGCCGTCTTCGCCGTCGCGCTCGGCTCCTTCGTCCTCGGCGGCACGGACACCCCGTCACTCACCGCGTACCTCGCGATCTGGACCGGCGGGGGAGCGGCCTGCGCGCTCGCCGCCCTGCTCCAACTCGGCCTGAACGCGGAGCGGTCCGGCGCGCGGGCGTCCGTTCCCGCCCCGGCGGGGTCGGTGTCCGACCGCCCTGGCTAATCTGCACGCGTGACCTGTGACCTGATCCTGCTCCCGCGCGTGGCCTGGCGCGGACAGGAGATCACCGCGCCCCGGCTGCGCGGGCTCCTCGCGCTGCTCGCGGGCGAGCCGCGCGCCGGTTGCAGCACCGAGCGACTCGTCTCCGGCCTGTGGCCGGACGACCTGCCCGAGCGGCCGGGCAAGGCGGTGCAGGTCCTGGTCTCCCGGGCCCGGGCACAGTTGGGCGCCGACGTCATCGCGAGCACCCCGACCGGCTACCGGCTCGCCCTCGCCGACGACCGCATCGACAGCTCTGCCCTGCTCCTGCACGCCGCCGCGAGCGCCGACCGGGCCAGGGCGGGGGACCACACCGGGGCGCTGGCCGCCGCCGAGGCGGGGCTCGCCCTCTGGGAAGCCGCTCCCGACGACAGCGGCGACGACCCGGTCGCGGCGCTGCGCGGCGAGCGCGCCCCGGTCCGCACCGCGCTCGCCCGCGCCCGGGCCCTCGCGCTGGCCCGGCTCGGCCGCCACACCGAGGCCGCGGAGCCGCTCGCCGAGACCGCCGCCCGGCACCCGCACGACGAGGAGGTCCTCGCCGAACTGCTGCGCGGTGAGGCGGCCATCGCGGGTCCCTCCGCGGCGCTGACCCGCTACGAGGCCCACCGCCGTGCGCTCCGCGACGCGCTCGGCACCGATCCGGGGCCGCAACTGAAGTCGATTCAGCAGGAGTTGCTGTCCGGGGAGGCGCCCGCCGTGCGGCACGGCGTCCCCCACGAGCCGAACCGGCTGCTCGGCCGGGACGACGACATCGCGGCGGTGCGGGCGCTCCTGACCGGCTCCCGCGCCGTCACCGTCGTCGGCCCCGGCGGCCTCGGCAAGACCCGGCTCGCGCACGCCGTCAGCCGCCTGGCCACCCAGCGCGTCGTCCACTTCGTACCGCTGGCCGGTGTCTCGGCCGACCCGGACGTCGCCGCCGAAGTGGCCTCCGCCCTCGGCGCGGGCAGCGCCCCGACCGCGCCGTCGCCGTCCGACCCGGTCCCCGGCATCGTCGCCGCGCTCGGCCCCGGCCCCGCCCTGCTGGTCCTGGACAACTGCGAACAGGTCGTGCGGGGCGCCGCCGACCTCGTACAGGCCCTCGTCTCGTCCTCGAAGGACCTGCGGATCCTCACCACCAGCCGGGCCCCGCTCGGCCTGACGTCCGAGGCCGTGTACGCACTGCCCGAGCTCGAACTCGCCACCTCCGTCGAGCTGTTCACCCAGCGCGCCCGTGCCGCCCGGCCCGGCGTCGAGCTGCCGCCCGACGACGTGGCCGCGCTCTGCCGCCACCTCGACGGGCTGCCCCTCGCCGTGGAGCTGGCCGCCGCGCGGGTCCGCGCCCTGTCCGTACCCGAGATCGCCCGCCGCCTCGGCGACCGCTTCGCCCTGCTGCGCGGCGGAGCCCGCGACGCCCCGGAACGCCACCGCACCCTGCACGCCGTCGTCGAGTGGAGCTGGAACCTCCTCGCCGAGGAAGCCCGCGCCGCGCTGCGCACCCTCTCCGTCCTCCCCGGCGGCTTCCTCGGCGAGGCGGCGGACCGGGTCCTGGGCGACGACGCCCTGTTCCTGCTGGAGGAGCTGGCCGGGCAGTCCCTCGTCACCGCCGCCGACACCCCGGCCGGAGTGCGGTTCCGGATGCTGGAGACCGTACGGGAGTTCAGCGCGGCCCGACGCGCCGAGGCGGGCGAGGACGAGCACGCCGTCGGCCTGCTCCTCACCTGGGCGCGGGAGTTCGGGGAGGCGCACCACGACGTGATCTTCGGCTCGGAGCCGCTGCCCGGCTGGGAGCGGATCAAGGCCGAGCAGGACAACCTCGTGCTCGCCCTGCGGCACGCCCTCGCCCGCGAGGACGGCCCCACCGTCGCCGCGCTGACCGCCGTCCTCGCCACCCTGTGGTCCAACGACGCCAACTACCCCCGCCTCGCCCTGCTCGCCGCCGACACCGGCCCCCTGCTCTCCCACTACCGGCCCGCGCCCGAGCGGGTCGAGGTCGCCCGCGCCGCGGCCGTGCTGTGCGTCGCCGCCCTGCTCATGGGGTCGGGCGTCAGCGCCGTCCGCCAGCTCGTCGCGCTGCGCCGCCTGCCCGCGGCCCCGCCGGACACCCTGCTGCGCGCCACCGCCGCCGTGCTGAGCGCGGTCCCCGAGATGCGGCCGCCCGACCATGCCGCGCTGCGCCGGCTCTGCGCCGACAGACAGCCCCTGGTCGCCGGGATCGCCGAGGGCATCGCCACGTACGTCTGGGAGCACGCGCACGACCTCGACCGCGCGATCGCCTCGGCCCACCGAATGCTCACCGAACTGGCCCCGGCCGACAACCCGTCCGTGCAGCTCATGGCCCACTCCCGGCTGAGCGAGCTGTATCTGCGCACGGGACGCGGCGACGAGGCGTACGAGCACCTCCAGGCGGTGCTCGCGGTGGTGCCGCGACTGAACGACGGGCACGACTACATCTTCATCCGCTGGCACCTGGTCCTCGCCTGCCTGCAACGCGCGGACCCCGACGAGGCCGAGTACTGGCTGCGCCGCACGGAGCAGGACACCACCCATCAGCAGGACGCCTACTACCGGCCCGACCTGGCCGGACGTGCCGAGATCGCCCTGGCCCGCGGGCTCACCGAGGTCGGACTCGGACTGTGGCGCGGCGCCGTGGAGCAGATGCTCGCCGCCGGGGCCCGGCACAGCGACGCGGTGGCGTTCGAACCGTGGGCCCTGGTGGTGCAGTCGGTGTCGGTGACCGCGCACGCCCACGCCGACCGGCTCGACCCCGTCGCCATGACGCTCGGCAGGCTGCGGCAGTGGCTGCGTACGGCGCTCTCCGCTCCGGTCTGTTCGCCGGGGGACCTGTACGTGCTCGGCCCCGTGCTGCACGCGCTCGGCCTCGCGGCGATCGGGTCCGACGCCGCGCGCGCCGTGCGGATGATCGCGCTGGCCGAACGGCTCGGGGTGGGGCGTGAGTTCCAGCCCACGATGTCCGCGGAGCGGGCCCGGCGGGCGGCCGAGCACGCCGACAGGGCGGCGTTCACCGACGCGGTGTCGGCGTACGCCGCCCTGGAGCGGGACGAACTGGGGGACGCGGCCCGTACCCTCACTTCGGGTCGCGGTTGAAGGACGCCGTCGCCCAGCGGTGTCCGAGCGCGGCCAGCGCGACGCACCAGACCAGCGCGATCCACCAGTTGTGACCGATCTCCGTACCGAGCAGCAGACCGCGCAGCGTCTCGATCGCCGGGGTGAACGGCTGGTACTCGGCGATCGGCCGGAACCAGCCCGGCATCGTGTCCGCCGGGATGAAGGCGCTGGAGATCAGCGGCAGGAGGATCAGCGGCTGCGCGCTGTTGGCCGCCGCCTCCGGGTTGGGGCTGGCCAGCCCCATGCCGACCGCGATCCAGGTCAGGGCGAGCGAGAAGAGCACGAGCAGCCCGAACGCCGCCAGCCACTCCAGGACCGTCGCGTCGTGCGACCGGAACCCGATGGCCACGGCCACGGCGCCGACGAGGACCACGCTCGCCACGCACTGCAGCACACAGCCGACGACGTGTCCGATGAGCACCGAACCGCGGAAGACGGCCATGGTGCGGAACCGGGCGATGATGCCCTCGGTCATGTCGGTGGCGACGGACACCGCCGCCCCGATCACCGTGCCGCCGATGGTCATCATCAGGATGCCGGGGACGATGTAGGCGATGTAGTCGGAGCGGTCGTGGCCGCCGATGCCCGCGCTCATCACGTCGCCGAAGATGTACACGAACAGCAGGAGCAGCATGATCGGCGTGAGCAGCAGGTTCAGCGTCATCGACGGGTAGCGGCGGGCGTGCAGCAGGTTGCGGCGCAGCATGGTCCGCGTGTCACGGACGGCGAGGGTCAGGGCGCTCATCGCACGGTCTCCTTCGGCTGGTCGGTGCTGGTCAGGGCGAAGAACACGTCGTCCAGGTCCGGCGTGTGCACGGTCAGTTCGTCGGCCTCGACGCCGGCCGCGTCCAGCCAGTCGAGAATGGCGCGGAGTTCGCGCTGGCTGCCGTCGCTGGGGATCTGCAGGGTGAGCGCCTCGTCGTCGCGGGTGGCCTCGCGCAGGGCGACGGCGGCCGACCGGTGGGCGTCGGGGTCGGTGAAGCGCAGCCGGACGTGGCCGCCCGGGACGATCCGCTTGAGTTCGTCGGCGGTGCCCTCGGCGGCGATCCGCCCGTCGTGCAGCACCGCGATGCGGTCGGCGAGTTCGTCCGCCTCCTCCAGGTACTGCGTGGTGAGGAAGACGGTGACGCCGTCGCGGACCAGCTCGCGGATGATGCCCCACATGGTGTGGCGGCTGCGCGGATCGAGACCGGTGGTGGGCTCGTCGAGGAAGATGATCCGCGGGCTGCCGACCAGCGTCATGGCGATGTCGAGGCGCCGCTTCATGCCGCCCGAGTACGTCGAGGCAGGCTTCTTCGCCGCCTCCACCAGGTCGAAGCGCGCCAGCAGTTCGGCGGCGACCCGGCGGCCCTCCGCCTTGGACAGATGGTGCAGATCCGCCATGAGGAGCATGTTCTCCTCACCGGTGATCAGCCCGTCCACGGCCGAGAACTGCCCGGTCACCCCGATCACGGACCGTACGGCCTGCGGGTCGGCGGTCACGTCGTGGCCGCCGACCCGCAGCTCGCCGGCGTCGGCGCGCAGCAGCGTCGAGAGGATGTTGACGGCGGTGGTCTTGCCCGCGCCGTTCGGCCCGAGCAGGGAGAAGATCGTGCCCTCCGGCACCGTCAGGTCGATGCCGTCGAGCACCACCTTGTCGCCGAAGGACTTGTGGAGCCCGTGTGCCGCCACCGCGAGCGGCGGCCTGGTCGTTGTCGTCATGCCGCAGAGCGTGCGGCACGACGCTCTCAACGCGGCTTCACACCGGTTTCAGTGCCGGTGAAACCGGTGAAACCGCTGCTCACAGCACCCGTCGACGCCTCCCGAGCCAGGTCTGTGCGATCACCACGACAGCCAGGAACGCGCCGCTGACCACCTGCTGGTACGCGGAGTCCAGCGAACCGATCTGGTTGATCACGTTCTGGATGACCTTCAGCAGCAGGACGCCGACGAGCGACCCGCTGATGAACCCGAAGCCGCCCGTCAGGAGCGTGCCGCCGATGACGACCGCCGAGATCGCCTCCAGCTCCATGCCGGAGCCGAGGATGGTCACGCCGGACACCAGCCACGCCGCGTTCAGCGCACCGGCGAGGCCCGCGCACAGCCCCGACACCGTGTACACACCGATCTTCGTCCGGGCCACCGGCGCACCCATCAGGGCCGCCGCGTCCTCGTTGCCTCCGACCGCGTACACGTACTGTCCGAAGCGGCTGCGGCGAAGAACGACCGCACCGGCCACGAACAGCGCCAGCGTGATCCACACCGGCACGCCGATCCCGAGCAGCTTGCCCTGGCCGAGCGTCGCGAAGAACGTGGACTTGTCGACGAGATACGTGGTCGAACCCTCGTCGGTGATCGCGAGCAGCAGCCCGCGCGCACCGAGCATCGCCGCCAGCGTCACGATGAACGGGGCCAGCCGGGAGCGTGCGATGAGCAGCCCGTTCACCAGGCCGATCAGCCCGCACACCGCGAGCGGCAGCAGCAGCGCCACGACCGTCCCGTACTGCGAGCCCCACGCGGCGAGCACCCCGCCGAGCGCGAACAGTGACCCGACCGACAGATCGATGCCACCGGTGACGATCACGAACGTCATGCCGAGCGCCACGACCGCGAGGAACGCCGACGACAGCGCCATGTTCTCCAGGTTGTCCCCGGTCAGGAACGTGTCGAAGGAGAGCGACGCGACGATCACCGCGATCACCAGCGTGACCAGGGCGCCGTGCTGCTGGGCGAGCGCGCTCAGCCGCTCCGCCCGTGTCGCGCCGAGCGGTTCGTCCTCGGCCGTCCCGGACGGCCCGGCCGTCTTGGCCGTCGTGGAGTCAGTCATCGTCATCGCTTCCCCCGCTCCCTGGCCGCGTAGACGGCGAGCACGATCACCACGGCCTGCGCGATCTGTGTCCACGACGGCGGCAGGTCGTGCTTGATGAGCGTGGCCGTGAGCAGCTGGATCAGCACCGCGCCCGCGACCGTGCCGCCGATCCGCACCCGGCCGCCGGTGAGCGGTGTACCGCCGACCACCACCGCGGTGATCGCCGAGAGTTCCATCAGATTGCCGAGCGACGTCGGGTCGCTCGCGGTCAGCCGAGCCGTCGCCAGCACACCGGCGATCGCCGCGAGGACGCCCGACGCGACGTAGACGAGGATGAGGACCCGGCGCACCGGAAGTCCCGCGAGCTGCGCGGCCGGCCGGCTGTCCCCGATGGCCAGCAACTGCCGGCCGAACGTGGTGCGCCGCACGACGAAGGCGACCAGCAGCGCCAGCGCCGCCGCGATCAGCACCAGATAGGGGATGCCGAGCACGTCACCGGTGCCGAGCGAGCGCAGCCCCGGATCCCGTACGTCCTTCAGCTGGGGCAGCAGGACGAGGGCGAGACCGCGCCCGGCGACCATCAGCGCCAGCGTGGCGACGATGGGCTGGACGCCGATGAACGCCACCAGCGCCCCGTTCGCGACGCCCACCAGGGCCCCGCCGACGAGCGCCGCCACGACGGCGATCAGCGGGCCGTAGCCCAGGTAGAGGGAGACGACGGACGTGGCGAGCGCCATTACCGAGCCGACCGACAGGTCCACGCCCTCGCTGCCGATGGCGAGCGCCATGCCGAGCGCCACGATCAGCACCGGCGCCACCTGCACGGCCTGGGTGCGGAAGTTCTCCGTCGACAGGAAGTGCGGGGTGAACGCGATGTTCACCAGCAGCAGGACCGCGACACCGGCGTACACGCCGTAGTCCTGGAGGAGGCGCAGCAGCCGGTCGCGGTCGACACCGGCCCTGCCCAGGGTCAGTTCACTCAACGTGCTTCCCTTCGGAGGGAGTTGCGGCGATCGCGCGCATCAGACGATCCTCCGTGACCGCGTCTCCGGTGAGCTCGGCGACCACCGCGCCGTCCTTCAGGACGACGACCCGGTCCGAGCCCTCGATCAGCTCCTCCATGTCGGAGGAGATCAGCAGCACACCGAGACCGTCGTCCGCCAGCTCGTCGATGAGCTTCTGCACCTCGGCCTTGGCACCGACGTCGATGCCGCGCGTCGGCTCGTCGAGCAGCAGCACCTTCGGGTTCATCGCCAGCCAGCGGGCGAGCAGCACCTTCTGCTGGTTGCCGCCCGACAGCTCGCCGACCTTCTGGTGCGGGCCCGACGCCTTGATGTGGAGCCGCTTCACGAACGTGTCGACGATCTTGTCGATCCGTCCCTCGTCGACCAGGCCGAACCGGGACAGGCCCGGCAGTGCGGCGAGTGCGATGTTCTCCCGCACCGAGAGCCCCGGCACGATCCCCTCGGCCTTGCGGTCCTCGGGCAGCAGGCTGATGCCCGCCCGGATCGCCGCCGGGGTGGACCCCGTACGGACCCGGGCGCCGGCCACGACGACCCGGCCGCTGTCCGTCGGCAACGCGCCGGCGATCGCCTTCGCGGTCTCGCTGCGCCCCGAACCGAGCAGCCCGCCGAGCCCGACGACCTCCCCGGGCCGCACCTCGATCGACACTCCGTGCAACTGGTGGCGGGCCGTCAGCTCCTCGGCCCGCAGCACCGGTTCGGCCGCCGCGTCGTGCTCGCCGGAGAACTTGGTCAGTCCCTCGTCCTGCACGTCGCCGATGGCGCGGCCGAGCATCAGCGACACCAGGGCGAGCCGGTCCAGGTCGGCGAGGTTCCCCGTGTGCACGACCTTGCCGTCGCGCAGCACGGTGACCGTGTCGCACACCTCGTACAGCTCGTCGAGCCGGTGGCTGACGTAGACGACCGCGATGCCCCGCTCGCGCAGCATCCGGATCACCCCGAACAGGGTCTGCACCTCGCGCGGCTCCAGCGACGACGTCGGCTCGTCCATGATGACGACCTTCGCGTCGACCGAGACCGCACGCGCCAGGGCGACCATCTGCTGTGCGCCGACGCCGAGTTCGCGCAGCGGACGCTGCACGTCCACCCGCACGCCCAGCTCGCGCAGCGCCGCGTCCGCCTCCCGGTGCATCCGCCGGAAGTCGATCAGGCCGAGCCGGCCGCGCGGCTCACGGCCGAGGAAGAGATTGCGCGCCACGCTCATCAGGGGGACGAGATTGACCTCCTGGTAGATCGTGGAGATGCCCGCGTGCTGGGCGTCGAGCGGCGTGGCGAAGCTGACCGGCGCACCGTCGTAGGCGAGTTCCCCGGCGTCCGGGTCCGGCCGGTACACGCCGGTGAGCACCTTGATGAGCGTGGACTTGCCCGCCCCGTTCTCCCCGATGAGCGCGTGCACCTCCCCGGCGCGCGCGGTGAAGTCGACACCGTCGAGGGCGCGCACGCCGGGGAACGTCTTGCTGAGATTCTTCACTGACAGCATGTCAGAACGCCTTGTCGAGGTCCGTCTTGGCGTTGTCCTTCGTGTAGGCGCTGTCCTTGATGACGATGTCCTGGCCGACCTTGTCGCCCTTGGTGAACGAGTCCAGCGTCTGGAAGGCGAGGGGACCGAAGCGCGGGTTGGACTCGATGACGCCGGAGATCCAGCCGTCGACGATGCCCTGCACCGCGTTCCGCGTGCCGTCCACCGTCACGATCTTCACGGCGCCGGCCTTCTTGCCCGCGCCCTTGAGGGCGTTGACGGCACCGAGACCCATCTCGTCGTTCTCGGCGTAGATCCCGGTGATGTCCGGCTTGGACTGGATGAGCTGCTCGGTGACCGCCTGGCCCTTCTCACGGGCGAACTCGCCGGTCTGCTTGAAGACGACCTTCAGGCCCGGTGCCTTCGCCTTGATCTGGTCCTCGAAGCCCTTGGTGCGCTCGGTGGTGACGTTGTTGCCCGCGGCGCCGAGCAGGATCGCGATGGTGCCCTTGCCGCCGGTCGCCTCGATCATCTGGTCGGCCGCCCGCTTGCCCTGCTCGACGAAGTCCGAGCCGATGAAGGACACGTAGTCCTTGCAGGCCGTCGCGTTGATCTTGCGGTCGACGGTGATGATCGGTATGTGCTTGGCGCCCGCCGCGCGCAGCACGGGCTCCCAGCCGTCGGAGTTCAGCGGGGCGATGACCAGCAGGTCCGCGCCCTTGGCGATGAGGTCCTGGACGTCGCTGATCTGCTTGGAGAACTGCGACTGGGCGTTCGCCGTGAGCAGCTTGATGCCGCGCTTGCTCGCCTCCGCCTTGATGGACGCCGTCTCCGCGATACGGAACGGGTTGGCCTCCTTCTCGGACTGGGAGAAGCCCACGGTGGCGCCCTTGAGGTCGAGCTTCTTGCCGCCGAACGCGGCGACGTCACAGGTCTTGCCGGTGCCGGACGAGGCGACCTCCTGCCCGGCGTCCCCCTTGGCGCTGGAGCTGGCCTTGTCGGAGCTGGAGTTGTCGTCCTCCGACTTGGCGCAGCCGGTGGCGAGCGCGAGGCTCGCGACGAGGCCGGCGGCGAACAGGGCCCGGGCGGAGGTACGGCGACGGTGGAGCACGGTCTGCGTCATGTTCAGGTCCCCAAAACGGCACGGCCCGGCGCGGATACGCGGCAACGGGGTGGGTCGGCTGGTGCGATGGCTGAGTGTTCGACCGGTCGGATCGAGAGATGGATCGGCGGTACAGGGGAGGTTTTTACATCGTTGGAAGGACCCTGTAAAGGGTTCGCGCAACGACGGGTTCCGGCGCGGGTGACGATCCGGTGTCAGCGCCGCCCCAGGGTGCTCTCCCGTTCCACCAGCCGGAACTCCGCGGTCAGTTCGCGTCCGACCTGCTCGGCGGGGCGCTCCAGGCGGTCCAGGAGCGACTGCACCGCGAGCCGGGCGATGGCCAGCTTGTCGGGCGAGATCGTGGTCAGCGTGACCGCCCCGAACCGGCCCTCCGCGATGTCGTCGAACCCGACCACCGCCACGTCCCACGGAACCCGCAGGCCCCGCTCGTGCAGCACCCGCATCGCCCCGATCGCCACCAGGTCGTTGTACGCGAACACCGCGTCGGGCCGGACCCCGGAGTCCAGCATCCGGGCCATCGCCTCGGCCCCGTCCCCGCGGTCCCAGCCACCGGTCGCGCCCACCAGCGTCTCCGGGGCGGGCAGCCCCGCGCCCGTCAACTCCTCGCGCCAGCCCGCCAGTCGCAGCCGGGCCGGCTGGTTCGCCGAGTCGGTGCGTTCGCCCAGGTAGGCGATCCGGGTGCGGCCCCGGCCGATGAGATGGCGCACCGCGGTGCGGGCCGCGGCGACGTTGTCGATGGCGATGTGGTCGTACGGCAGGCCGTACTCGCGCTCGCCGAGCAGCACCATCGGCACCTCGTCCCCGTCCCGGCCGCGCAGGTCGTCCGCCTCCAGCTCCAGCGGGCTGAGGATCAGACCGTCGATCACCCGGGCCCGGAAGCCCTGGCTGACCAGCAGCTCCTGCTGGCGCTCGCCCCGGGTGTGGTCGAGCAGCACGGTCACGTCGTGCTCGGCGGCGGCGTCGATCACCGCGCCGGCCAGCTCGGCGAAGTACGGGTTGCCCAGCTCGGGCAGGGCGAGCGCGATGATCCCCGTACGGCCTTTGCGCAGGTTGCGGGCGGTCAGGTTCGGCCGGTAGCCCAGCTCGTCGATGGCCTCCTGCACCCGGGCCCGCATGGCGGGCGTGACGTGCTGATAGTTGTTCACGACGTTCGAAACGGTCTTGATCGAGACGCCCGCGCGTTCCGCGACATCCTTCAGGCTCACCCGCACGGAATCTCCTTCGGCTCACCGCGCCCGCTCTTCGGACGCGCTTGTCATGACCCTGGACAGCACGCGGGGACGCGTGCTGTCATGCCAACTGCCGTTCTTTCCAACGATGTACAAACGAGTTGTACCGACTAGAGCGGCGAGCCGCCACCCTTCCTCGACGCGTCACCCGCGTTCCATACCAGGAGGATCCGTGCGCACCAGTAGCTTCAGACACCGGGGCCGACCGCTGGCCCTGCTGATCACCGCGGCACTTGGACTCACCGCGCTCTCCGTGGCACCGCACGCCACGGCCGGCACGGCGAAGGCCGCGCAGACCACCGCCGACGAACCCGTGGTCCCGCACGGGCTCAAGGGGGAGTACTACACCCAATCCGCCCCCGGCGCCTTCGACTTCGACACGCTGAAGGCCACCGGTTTCGACCCGCAGATCGATTTCGGCAGTCTGGATTCCCGTCTCCAGGCCGCCACCGGCAGCGCCGACGACGCGAACGTCCGCTGGACCGGAAAGCTCGTCCCGGAGAAGTCCGGCATGACAACGTTTTCCCTCATCGGGGACAACGGATTCCGGCTCTGGGTCGACGGCAAGCTCGTCGTCGACCACTGGGTCGACGACTGGGACAAGGAGCAGACCTCCGCGCCCGTCGAGCTGACCGCCGACAAGGCGGTCGACATCAAGGTGGAGTACTTCGAGCACTTCGGCGGCTCGAACCTGCACCTGCGCTGGACCGAGCCGGGCGAGGCCAAGGAGGCGATCCCGTCCTCCGCGTTCCGGCTGCCCGACGACTGGAAGTACGACGGCGCCATCGGCACCACCGTCCTGGGCGACGGCCGCACCCTCAAGCTGGACTTCGCGCAGAAGCTCGGCAAGGTGCCGGGCGACGTCGGCGACCACCTGTCGGCCGTCGTCGGCGGCGCGAAGTGGCCGCTGAGCAGGGTCAAGGCCGACCCGAACGACCCGAGGGCCCTCGTCGTGGGCCTGAAGGAACCGGTCGTCGGCAACAAGCAGGGCGACGCCGACGGTCTCGCCGACGTCACCTACGACGGCAAGGGCGGTCTGACCGGGAGCGACGGCACCGCCATCGGGACCTTCTGGTCGAGCGGCCCGAACCACTCCACGTACGAGCTGAGCACCAAGTGGGGCGACGACGTCACGGCGGGCAACGCCCACCGCGAGTACCCGCGCCCCCAGCTCACCCGCGACGACTGGCAGAACCTCAACGGCACCTGGGAGTTCGCGGGCGCCGCGAAGGGCGACCCGGTCCCCGTCGGCAAGAAGCTCGGCGAGAAGATCCTCGTGCCCTACCCCGTGGAGTCCCAGCTCTCCGGCGTCGAGCGCCACGAGGACCGCATGTTCTACCGGCGCACCTTCACGGTCCCGGCCGGCTGGAAGATCGGGAGCGGCAAACACCTCCAGCTGAACTTCGGCGCCGTCGACTGGCAGTCCGAGGTCTACGTCAACGGCAAGAAGGTCGCCGACCACAAGGGCGGCTACGACAAGTTCAGCGCCGACATCACCGACGCGCTGAAGCCGGGCCGCACCCAGGAGCTGATCGTCGGCGTCTACGACCCGACGGACGCCAAGGACGGCGAGAACCCGCCGATGGGCAAGCAGCGCACCGACCCCAGCGGCATCTGGTACACCCCGTCGTCGGGTATCTGGCAGACGGTGTGGATGGAGCCGGTCGCCGCCGACCACGTCAGCGACCTCAAGCTCACGCCGAGCGTCGAGAAGAGCGAACTGGCCGTCGGGACGACGGGCGTTCGTGACGGTCTCCCGGTGACCGCCACCGCGTACGCGGGCAAGCGCAAGGTCGCCACCGCCACCGGAACCTCCGGCGGAACGCTCACCCTCAAGATCAAGAACCCGCGCCTGTGGACCCCCGACGACCCCTACCTCTACGACCTCGAGGTGAGCGTCGGCGGCGACCGGGTCGGCAGCTACTTCGGGATGCGCTCGGTGAAGGTCGAGAACGTGAACGGCACCCCGCGCACCGTTCTCAACGGCAAGCCCACCTTCATGATGGCCACCCTCGACCAGGGATTCTGGCCCGACGGCCTGTACACCGCACCCAGTGACGAGGCCCTCGCGTACGACCTGAAGATGCACAAGCAGATGGGCTTCAACTCCGTCCGCAAGCACATCAAGGTCGAACCCGACCGCTGGTTCTACTGGGCCGACAAGCTGGGCCTGCTCGTCTGGCAGGACATGCCGGCGATGGAGGCGGGCACGAACCCGTCGACGGCCGCCCGCGCCGAGTTCGAGCGCGAGATGAAGGTCATGATCGACCAGCACTACAACCACCCGTCGGTCATCATGTGGGTCACCCTCAACGAGGGCTGGGGACAGTACGACGAGGCCCGCCTCGCCGACCAGGCGAAGTCCTGGGACCCGACCCGCCTGATCAACTCCATGTCCGGCATCAACCTGGGCCGGGACGGCGGCACCGGCGACATCATCGACGAGCACGGCTACCCGAGCCCCGCCCTGCCGCCGCACCCCGACGGCAAGAGAGCCCTGGTCAGCGGCGAGTACGGCGGCCTCGGCCTCGCCGTGCCCGGCCATGCCTGGGCGGTGCAGCAGAGTTACGTCGACGTGGACCCGGCGACGTACACGGACGACTACCTCGAAAAGCTCGGTGAGGTCCACAAGCTGGCCTGCCAGGGCTCCAACGGCGCCGTCTACACGCAGATCTCCGACGTGGAGGGCGAGCTGAACGGCCTGCTCACCTACGACCGCAGGGTCGTCAAGCCGGACGTGAAGCGCCTGCACGACGCCCAGCAGCAGCTGATCAAGGACGCCTCGCAGGCGACCGTGCAGAACTGCGCCTGATTCCGTACGCCCCCGGGGCGGGCCCGCATCGCCGGGCCCGCCCCTTCTCTCTCGTGGGAGCACACTCATGACAGTGACACGACGCGGCGTGCTGCAGGCCGCGACGGTGGTCTCCGCGGCCACCGCGTTCGGCGGTCTGCCGGCCGTCACCGCGCGGGCTGCCGCGGCCGCCCCGGCCGCCGACGCCCTCACCCGTCTCCCCGTCGGCAGCATCACCGCGAAGGGCTGGCTCGCCGAACAGCTGAGGATCCAGCTCGCCGGACTGTGCGGCCGCTACGCCGAGGCGTCCCACTTCCTCGTCATGGACACCTGCGGCTGGGTCCACCCAGAACTGGGCGGATGGGAAGAACTCCCTTACTGGCTCAGGGGATTCGTCCCGCTCGCGATCGCCACCCGGGACGCCGGCGCGCTCGCCACCTGCAAGCGCTGGATCGACGCGATCCTCGCCACCCAGGAGGCGGACGGCTTCTTCGGCCCGCGTGCCCTGCGCACCTCCCTGAACGGCGGCCCCGACTTCTGGCCGTTCCTGCCGCTGCTGATGGCGCTGCGCACCTACCAGGAGTACACGCACGACGAACGCATCGTGCCGTTCCTGACCCGCTTCCTGACGTTCATGGAGGCGCAGGGCAAGGGCGCCTTCGACTCCAGCTGGGTCTCCGTGCGCTGGGGCGACGGCATCGACACCGCGCGCTGGCTGTACGAGCGCACGGGCGACGCGTTCCTCAACAGCCTGGTCGACAAGATGCACCGCTACGGCGCCGACTGGACCGGCGACCTGCCCACCCCGCACAACGTGAACATCGCCCAGGGCTTCAGGGAGCCCGCCCAGTACGCCCAATGGGCCACCGGTGACACCGACGCCCTGGTGCGGGCCACCTACCGTACGTACGAGCAGGTCCTGCACGACTACGGCCAGTTCCCGGGCGGCGGCATCGCCGGCGACGAGAACGTCAGGCCCGGCTTCGGCGACCCGCGGCAGGGCTTCGAGACCTGCGGCATCGTCGAGTTCATGGCCAGCCACGAGCTGCTCACCCGCATCACCGGCGACCCGGTGTGGGCCGACCGCTGCGAGGACCTGGCCTTCAACATGCTGCCCGCGTCCCTCGACCCGCAGGGCAAGGCCATCCACTACGTCACCAGTGCCAACAGCGTCGACCTCGACAACTCCCGCAAGACGGACGGGCAGTTCCAGAACGGCTTCGCCATGCAGGCGTACCTGCCGGGCGTCGACCAGTACCGGTGCTGCCCGCACAACTACGGCATGGGCTGGCCCTACTTCACCGAGGAGCTGTGGCTCGCGACGCCGGACGGCGGACTCGCCGCCGCGCTGTACGCCCCGAGCGAGGTGAAGACCCGGATCGGGGACGCCACCGTGACCGTACGGGAGGAGACCGACTACCCGTTCGACGAGACCGTCACCCTGACCCTGAGCGTGGACGAGCCCGTCGCGTTCCCCCTCCGGCTGCGCGTCCCCGGCTGGTGCGAGAAGCCGCGTCTCGCCGTCAACGGGCGCACGGTACCGGCCGGTTCGGGTCCCTCGTTCGCCGAGATCCGCCGCACCTGGAAGAACGGCGACCGCGTCACCCTGCGGCTGCCCCAGCGCACCACCCTGCGCACCTGGAGCGGCAACCACGACAGTGTCAGCGTCGACCACGGGCCGCTCACCTACTCGCTGAAGATCGCCGAGAAGTACGTCCGCACCGGCGGCACCGACACCTTCCCCGAGTACGACGTCCACGCCGCCTCCACCTGGAACTACGGCCTTGTGCCCGGTGGTTCGCCCACGCTGCGGCGTCGCTCCGGCCCGCTCCCCGCCAACCCGTTCACCCTGGACGGCACCCCGCTCACCCTGGCGGCCCGGGCGCGGAGCCTGCCTGAGTGGATCGCGGACGACGAGCACGTGGTCGGGCCGCTCCAGCCCAGCCCCGCGCGCAGCCGCGCGGCCGTCGAGACCGTGACGCTCGTGCCGATGGGCGCGGCCCGGCTGCGGATCACGTCCTTCCCGACGGCGGCCCCGGACGGCCACCCGTGGACCCCCGAACCGCCGTACCGCCGCATCCAGAACAAGCACAGCGGCAAGGTCCTCGCCGTCGACTCCATGTCCACCGCCGACGGTGCCCGCGTGGTCCAGTTCGACAACTCCGGCACCGGGGACCACGCCTGGCAACTGCTCGACGCGGGGAACGGCCGACTGCGGATCCGCAACGGTCAGAGCGGGAAGTACCTCGCTGTGGAGGGGAGCTCGACCGCCGACAGCGCGCGGGTCGTCCAGTTCGAGGATTCCGGCAACGGCCGCCCCGACCTGCTGTGGACCCGCGTCGAGAAGGGTGACGGCTGGTTCCTGCTGCGCAACGAGCACAGCGGAAAGGTCCTCGGCGTCGACGGGATGTCCACCAACAACAGTGCACAAGTGGTGCAGTTCGCCGACAACGGGACGGAGGACCATCTGTGGCGCCTGCCGTCTTGACGGGCCACCGACACCGACGAAGAATGACCGCGCTTGCTGACAACGTTGTCGAGAGGCCCAGTATGAGAAGCCGTACGACGAGAACGCGCACGACGGGACCGAGGGCCCGCCGCGCCCTGGGGGCGCTCGGCGCGGCCGTGCTCCTGGGCACCGGCCTGGCGGCCCCCGCGGCGCAGGCCGCGACCGCGGACACCGGCCGACTGACCGATCTGGTCAACCCGTTCATCGGAACCGAGAACGAGGGCAACACCTACCCGGGGGCCGCCGTGCCGTTCGGCATGGTGCAGTTCTCACCGGACACCGGGCACAACACCGGGTACGACTATTCGGAGAACCACATCCGCGGCTTCTCCACCGTGCACCTGTCGGGCGTCGGCTGCGGCCTCGGCGGCGACCTGCCCGTCCTGCCCACGACCGGCGACATCACGTCGACCGACTACGCCACGTACGCCGCCGAGTTCAGCCACGACGACGAGAAGGCGTCGCCCGGCTACTACAAGGTGGGCCTGAAGACCGGCATCGAGGCCGAGCTGAGCGCCACGAAGCGCACCGGCGTGCAGCGCTACACCTTCCCGGACACCGACAAGGCCAACGTCCTCATCAACGCCGGGCAGTCGCTGCACAGGACGGCGCACACCAAGGTCGAGATCCTCGACAACCGCACGGTGCGCACCGCCATCACCGGCAGCGGCTTCTGCCAGGACACCAAGCAGTACACCGTGTACACCATCACCCGCTTCGACCGGCCGTTCACGGCGTCCGGCACCTGGAAGGGCGACACCGTCACGGCGGGCTCCAAGGCCACGGAGGCGGACGCCGACCGCACCGGCGCCTACGTCCGCTTCGACACCGGCAAGGACCGCACCGTCGAGGCGACCACCGCGATCTCCTACGTCGACGCGCAGGGCGCGGCACTCAACCTCCGTGCGGAGGGCGGCCGTTCCTTCGACAAGGTGCGCGGCGCCGCGCAGGCGGCCTGGGAGGACCGGCTCGACGACGTCCGCGCCCAGGGCGGCACCGACACCAGGCGCCGTACCTTCTACTCGTCCCTCTACCGGTCCTTCCTCGCCCCGAACATCGGCGGCGACGTGGACGGCCGCTACACCGGCTGGGACCAGAAGATCCACCGCGCCAAGGGCTTCACCTACTACCAGAACTGGTCCCTGTGGGACACCTACCGCACCCAGGCCCAGCTCCTGTCGCTGCTCGCGCCGCGCGAGTCGCGGGACATGGCGCTGTCCGTCATCCAGATCGACAAGGACAGCGGCTGGCTGCCCAAGTGGGGCTACGGCACCGTCGAGACGAACATCATGACCGGCGACCCGGTCACCCCCTTCCTCACCAACGCCTATGACCAGGGCCTGCTCAAGGGCCACGAGGAGGACGCGTACCGCGCGCTGAAGAAGAACGCCGACGGGGTGCCTCCGGCCGACTCCGCGCCGGTCGGCCGCGAGGCGAACAAGGAGTACCTCGCCGACGGGTTCGCCCCGTACATCAAGGACCGCGCGCACGTGAAGCCCGGCGACTCCGACTACGACCACGGGGCCTCGGCCACCCTGGAGTACGCCCTCGCCGACGCGATGCTGGGCCGCATGGCCAGGAAGCTCGGCCACGAGGACGACGCGCGGCGGTACGCCGAGCGGGCCCAGAACTACCGCAAGATCTTCGACGGCTCGACCGGGTTCTTCCGGGCCCGCGACGCGGCCGGCGACTTCACCGGACCGGCCGACCCGGCCCAGAGCGAGGGCTTCCACGAGGGCACGAGCTGGCAGTACCAGTGGCTCGTCCCTCAGGACCTGCCCGGCATGGTCGGCCTGATCGGCGGGACGGACGCGGCGAACCAGCGCCTCGACTCGTTCTTCGCCTACGACCAGCTCCTCGCCGACCCGGCGAAGACCGCCCGCGAGGTGTGGGTCAACGGACCGTACGACTACTACAACGCCGACAAGTACAACCCGCAGAACGAGCCCGACCTGATCGCGCCGTACACGTACCTGTCGACCGGGCAGCCCTGGAAGACGACCGACGTCGTGCACGGGGCCCTCACCCTGTTCACCGACGAGCCGACCGGCATGACCGGCAACGACGACCTCGGCACCATGTCCGCGTGGAACGTGCTGTCCTCCATCGGGATCTTCCCGGTGCAGCCGGGCACGGACGTCTGGGGCCTGTCGACGCCCGTCTTCGAGCGGGTCGACCTCACCCTCGACCGGCGCTACTACCCCAAGGGCAGGCTGACCGTCCGGGCGCCGGGCACCTCGGACACCGACCGCTACGTCCAGTCGGCGCGGGTCGGCGGAACCGCGTACGGCAAGACGTACCTGACCACCGCGGACCTGCGCGGCACGAGCGAGCTGTCGTTCACCGTCGGCCCGCGCCCGTCGTCGTGGGGGACCGGCGCCGACGAGGCGCCCCCCGTGGTGAAGTGACGCACTAGACACGACGCGGACGAACGCGACCACGGCACAGCCGTCACACGAGACCCGCCATGCGCAGCGGTACACGCGCGTGGCGGGTCTTAATCTGTTGTTAACTGTGCGTGCCTAGATCGTACTTGACCGTAATCGACTGTGGGTTGTTGACTGCGTCTCCTCGTTCCCCGTTCCCCCGTCGTCGACGCGAGAGCACTCCATGACTGCGAAGAGCCCGGACCTGCTCGCCCCTCTCGACCTTGCCTTCTGGAACATCGAAACCCCCGAGCACCCCATGCACCTGGGCGCACTGGGGGTGTTCGAGGCCGACGCGCCGGGCGCCGCCGAGCACGCCCGGGAGTTGCTCGCCGCCCGCGCGCCCGCCGTGCCCGGCCTGCGGATGCGGATCGCCGGGGTGCTCGTCCCGGTGGGCGGCGCGGCCCGGGTGCCCGTCGCCGACTTCGACCCGCTCGACCATGTGCGGATCACCGGGCCGGTCACCGACTTCCACGCCGCCGCGGGCGCCCTCATGGAGCGTCCGCTGGACCGCCGCAGGCCGCCCTGGGAGGCGCACGTCCTGCCGGCGGCGGACGGCCGCTCCTTCGCCGTGCTGTTCAAGTTCCACCACGCCCTGGCCGACGGACTGCGCGCCCTCACGCTCGCCGCCGCCGTCCTCGACCCCGTCGACCTGCCCGTCGCGCGCACCCCGAAGCCCGAGCCCGGGCCGCGCCGCGGCCTGCGCCTGCCGTTCCCCGGCATGCGCGACATCACGCTCGGCGATCTCGACCCGCGCCGCTATCCGGCCCATGTCCGCGCCGTGACCGGCGCCACCGCGCAGGCCGTCTCGATCGGCGCCTCCGTGGCGCGGGCCACCTGGGGCGTGCGGACCTCGCCCGCGCTGGCCGCCGAGCCCACCGGCACCCGCGGCATCGCGGGCGTCGTCCTCGACCTCGACGACATCCACCGGATCCGCAAGACCGCGGGCGGCACCGTCAACGACGTCCTGATCGCGGTCGTCGCCGGAGCCGTCCGGCGCTGGCTCGACGAGCGCGGCGACGGCAGCGAAGGCGTCGAGCCGCGCGCCCTGATCCCCGTCTCGCGCCGCCGCCCGCGCACCGCCCACCCGCAGGGCAACCGGCTCTCCGGCTATCTGGTGCGACTGCCGGTCGCCGAGCACGACCCCGTGGAGCGGCTGCGGGCGGTGCGCGCCGCGATGGACCGGCACAAGGACCGGGGCCCGCACCGCGGCGCCGGAGCCGTGGCCCTGCTCGCCGACCACGTGCCGCCGCTCGGCCACCGCCTCGGCGGCGCGCTCGTCGGCCGGAACGCCCGCCTGCTGTTCGACCTCATGGTCACCAGCGTCCCGCTGCCCAGCCTCGGCCTGACCCTCGGTGGCTGCCCGCTCACCGAGGTCTTCCCACTGGCCCCGCTCGCCCAGGGCCAGTCCCTCGCCGTCGCCGTCTCGACGTACCGGGGGAGCGTGCACTACGGCCTCGTCGCCGACGCCGAGGCCGTGCCGGACCTCGACCGGCTGGCCCGTGCGATCACGGCCGAGGTCGCGGCGCTGACAGCGGCCTGCGCACCTGTTCCGGGCGCGGGTTTGGAGACACCTGCCACCGCTACGTAAAATTCGCCGTTCAGCAGCGTGCGCGGTTCGCGCGCCACGCGCGGACAGGAAGCAGCGGCGATGACGGTGACAGAGAACCATGAGGCCCCGGGGGCCGAGGACGAGATCGCGTACGGTCCCGGCATCGACCCCGAGCGTCTCGCCGTCTGCCTCTCGGTCCTGGCGGAACTCGACAAGATCGACGTCGACCACCCCGACGCGATCACGGTCCGGCGCGCCACCGCCGGCATCTACCGGACCGTGAAGCAGCGCCGCCGGCAGGACCGGCGTGCCGCCAAGACCGCCCACGACAAGGCCGTCACCGAGGCGACCGCGACCGGGTCCGCGCAGCGCATCGACGACGAGACCGAGGGCATCCTCCCGTCGTCCGTCACCGAGGCGGGCAGGATCGCGGGGATACTCCAGCGCCCGCGCTCCTGCTACACCTGCAAGACCCGGTACGTGGAAGTCGACTACTTCTACCACCAGCTCTGCGCCGACTGCGCCCGGCTGAACCGCGACAAGCGCGACGTCCGCGCCGACCTGTCCGGCAAGCGCGCGCTGCTCACCGGCGGCCGCGCCAAGATCGGCATGTACATCGCGCTGCGGCTGCTGCGCGACGGCGCGCACACCACCATCACGACCCGCTTCCCGAAGGACGCCATCCGCCGCTTCACGGCGATGGAGGACTCGGGCGACTGGATCCACCGCCTGGAGGTCGTCGGCATCGACCTGCGCGACCCGGCGCAGGCCGTCTCGCTGGCCGACCGGGTCGCCGAGGCGGGCCCGCTCGACATCCTGATCAACAACGCGACGCAGACCGTGCGCCGGCTCCCGTCCGCGTACGCCGCCCTCGTCGACGGCGAGAGCGCACCGCTGCCCGCCGGCGAGCTGCCCCCGTACTCCGTCATCGGCGCATTCAACTCGGGCGCCGTCGACGGCATCGCCGCGCTGCCCATCGGCACCGGCGGCATGGACGCGCAGAAGGTCGCCGACCTGGCGCTCGTCGCGGGCAACGCCAGCGTGGAGCGGCACCTCGACGGCACCGCCATCGACGCGGGCGGCCTGGTGCCCGACGTCGTCGAGAGCAACACCTGGGTGCAGAGCATCGAGCAGATCTCCCCCGTGGAGCTCCTCGAGACCCAGCTGTGCAACTACACCGCGCCGTTCATCCTCATCAGCAAGCTGCGCGCCTCCATGGCCGAGGCCGCGAAGAACGCCAGGAGCGGCCGCTCCTACGTCGTCAACGTCTCGGCGATGGAAGGCGTCTTCGGCCGCGGCTACAAGGGCGCGGGCCACCCGAACACCAACGCGGCGAAGGCCGCGATGAACATGGTGACCCGCACCAGCGCCCAGGAGATGTTCCAGTCCGACGGCATCCTCATGACCTCGGTCGACACCGGGTGGATCACCGACGAGCGCCCGCACTACGACAAGCTGCGCCTCGCCGAGGAGGGCTTCCACGCCCCGCTCGACCTGGTCGACGGCGCCGCCCGCGTCTACGACCCGGTGGTGCGCGGCGAGGCCGGCGACGACGTGTACGGCGTCTTCCTGAAGGACTACGCCCCCGGGAAGTGGTGACGCAGCTGCCGCTGCACGGCATGCGCGTCCCCGGCCACTGAAGCGGCCCGGACGCGCGTGCCGCCGTCCACCAGCAGATCGGCGCCGGTGATCCAGTCCGCCTCGTCGGAGACGAGCCAGCGCACGGCACGGGCCACATCGGCCGGTTCGCCGATCCGGCCCGCGGGCAGGCCCGCCGCGATCGACTCCTCGGCCCCCTCCCACACGAACCGGGCCAGCTCGGTGCGGACCAGGCCGGGGGAGACGGAGTTGACGCGCACCGACGGCCCCAGCTCGCCCGCCAGCTGCGCGGTCAGATGGCGCAGCGCCGCCTTGCTCGTGTTGTAGGCGCCCACGTTCGGGCCGACGTGCGTGGCGCCCTCGGTGCACACGTTGACCACGGCGCCGCCGTGCTCGCTCATCCAGGCCCGCCACGCGCACTGCACCAGCCGCAGCGGTGCCTCGACGTTGACGGCGAAGGCGGTGCGCCACGCGTCCGGGTCGGCGTCCATGAGCGGACCGTAGGGCTGGTTCGTCGCCGCGTTGTTCACCACGATGTCGACGCGGCCGAACGCCGCCACGGTCCGCTCCGTCACCTCCCACAGATGCGCGGGGTCGGCGACCGTGCCCGCCGCGCCGACGGCGTCCGCGCCCTGCGCACGCAGTGCGGCGACCGTGTCCTCGACACCTGCGGCATCCCGCGCGGTGACGCACAACAGGGCGCCCGCGCGGGCGAGTTCTTCGGCGACCGCCCGGCCGATGCCGCGCGAGGCGCCGGTCACGACGGCGGCCCGGCCTGCCAGGGAACGCTGCGACGTCATGCGCGTACGATCTCACGGTCGATATGGCCGTGACGATCTGTCAGACGTGCGATGAGCGTGGGGAGTTGGTGGGGTTTCTGTGGGACGTCCCCCTTCCGCGGCGCACTCCTCAGCGGGTGCGCAGGGGTGCGGGCTCCCGCCGGTGCTGCGCCGCCACCAGGGTCAGCAGCGGCTGCCAGTCGTCCATCACGCCCGCGTCCAGACCGATCACCTTGCCCGCGTCGTCCGCCTGGCGCAAGTCCACCGCGTCCGCCCCGTGCGGGTCCGCCTCGAACGCCGCCACCTCGGCCGCCGTCATCGGGCCGCCCTGCGCCTCCAGCGTCAGCGCGCTCTGGGCCGACAGGGCGCGGGACGGCTCGACCGCGGCCAGATAGCGCTTGGCCGGGACATGGAGACGTATCAGGTGCGCGACCCGGGCGCCGAGCAGCCCGCGCACCGCGGCCGCCGCCGTCTCGGCGTGACCCGCGTCGTCACCCGGGCGCAGCAGATGCCCCAGGTCGTGCACCAGACCCGCCACCTGCAACTCCTTGTCGCTGGGGTGGGAGCGGCGCAGCAGCGCCGCGGTCTGCAGGGCGTGGTCGTGCAGATCGACGGGGTCGCCGCTGCGGTCGGGGGTGTCCCACGCGCCCCGGCAGGCGCGCAGCGCGGCCATCAACTCGTCGACGGTGCGCAGAATGACCCGGTCCATGGACGGCTCCTCCCGAAGATCTGCCGAGGCCTGTCCGGAAGCAGACCATGCGGAGCTGACCGACCGGTCAACGGGACGTTAACGCCCGCGCACGGTCCGGAACGCCGCGCCCGCGCGGGCGTTGGGCGTCGATGACGGCGGACCGGTGCCCATGAGGCAGAATTGGCGCGTGCCCCGCCTCGCTGCCCCCGCGCTCCTGGTGACCCTCCTGGTCGCCTTGCTGGGCTGCGCGCAGGGCACCGGCAGCGAGGCGACGGCGTACGCGCCGGTCCCGGCGGCGGTCGAGCGGGCCGTGCCCAGCAGTCCGGGCTGCGCCCCCGAACAACAGCACGCTCCCGACAGCCGTCAGGGTGTGCCCTCGCGCGGCACGTCCGCACACGAACTGCTCGCCCCGCTCGCGTACGACCACGGATGCGGTGCGACGGCCGTCCTCGAAGGCATCGCGCCCACCGTCCCCGCGGGCCGGGGCCCGCCCCCGCACGACCCGCCGTCACCGGTCGAACTCTCCGTCCTGCGCGTGTAGCAGCCACGGCTCCGCCCCGTGTCCGCTTCCCACCCCCCTTCACGCAAGGACGACTTCGGCATGCCGAAAACCCCGAACAGCCCCGCCTCCTCCAAGGCCCGCCCCCTCGCCCTCGTCGCCGCCGTCGCGGTCGCCGCGGCCCTGCTCGGCACGGTCTCGTACACCGCGACCCGCCCCGAACCCCGTACCGACGCCTCCCGGCAGGAGGCCGCCGCGGGACAGCAGCCCGACGAGGCCACGGCGCGGCTCGCGAAGCTCGCCCGGCGCGACGCCGACGACCGCCTCGCGCAGGGCAGGGCCGACGCGCCCGTGGTCCTCGTCGAGTACGCCGACTTCAAGTGCGGCTACTGCGGCAAGTTCGCCCGCGACACCGAACCCGGCCTCGTGAAGAAGTACGTCGACGCGGGCACCCTGCGCATCGAGTGGCGCAACTTCCCGATCTTCGGCGCAGAGTCCGAGGCCGCCGCGCGCGCCGCCTGGGCAGCCGGACAGCAGGGCCGCTTCTGGGAGTTCCACCGCGCCGCCTATGCCGAGGGCGCCAAGGAGAAGGGTTTCGCGGCGGCCCGGCTCGACGCGCTCGCCCGCGAGGCGGGCGTGGACGACCTCGACCGGTTCCGCACCGACCGCGACAGCGACGCGGCCCGCGCGGCCGTGCGGAAGGACCGGGACGAGGCGTACGCGCTGGGCGCCACCTCGACCCCGTCCTTCCTCGTCAACGGGCAGCCCATCGCCGGGGCCCAGCCCGACGCCACGTTCGAGCAGGCGATCGAGACGGCGAAGGCGCAGGCCGCCCGGTGAGCGACATCGGCTACCTCGCGGCCTTCCTCGGCGGACTGCTCGCCCTGCTCAGCCCGTGCAGCGCGCTGCTGCTGCCCGCCTTCTTCGCCTACTCCATCGACAGCCCCACCCGCCTCGTCGCGCGCACCGGCATCTTCTACCTCGGGCTCGCCACCACGCTCGTCCCGCTGGGCGCCGCGGGCTCGTACGCGGGACGGTTCTTCTACGGCAACCGGGACCTGCTCGTCTCGGCGGGCGGCTGGCTGATCATCGCGCTCGGGGTGCTCCAGATCGCCGGGCGCGGCTTCGCCTCGCGCCGGATGAGCGAACTGTCCGGCCGCATCCGCCCGACCGGAGCCCTGTCCACGTACGCGCTCGGCGCCGTCTACGGCCTCGCCGGATTCTGCGCGGGCCCGATCCTCGGCAGCGTCCTGACCGTGGCCGCGCTCGGCGGCCACCCGGTGTACGGCGGATTGCTGCTCGCCGTCTACGCGCTCGGCATGGCGGTGCCGCTGTTCCTGCTCGCGCTGCTGTGGCAGCGCTGGGACCTGGGCCGACGGCGCCTGCTGCGCGGGCGGCCGGTCCGGCTCGGCCGCTTCGAGACGCACAGCACCACCCTCGCGTCGGGGCTGTTCTTCATCGTCCTCGGCACCCTCTTCCTGGTCTTCGACGGGACGACGGCGCTGCCCGGACTGCTCGACGTGGACGGCTCGTTCGCCGCCGAGCAGTGGGCGCGCGAGGCCGGCGCCCACGTCCCCGACGGGGTGCTGCTCGCGGCCGTCGTGGCCCTGGTGGGGATCGTCCTCGTCGTACGGGCCTGGGGGCGGGGCCGGCCGCGGACGGCGCCGGAGGAGAACGAGGCGACCGTCAGTCCTGCGAACCCCGCGAAGAACTGAACACGAGGTCCGTCCCGCGCGTATCTTCCCGTGTCACCATCCGGCTCGCCGTCGGGGCGAGCCGGCCTCGGTCTCCGGGAGGCCTGCTTGCGTCGCGTCAACGGCACCGCCCTCATCCTCGCCGCCCTGGTCGCCACCGTCGGTGCCCTGGCGTTCCCGATCTGGTCGTACGCCAGCCGGTCGGGAACCGGGCAGGCGAACCTGAACGCCGCGACCGTGGCCACCCAGTGGGGCCCGCTGTCGGCGAGCGACCGGGACTTCGTCGTCCGCGTCAGACTCGCCGGGCTGTGGGAGATCCCGGCGGGCCAGCAGGCCATGGAGCGCGCGCCGACGAAGGCGATCAGGGACGCGGGCGACCACCTCGTCGTCGGCCACACCGACCTGGACCAGCGGGTGCGCTCCGTGGCCGCGAAGCTGGGCGTGGAACTCCCCAACCAGCCCAACGCCCAGCAGCAGGGCTGGCTGAACGAGCTGACGGCGGCCAGCGGCAAGGACTATGAGCAGAAGTTCGCCAATCTGCTGCGGGACGCCCACGGAAAGGTCTTCGCGCTGCTGGCGCAGATCCGCCACACCACCCGCAACTCACTGGTGCGGGAACTGGCCACCGACGCCAACCAGACCGTCCTCGACCACATCACGATGCTGGAGAACACCGGTGACGTGGACTTCGACGCGATCGCCAACGAGGCGGCGAACGGCGCCACCGCCAGCCCGACCGGCCCGCCCCCGCCGAACGGCCGTGCGCCGGACACGCCGGAACCCGCTCTGCCCACCGGCTCCCCGGACGCGACCTCCCGCCCGTCGGCGGAGCCGACCGCGGACGAGGGCCGCACGATCAACACCGACCGCCCCGCCCCCACCTCCTGACCCACCCGTGCCGGACCGCGGGGCGGCCGGAGGCAAATCCGGTCGCGCCGGAACGGAGCCGCATGGCTGAATGAACACCTGACGACCCCCGAGGGGACGACAGAATTCAGCCCTATCGAGCGGACGCCCGCTCATTTGGTTAGTCTGTAGCCGGACGGTTACCGCACGTGGGTCCCACCCGTACCCATGGTTCCGTCCGGGGAGAGGCCGGTCACCACGGCCGATCCCACCAGCGCAACCGGCGCCACCGCGCCCGAACTGGCCCTCTACTCACACCCGATCGGGCGTCCGGTGTCCTGCGTGACGCTGGGCCGGTACCGCCGGAGCGGGTTACCCGACACACAAGGAGTGCGCGGTGACACCAGAGCAGACGAATCTTGAACAACGCCCGAAGGACCGTACGGAGCGCGCCGGCCGCAGGCCGGAGAAGCTCGGCAGCCTGGATGTCTGGGCCCGCTCGGCGCCCATTCGGCTGGCCGGCTACGAGGACGATCTGGCCGAGCCGCACATCCTGCCCAGCGTCGACTGATCTTCGGGGTAGCGCCACCCTGAGCCCGTCGCCCGCACCCCTCGATGACGAGGGGTGCGGGCGAACGGGTTTTCCGGGTGCCGTCCGGCCGTCTTCGGTGCTTGGCCGTATTCATCGGATGGATGTCGGGGCGTCTGTCGTAGGTGTCTCAGGAAAGTCCAAGCAGTCAGGGACTCTGCTCCATTGACACGTTCATGCCTAGCTTGAACCATCCGATGTCATGACCCAATCGAGTGCGCTCAACCCGTCGCGGTGGCGCGGACACCGGCTCGCCGGGGCCGCCGCGGCCCTGCTGCTGCTCGCCGCACCGGCCCCCTCGGCCCGCGCCGCCGGCGAACCGGCCGCCGCCCCCGCCACCGTGCCGGCCCTCGCCGACTGGACGCCGGGGGAGGGGAGTTTCACCTACGGGGACGACAGCCGCCTCGTCGCCGCCGATGCCGCGTCCCGGCGCGTGGCCCGCACCCTCGCCGACGATCTGCGGGCCGCGGGCCACGGCGTCGTGCCGGTGGTCGGCGGCCCCTCCCGCACTGGTGACATCGTTGTCGACGTCGCTCCCGGCGCGCGGGCCCGGCTGGGCGGCGAAGGCTACGAGCTGACCGCCGGGAAGCGGCTGCGGATCACCGGAGCCGCCGAGACCGGAGCCTTCTACGGCACCCGTACCCTCCTGCAGTTCCTCGCCCAGGGGGACAGGATCCCCGCGGGACGCGCCGTCGACGTGCCGCGCTACCGGGAGCGCGGCGTCGGTGTCTGCGCCTGTTACGTGCACATCTCCACGGAATGGCTGGAGAACCTGGTCCGCGACATGGCGTACCACAAGCTCAACCAGCTCCTCCTCGAACTCAAGGTGAAGAGCGACGCCCACCCCGAGGCCAACTCCTGGGGCTACTACACCAGGAGCGAGATCCGCGGGCTCGTCGCGCTCGGCGAGAAGTACCACGTGACGATCGTCCCGGAGATCAACTCACCCGGACACTTCGACCCGTGGCTCGAGAACCGCCCCGACCTGCAACTCGTCGACGCAGACGGCCAGGCGCAGCCCTCGCGGCTCGACATCACCGCGCCCGAGGCCTTCGACTACTACACGAGCCTCATCGACGAGTACAGCGACGTGTTCCCGGCCAAGTGGTGGCACATGGGTGCCGACGAATTCATGCTCGGCTCCGACTTCGCCAAGTATCCGCACATCCTGGAGTACGCGCGGGCCAGGTACGGGCAGGACGCGACTCCGCAGGACGCCTTCATCGACTTCGTCAACCGGGTCGAGGCGTACGCGGCGCGCAAGGGCAAGCGACTGCGCATCTGGAACGACGGACTGACCGGCGACAACACCGTGCCCGTCGCCCCCGGCACGACGGTCGAGCACTGGCTGGACGTGAAGGTGAAGCCCAGCGAGCTCATCGCCCAGGGCCACCCCGTGATGAACGCCGCCTACTCCCTCTACCTCGTGCGCGGCGGCTTCCACAGCGACACCGAGAAGCTGTACGACGAGCGGTGGGACCCGCGCAGCTTCGAGGGCGAGAAGCTCGCCTCCGCCCGGGGCATCACCGGCGCCAAGATCAGCCTCTGGCCGGACTACGCGGCCGCCGAGACGGAGAACCAGGTCGCGGCGACGACCGAGCTGCCCCTCGCCCACATCGCCCAGGCCACCTGGGGAACACCGCACCCCGACGCCACCTACGCCGACTTCACCGCGCGGGCCGGGTCCGTCACCCACGCCCCCGGGTGGCGCGACCTCACCCGGGTACCGGTCGCCGACGGCACCTACGCGTTCACCGACACCCGGCACCGCGCCACGGTCCAGGAGCTGACCGTCACCCGTACCGCCGACGGCTACGTCACCCTGACCGACGCGGCCGGCGCCTGCCTGGAGACGCGCAGCGGCAGGCTCACCCACGGTCTGCCGCTCGAACCGGGCTCCGCCGTCACCCGGGAGACCTGCGACGCCAAGAACACCCTCCAGCGCTGGCAGCTCACCGAGACCTCCGGCGGCTACCGGCTCACCAACGCCCTCACCCGGATGGGCGTCCACGTCACCTCGGACGGCTCGCTCGTCCAGTACCCGGACGATCAGCAGGCTCCGGCCGTCTGGCAGTTGACCCGCACCTGACCCGACCGAAAGGACCCGCAAGCCATGGCTCTCAGCAGACGGCACGTCCTTCTCGCCGCCACCGCCACGGCGGTCGTCGCCACCACCGGCCCGCCCGCGATCGCCGCACCGGCCACCGCCGAACCCCACTTCCGGATCCCCGTCCGCCCCGACGACACCCCCGCCGAACTCATCGCCAAGGCGGCGCGCGTACGGCCGACGAAGCGTCAGCTCGCCTGGCAGGAACTGGAGAAGACCGCTTTCCTGCACTTCGGCGTCAACACCTTCACCGGCCTCGAATGGGGCACGGGTGACGAGGACCCGGACGTCTTCCGTCCCACCGCCCTGGACAC
The DNA here is from genome assembly GCF_040297005.1 of Streptomyces sp. NPDC001904. NCBI lineage: Bacteria > Bacillati > Actinomycetota > Actinomycetes > Kitasatosporales > Streptomycetaceae > Streptomyces > Streptomyces sp. NPDC001904. The sequence goes on along the minus strand of NZ_JBEOYI010000005.1, from coordinate 181,993 downwards.
CGACCAGTGGGCGCGCGCCCTGCGCGACGGAGGATTCAAGCTCGCCATCCTCACCGTCAAGCACCACGACGGCTTCGTCCTCTACCCGTCGCGCTACACCCGGCACACCGTGGCGAGCAGCGGCTGGCGCGACGGGCGGGGCGACGTCCTGCGCTCCTTCGCCGACTCGATGCGCGCCCACGGCATCAAGGTCGGCGTCTACATCTCGCCCGCCGACGAGAACCAGTACCTCGACGGCGTCTACGCCAACGGCAGCGCCCGCACCGCCCGCACGATCCCCACCCTCGTCGACGGCGACGACCGCACGGGCCGCGACCTGCCCGCGCACGAACTCGACGCCACCGACTACGGCGCCCACATGCTGAACCAGCTCTACGAGGTCCTCACCGAGTACGGACCGGTCGACGAGGTCTGGTTCGACGGCGCACAGGGCCGCATCCCGCCGGACAAGGTCGAGACGTACGACTGGGACAGCTGGTACGCCCTCGTGCGCGCCCTCGCCCCGGACGCGTCCATCGCCGTGTCCGGGCCCGATGTCCGCTGGGTCGGCAACGAGGACGGCATGGCGCGCGAGAACGAGTGGAGCGTCATCGCCGTCAAGGACAGCGGCAACGGCAAGTACGACCGTGTCCTGCCCTACGACTCCGCCGACGAGGGCAGCCGCGACGCCCTCCTGGCCGCGCAGCCGGACGCCGCCGCGCTGCAGTGGTGGCCGGCCGAGTGCGATGTGTCGATCCGGCCCGGCTGGTTCTACCACGCCGACCAACAGCCCAAGTCCGTCGCCGAGTTGACCGACATCTGGTACCGGTCCGTGGGGCGCGGGGCCGTGCTGCTGCTCAATATTCCGCCGGACACCGACGGACGGCTGCCCGCCGCGGACGTCGCCCGCCTCAAGGAGTTCCGGGAGCGCACCGACCGCGAGCTGCCCGAGGACCTGGCGCGCGGCGCCCGAGTGCGGGCGGAGCGGGGCGGCGGCCGCACCGTCGATCTCGGCGCACCGCGCGCGGTCGACCGGATCCGGATCGCCGAGGACATCCGGCACGGCCAGCAGATCGAGCACGCCGTGGTCGAGGCGCAGGTCGACGGCGCCTGGACCACCGCCGCCGAACTCGGCACCGTCGGCGCGGCCCGCATCATCGCGCTGCCCGCCCCCGTCACGGCCCGCCGCTGGCGGCTGCGCGTGACGCGGGCCCGCTCGACGGTCCGCCTCAAGCAGTTCGGGCTGTACAAGTCACAGGCGTGAGGCGGGGAGGGCGGGGTCCCGGCGCGGGTCCCCGCCCCCTCGGCAGCCCTCTCCAGGCTGCCGGCCCGCGTGCGAGCCGACGCCTGAGTGACGGCCCGTCTCAGCCGAACACCCTCGACCCGCCCACGAAGGTCTGCTCCACGCGCGTCGTGCCGATCTCCTCGGGCGGTCCCGCGAACGGGTCACGGTCGAGGACCACCAGGTCCGCCAGGAACCCCGGGGCGATCGTGCCCGTCTCGTGGTCGAGGTGGTTCGCGTACGCGCTGCCCGCCGTGTACGCGGTGAGCGCGTCCAGCAGGCCGATCCGCTCCCCGGGGAGGAAGACCGGGGTCCCCGCGGGCGCGTCCGGGGCCAGCCGGTTCACCGCCACGTGGATGCCCTGCAGCGGATCGGGGCTGCTCACCGGCCAGTCGCTGCCCGCCGCGAGCGTCGCCCCCGACCGCAGCAGCGCCCCGAACGGGTACTGCCACCCGGCGCGCTCCGCGCCCAGGAACGGGATGGTCAACTCGTCCATCTGCGGCTCGTGCGCCGCCCACAACGGCTGCAGGTTCGCCGTCGCGCCCAGCGCCCGGAACCGGCCGATGTCGTCCGGGTGCACCACCTGGAGGTGGGCGAGGTGCGGCCGGGTGTCCGTCCGGCCGTTGGCCCGGCGGGCCGCCTCCACCGCGTCCAGCGCCTCGCGCACGGCCCGGTCGCCGAGTGCGTGGAAGTGCACCTGGAAGCCGTGGGCGTCCAGTGCGGTGACGTACGTCTTGAGGTCCTCGGGCGGGACGAAACTGATCCCGCTGTTGTCGGACACACAGCCGCAGCCGTCCAGGTACGGGCCGAGCAGCGCCGCCGTGCCGTTCTCGGCCACCCCGTCCTGCATGATCTTCACCGTCGTCGAACGGAACCGGCCCCGGGTGCCCGCCGCGCGCCGCGCCAGCAGCTCCTCGATCTGCTCGGTGCCGCGCGCCCGGTCCCACCACAGCGCACCGACCACGCGCGCGGTCAGACTGCCGTCCTCGGCGCACGCCAGATACGCGTCGGTCGGGTCGGTGAGGTTGGCGTGGTCGCCGAGCAGGGCGTCCTGCCAGGCGGTCACACCGAGGGAGTGCATCAGCTGCTGGGCGCGCAGCAGCCCGGCGACGCGCTCCTCCCGGGTCACCGTCGGCACCAGCCTGCCGACGAGGTTCGCGGCCCCCTCCTGGAGCATGCCCGTCGGGGAGCCGTCCGGGTGCCGCTCTATCCGGCCGTCCGACGGGTCGGGTGTACGGGCGTCGAGACCGGCCCGCTCCAGGGCCGGGGAGTTGACCCAGGCGCCGTGATGGTCCCGGTTCACCAGATAGACCGGCCGGTCGGGGACGAGGGCGTCCAGCTCGGCCGCGGTCGGCAGGCCGCCGGGGAACGCCTCCATCGCCCAGCCGCCCCCGGTGATCCACTCGGCGTCGGGGTGCGCCTTCGCGTACGCGGCGATCGTCTCCCGGTACTCGGAGAGCGTCGTCGCCCCGCTCAGATCGCACTGGCCCATCTCCAGACCGCCCCCGACCGGATGGGCGTGCGCGTCCTGGAAGCCCGGGATCAGCAGCCTGCCCGCCAGGTCGACGACCTCGGTGCGCGGGCCGATCAGCTCGCGCACCTCGTCGTGTCCGACGGCCACGACGCGCTCGCCGCGCACGGCCACGGAGGTCGCCCGGGACCGGGCCGGCGCGCCGGTGTGGACCGGGCCGCCGGTGAGGACGAGATCGGCGGAGGGGGTGTCGGGCATGTGCGGCAACTCCTTGCTTCAGTACGGGTGGTACGGGCGATGCGGGTGGTACGGGTGTGAAGGGAGGGGGTGGGGTCTTCCTACGGGACCTCGGTGGCTGCCAGCGGGACGGCGTCGGCGTCGGTGCCCCGGCCCGTGACGAAGTAGGGCGAGCGTCGGCGGTACTTGGCGACGGCCGCCATCGCGAGCCCCGACAGCAGGATCGCCGCGGGCACCGACAGCATGAACCAGCCGTTGTCCGGGCTGAGTTCGAAGTGGTCGCTCATCGTCGCGTAGTCACGGCCGAGATAGACGCCGATGCCCAGCAGGGCGGTCCCGCTCAGACCCGGTGCCACGACCGCGCGCAGCGCCTCGCGCGGCGCGGTGCGCAGCATCCCGCGGAAGCGCACCGCACACGCGAGCGCCGTGAGGCCGTAGTACAGGGCGACCACGAGACCGATGGAGTTCACGGCGGCCAGGATCATCTCGTTCAGCTTCGGGATGGCCAGCGCCAGCAGGGCCACGGCCGCCGAGATCGACGTGACGAGGACGGTGCCGATGGCGGGGGAGCCGTAGCGCGGGCTGACCTTCGTCCACACCTGACCCATGGTGCGGTCCCGGCCCATGGCCAGCAGGCCGCGGGCCGTCGGGATGACACTGGACTGGAGCGAGGCCACCGCCGAGAACAGCAGCGCGAGCAGCGGCAGGCTCGCCCACGGCTCGTCGGCGAGCTTCGCGCCGAGGTAGGTCAGCGCCTGCGGCCCCTGCTCCATCAGCTCGGACAGCGACATCTCGCGCTGGAAGGCCACGGACCCGTACAGGAACAGCGCCAGCATCGTGAACAGGGCGATGAAGCCGCCGCGCCCCGCGTCCCGCACGTCGTTCGTCTCCTCGGTGACGCTGAACGCCGCGTCCCAGCCCCAGAAGAAGAACACCGCAAGGACCAGTCCCTGGGCGAAGCCGGTGCCGTCGTGCACGGCCAGCGGGTTCAGCCACGACCAGGAGAAGCCGTGCGAGCCGTGGACCAGCGCCCAGCCGCAGAAGCCGAGCAGCACCGCGTACTCGAAGACCAGCAGCCACGCCTGCAGCCGGGTCGCCTTGCGCACCCCGGTGACGGCCGTGACCGTGACCGCGGCCAGCACCAGCAGACCGACGACGGTGGACAGCGCCGTCGAGTTCGGGTCGAGCCGCAGGCCGCCGACGGACTCAAGATGGGCCTTGTTCGCGAACTGCAGGAACACCGAGCCGGTCACCGCGCTCGTGTACGCCATGAAGATCAGGGTGCCGACCAGGGTGACCCAGCCGGTGAGGAAGCCCAGCCAGGGGCCGAGCGAGCGGCCGACCCACACATAGCCGCTGCCCATGTTCCGCTCGTGCCGGTTCAGCCGGGCGTACGCCGTCGCGATGCCGAGGATCGGGACGAACGCGACGAGCAGGATCGCCGGCGCCTGGAGACCCACGGTCGCTGCGAGCGAGCCCATCCCGATGCCGATGCTCGTGGTGGCGGCCGTGCTCGAGGCGGCGATGGCGATGCCGTCGACGACGCCGAGGGAACGGCGCAGGCCTGGGGGTTCACTTCTCATGGACAGACTCCTGGGACCGGAGAACGGGAGGTGTGGGAGGAGGCTGCGATCAAACCGGCCTTGTCAACATTGCGTCAATGGTGTTGACATAAGAACGACGCAGTTCGGCAATGTCCCGGAGGAAGGGGTGCACGCGATGGCCGACGGGCGGATTCCCGCGGAGCGGCGGCGCCGCAAACCGACCAGGTCGGGGGTGCTGCTGTCCGAGGACGTGATCGTGGACTGCGCGCTCCGGCTCGTCGGGCAGCACGGGCCCGACGCGCTGAGCGTGCGGCGGCTCGGGGCCGCTCTGGGCTGTGACCCGAGCGCGCTCTACCGGTACTTCCACAACACCGACGATCTGCTGCTGGCCGTGGCCGACCGGATCATCGGCGACGCGATGGCCGGGTTCGAGCCCGACAGCATGCCGTGGCGGGACGCGCTGCGGGAGATGGCGCTGCGGATCCATCGGGGGTACCGGGAGCAGCCGCGGGTCGCCGCGCTCGCGGCGTACCGGGTGACGCGGCGGGCGCACGAGTTCCGGGCCGTGGACGCGGGGATCGGGCTGCTGCGGCGGGCCGGGTTCGGGGACGCCGATGCCGTCCGGCACTATTCGGCTTTCGTGGACACCGTGCTGGGGCATGCGGCGCTGGATGCCGCGCATCTGGCGTTGCCCGTGGAGCGGCGGGAGGCCGATGACCGGGCGTGGGTCGGGGTGTACGCCGAGCTGTCGGACGCCGGGCATCCGCATCTCGCCGCCGTGCGGGGGGAGCTGCCGCTGATGGCGGGGAGTTCGTTCGAGACGGCGCTGGAGCTGGTGCTGGCTGCGCTTGTTGCGGCGGCGCCGGGGGAGGGGGGTTAGTGGGTGCGTTGCCGGGTGCGGGTCGAGTGTGGCTGGTCGCGCAGTTCCCCGCGCCCCTGAAGGCATGCGCTGCGCGCAGCCTTCCCCGATGAGATGCCGCACGCAGTGCGCATCTCGGGCGACCAGCCCCCACCGGAGCCGCACGACGGGTCAGGCCAGCTGACTCCGCAACCAGGCCTCCACCTCGCCCACGTGCGCCGCGGCAGCGGCCCGCGCGGCCTCGGGGTCGTGCGCCACGAGGGCCCGGTGGATGCGGGCGTGCTCGCGTCGGGTCCGCTCGAAGGCGCCCTCTTCCTGATACCCCCGCCACACCCGCGCCCGGAACGTCCGCGACGACAGGCCCTCCAGGATCGCCGCCATCGTCTCGTTCCCGGCGGCCGCCACGATCGCCCGGTGGAAGGCCAGGTCGTGGGAGAGGATCTCCTCCGGATCGTCGGTGGCCTCCATCGCCGCCAAGTGCTCCTCCACCTCGGCGAGCTGAGCCCGGGTGATGCGCGCCGCGGCGAGCGCCGTCGCCGTCGACTCCAGGATGCGGCGCACCTCCAGGAGTTCCACGAGCTGCGGCCCGCGTGACAGGTCGGCGACGACCCCGAAGGTCTCCAGCAGGTCGCCGGCCTCCAGTTGCGTCACGTAGATGCCGGAGCCGTGCCGCGCCTCGAGGACGCCGAGCACCGTGAGCGCCCGGATCGCCTCCCGCATCGACGAGCGCGAGATGCCCAGCTGCGCCGCCAGATCGCGCTCCGTCGGCAGCCGTTGCCCCGGCTCCAGACGGCCGCCGCCGATCATCGCCTTGATCTGCTCGATCGCCCGCTCCGTGACAGTGCCCCGCTGGGGTGCGGTCTGCTCCACGATGACGTCCTCCCACACAGGATCCGCTGCCGGATGCCGAGCAGTCTAACCAGCCAAGTGGTCCGACCACTACCAAGGTGGTCCGACCTCTCTGGGGTCTCGGAGGCGTAAATACCGAGAAAAATGGCGCCGGAGGGTGTCGGGGAAGCGAAGTGGTCTGATAAATCTCTGGGCGCGGCCGGTGCCTGGACGGGCAGGAACCGGCCCGTCCCCCCCATGACCTCCGGAGCCGAGGAGCGGTCCGATGACTGGCACCACGAAAGGCACGAAGAGTTCGAGAGCCGTACGGGGCCCGAGCGGCCGGACGCTGCGCGCGGCGGCCGTCGCGGGATGCGTCGCCCTCGCCCTGAGCGCCTGCGGCAGCACGAAGGACGACGCGGCGGGCTCCAGCGGCTCGGGCGGCGACGGCACCGGCAAGGTCGGTGTCGTCCTGCCGCTGCTGACCTCGCCGTTCTGGCAGTCGTACAACGACTACGTGCCGAAGATGGCGACGTCCGAGGGCGTGGACGCGCTGAAGACCGTCAACTCCAACAGCGACCCCTCGCAGCAGATCACCGACATCAACAACCAGCTCAACCAGGGCGTCAAGGGCCTCGTGGTCGCCCCGCTGGACAGCGCCGCCGTCGCCGCCGGGCTCGACCAGGCCGAACGCAAGGGCGTTCCCGTCGTCGCCGTGGACGTCGCGCCCGAGAAGGGCAAGGTCGCCATGGTGGTGCGCGCCGACAACGTCGCGTACGGCGAGAAGGCCTGCGACTACCTCGGCGGGCAGGTGACGTCCGGCAAGGTCGTGCAGATCATGGGCGACCTCGCGTCGGTCAACGGCCGCGACCGGTCCAAGGCGTTCCGCGACTGCGTGAAGAAGAAGTACCCGAAGCTGAAGGTCCTGGAGATCCCGGCCAAGTGGGAGTCGGACACCGCCGCCTCCAAGCTGGACACCCTCCTCAACGCCAACCCCGACATCAAGGGCATCTACCTGCAGGCGGGCGGCGTCTACCTCGCGCCGACCCTGCAGACCCTCAAGTCCAAGGGCCTGCTGAAGAAGGCGGGCACGGCCGGGCACATCGCGATCGTCTCCAACGACGGCATCCCGCAGGAGTTCGACGCCATCCGCAAGGGCCAGATCGACGCGACCGTCTCCCAGCCCGCCGACGCGTACGCCAAGTACGGCATGTACTACATCAAGGCGGCGATGAAGGGGAAGACGTTCAAGCCCGGGCCGACCGATCACCACTCCACGATCGTCGAGCTGCCCAGCGGCATCCTGGAGGACCAGCTGCCCGCCCCGCTGGTCACCAAGAAGAACGTCGACGACCCCGAGCTGTGGGGAAACACGGTCAAATGACGTCTCCCACAGCACCGTTGGTCGAGGCCGACGGCATCGCCAAACGGTACGGGCCCACGGTCGCCCTCGCCGACGGCCGGCTGACCGTGCGCGCCGGCGAGTCCCATGCGCTGGTCGGCCGCAACGGCGCCGGCAAGTCCACCCTCGTCACCATCCTGACGGGACTTCAGGCACCCGACGCGGGAACCCTGTTGTTCGACGGCGAGCCCGCGCCGCCGCTTGGCGACCGGGCGGCCTGGCGCGCCAAGGTGGCCTGTGTCTACCAGAAACCGACCGTCGTCCCCGAACTGACCGTCGCCGAGAACCTCTTCATCAACCGGCAGCCCGAGGCCCGCCACGGATTCTTCAGCTGGAAGAAGCTGCGCACGGAGGCCGACCGGCTGCTGCGCACCTGGGACATCCACGTCGACCCCGACGCCCGCACCGCCGACCTCAAGGTCGAGGACCGCCAAATGGTGGAGATAGCACGGGCGTTGAGCGGAGGCGCCCGGTTCATCGTCCTCGACGAGCCGACCGCACAGCTCGACAACAAGGAGATCGAGCGCCTCTTCGCCCGGATGCGCGCACTCCAGGACTCCGGCGTCACCTTCCTGTTCATCTCCCACCACCTGCAAGAGGTCTACGAGGTCTGCCAGACGGTCACCGTGCTGCGCGACGCCCGCTGGATCACCACCGCGCCCGTCGCCGAACTGCCGCGCCCCGCGCTGGTGGAGGCCATGGCGGGGGAGGCGATCGCGGAACAGGCGGCCGCCGCGGCGGAGGCGGTCGCCGAACAGAACGCAGTGGACGCTCCCGTGGTCCTCTCCGTCACGGGACTCACCTCGGACACCTACGCCGACATCGACCTGACCGTGCGCCGCGGCGAGGTCGTCGGCCTCGCCGGATCCAGCGGCAGCGGCAAGATCGCGCTCGCCGAATCCCTGACCGGACTGCACACCCCCACCTCCGGCACGGCCCGGATCGACGGCGCGGAGCTGCCGTTCGGCGACGTCCCGGCAGCGCTCCGCGCCGGAGTCGGATGCGTCCCCCGCGACCGGCACGACCAGGGCCTGGTCACCGGGATGACCATCGGCGACAACGCCACGCTCTCCGTCCTCGGACGACTCGGCCGGTACGGATTCGTGGGCACGGACCGCCGCCGGGCCGTCGCCCGGGACCTGATCGACCGCCTCGACATCCACACCGAGGGCCCCGACCAACCTGTCTCCGACCTGTCCGGCGGCAACGCGCAGAAGGTCGTCATGGCCCGCGCCCTCGCCTCCGACCCCCACCTCCTCGTCCTCATCAACCCCACCGCGGGCGTCGACGTGAAGTCCAAGGAATCCCTGCTGCGCCGGGTCGACAGCGCCCGCGACGACGGCACCGCCGTGCTCGTGGTCTCCGACGAGCTGGACGACCTGCGCCGCTGCGACCGGGTGCTCGTGCTCTTCCACGGGCGCCTCGTCGCCGAGCACGCCGCTGGCTGGTCGGACCACGAACTCATCGCCTCCATCGAGGGGGTGGACCGTGACTGACCTCGAGAAGGAGCCCATCGTGACCGGCACCACGGCCCCGGCGACGGACATCCCCGCCCGCCCCGGAGCCCGCACCCCCAAGGGCGTCCTGCTGCGCCGCGCCCGCGAACTCGCCCTCGTACCCGCCCTGGTGCTGATGCTCGTCCTCGGGGCGGTGCTGAACGACGCCTTCTTCACCGAGGCGAACCTCATCTCGATCCTGAGCGCCTCGGCCGCCATGTCGATGGTGGTGCTCGCCGAGTCCCTCGTCCTGATCAGCGGGAAGTTCGACCTCTCCCTGGAATCCGTCGTCGGCATCGCGCCCGCGGTCGGCGCGCTGCTGCTCCTGCCCGTGGCGCAGTCCGGCTTCGGCACCGAGTTCCCCGCCTGGCTGGCGATCCTCGCGATCCTCGTCGTCGGCGCGGCCATCGGCGCCTTCAACGGCGTCCTGGTGGTGAAGCTCAGGCTCAACGCCTTCATCGTCACCCTCGCCATGCTCATCATCATGCGCGGCCTGCTGGTCGGGGCCACGAAGGGCAAGACCCTCTTCGGGCTGCCCGACGCGTTCTTCGCCCTGGCCACCACCACATTCCTGAAGATCCCCCTGTCGGTCTGGGTCGCCGGCGCCTGCTACCTCGTGGCCGGACTGCTCCTCAAGTACCACCGCTGGGGCCGCGCCCTGTACGCCATCGGCGGCAACCGGGAGGCCGCCCGCGCGGCCGGCATCCGGGTCGACCGCGTGATGCTCGGCGTCTTCGTGCTCGCCGGGGTGCTGGCCTCCGTCGGCGGCATCATGCAGACCGGCTACGTCGGAGCCATCGGCGCCAACCAGGGCAACAACTGGATCTTCACCGTGTTCGCCGCGGCCGTGATCGGCGGCATCAGCCTCGACGGCGGCAAGGGATCCCTCCTCGGCGCGCTCACCGGCATCCTGCTGCTCGGCGTCGTCAAGAACATGCTGACCATGGCGCAGGTGCAGTCCTTCTGGATCGACGCCATCTACGGCGGAATCATCCTGCTCGCGCTGATCATCGCCCGTCTCACGTCCGGCAGAGCCCAGGACTGATCCCCGCCCCCGCCCCGAAAGGCAACACGTGCCCCCGACCACCGACGGTGTCACCCGAGTCACCGCGCTCGAAACCTTCGACATCCGCTTCCCGACCTCCCGGGAACTGGACGGCTCCGACGCCATGAACCCCGACCCCGACTACTCCGCCGCCTACGTCGTGCTGCGCACCGACGCCGCCGACGGACACGAGGGGCACGGCTTCACGTTCACCATCGGTCGCGGCAACGACGTCCAGGTCGCCGCCATCCGCAGCCTGCGCCACCACGTCGTCGGCCGCCCGGTCGACGAGCTGTGCGCCGACCCGGGCAGCCTCAACCGCGACCTGATCGGCGACAGCCAACTGCGCTGGCTCGGACCCGAGAAGGGCGTGATGCACATGGCGATCGGCGCCGTCGTCAACGCGGTGTGGGACCTCGCGGCCAAGCGCGCCGAGAAACCGCTGTGGCGGCTGCTCGCCGACGCCGAACCCGAATGGCTGGTCTCCCAGGTCGACTTCCGCTACATCGCCGACGCCCTCACCCCCGAGCGGGCCCTGGAACTGCTCCGGTCGGGCCGCGCGGGCGCCGACGGGCGCACGGCGGACCTGCTGGCCCGCGGTTACCCCGGCTACACCACGTCCCCCGGCTGGCTCGGCTACAGCGACGACAAGCTCGGCCGGCTCGCCCGGGAGGCCGTCGCCGAGGGCTTCACCCAGATCAAGCTGAAGGTCGGCGCCGACCTCGACGACGACATCCGCCGCTGCCGCACCGCACGCCGGGCCATCGGCCCGGACATCCGGATGGCCATCGACGCCAACCAGCGCTGGAACGTCGGCGAGGCCATCGAATGGACGCGCGCGCTCGCCGAGTTCGACCCGTACTGGGTGGAGGAACCCACCAGCCCCGACGACGTCCTCGGGCACGCCGCCATCCGCCGGGCCGTCGGCCGGGTCAAGGTCGCCACCGGCGAACACGTCCAGAACCGCATCGTCTTCAAGCAGCTCCTCCAGGCCGGCGCCCTCGACATCCTGCAGATCGACGCCGCCCGCGTCGGCGGTGTCAACGAGAACCTGGCGATCCTGCTGCTCGCCGCCGAGTTCGGCGTCCCCGTCTGCCCGCACGCGGGCGGCGTCGGCCTGTGCGAACTCGTCCAGCACCTGTCGATGTTCGACTACGTCGCCCTGTCCGGCACCACCGAGGACCGCGTCATCGAGTACGTCGACCATCTCCACGACCACTTCGTCGACCCGGTGGTCATGGCCGGCGGCCACTACACGGCGCCCGCCGCACCCGGCTTCTCCGCCACCATGCGGGCCGAGTCCATCGCCGAATTCACCTTCCCGGACGGCGCGTTCTGGGTGCGCGACCGCGCCGGGCAGCACGATCCCCACACGAACGGAGCCGCAGCATGAGCGACACCCTCAAGGACTTCGACGGCCTCAAGGCCCTCGTCACCGGCGGCGCCTCCGGCCTCGGCCGCGCCACCGCCGAACTCCTCACCGCGCGCGGCGCCACCGTCGCCGTCCTCGACCGGGACATCACCACCGTCGACAAGCCGCTGCGCGGATACGCCGCCGACGTCACCGACGACGAGACCGTGCGGGCCGCCGTCGCCGCCGCCGTCACCGACCTCGGCGGCCTCGACATCCTCGTCAACAACGCGGGCATCGGCGCCCAGGGCACCGTGGCCGACAACGAGGACGCCGAATGGCACCGCGTCCTGGACGTCAACGTCATCGGCATGGTCCGCGTCACCCGTGCCGCGCTGCCCGCGCTGCGCGCCTCCGGCCACGCGGCCGTCGTCAACACCTGCTCCATCGCGGCCACCGCGGGCCTGCCGCAGCGCGCCCTGTACTCCGCATCCAAGGGCGCGGTCCAGTCCCTCACCCTCGCCATGGCCGCCGACCACATACGCGAGGGCATCCGCGTCAACTGCGTCAACCCGGGCACCGCCGACACCCCGTGGATCGGCCGCCTCCTCGACCGGGCCGACGACCCGACCGCCGAACGCGCCGCCCTCGAAGCCCGCCAGCCCACCGGCCGCCTCGTCTCCGCCGACGAGGTCGCGGGCGCCGTCGCCTACCTCGCGAGCCCCCTCTCCGGCGCCACCACCGGCACCGCCCTCGCCGTCGACGGCGGCATGCAGGGACTGCGGCTGCGCCCCGCGGGACAGTGACCCCGATGCGCACCCGCACCCTGGGCCGCACCCGCGTACCCGTCACCGCACTCGGCTTCGGTGCCGCGGCGATCGGCAACCTCTACACCCCGGTCGTCGACGACGAGGCGCACGCCGCGCTCGAAGCCGCCTGGGACGCCGGCATCCGCTACTTCGACACCGCGCCGCACTACGGCCTCGGCGTCTCCGAGCGCCGCGTCGGCGCGTTCCTGCGCACCCGGCCCGCCGCCGAATACACCCTGTCCACGAAGGCCGGCCGGATCCTGGAGCCCGCCGACGACGCGGGCGCCGGGGGAGACGACAGCGCCGACGGCTTCGCGACGCCCGCCGCCCACCGCCGCGTCTGGGACTTCAGCGCGGCGGGCGTGCGGCGCTCCCTGGAGGACAGCCTGGAGCGGCTCGGCCTCGACCGGGTCGACGTGGTCTACCTCCACGACCCGGACGACCACGCCGAGCAGGCCTTCGGCGAGGCCTACCCGGAGCTGGAACGGATGCGCGCCGAAGGCCTGGTCGACGCCATCGGCGCGGGCATGAACCAGGCCGGAATGCTCACCCGGTTCGTCCGGGACACCGACGTCGACGTGGTGCTCTGCGCGGGCCGCTACAGCCTCCTCGACCAGCGGGCCCTGCACGCGCTGCTGCCCGCGGCCGCCGAACGCGGGGTGTCCGTCGTCGTCGGCGGCGTCTTCAACTCGGGCCTGCTCGCCGACCCGGGACAGGGCGCCACCTTCGACTACGACATCGCCCCGGCCGACCTGGTGGAGCGCGCCCTGGCCTGGCAGGCCCTCGCCCGGCGCCACGGCACCACCCTGAGGGCCGCGGCCCTCGCCTTCCCGTACGGGCACGAAGCCGTCACCGGCGTCCTCGTCGGCACCCGCTCCGCCGCCGAAGTCCACGACACCGCACGGCAGTTCGCCTCTTCGGTGCCCGCGGACCTCTGGCGGGAGGCCCGTGCGGAGAAGCTGCTGCCCGCCGACGTCCCGACCCCCACAGCCCCCGGAGAGGAACAGCCCGCGTGAGAGTCGCCCTGCACACCAAGGTCCGCGCCGACCGCGTCGCGGAGTACGAGGCCGCCCACCGCGAGGTCCCCGCCGAGCTCGTCGCCGCGATCCGCGCGGCGGGCGCCGAACGGTGGACGATCTGGCGCAGCGGCACCGACCTCTTCCACGTCCTGGAGTGCGCGGACTACTCCCGGCTGCTCGCCGAACTCGACCGGCTGCCGGTGAACATCGCCTGGCAGGCCCGCATGGACGAGCTCCTCGACGTCGTCCACGACTACTCCGCGGAGGGCGCGGACGCCGGCCTGCCGGTGGTCTGGGAGCTGCCGTGACCGCGATCGTCGACGCCCACCACCACGTGTGGGACCTCTCCGTACGGGACCAGGACTGGATCACCGGCCCGGAACTCGCGCCGATCCGCCGCGACTTCACCCTCGAAGAGCTTCTGCCCCAGGCACGCGCGGCCGGGGTGACGGCGACCGTCCTCGTGCAGACGGTTCCGGTGGCCGAGGAGACCCCCGAGTTCCTGGCGCTCGCCGCGGACAGCCCCCTCGTCGCCGCCGTGGTCGGCTGGACCGACCTCACCCGGCCCGACATCGCCGACGAACTCGCCCGGCTGCGCCGACTCCCGGGCGGGCAGCACCTGGTGGGGATCCGCCACCCCGTCCAGGGGGAGCCGGACCCCGGCTGGCTGATCCGGCCCGACGTGCGGCGCGGCCTGACCGCGGTCGCCGACGCCGGACTCGTCTACGACCTCCTCGTGCACGCGCACCAGCTGCCCGCCTGCGTGAAGGCGGCCGCCGACCACCCCGAACTCACCTTCGTCCTCGACCACCTGGGCAAGCCGGAGATCGCGGCCGGACGGCTCGACCCGTGGCGCACCGACCTGCGCGCGCTCGCCGAGCTGCCGAACACCGTCTGCAAACTCTCCGGCATGGTCACCGAGGCCGACCCGGCCACCTGGACCGTCGACACCCTCCGCCCGTACGCCGACGCGGTGCTCGACGCCTTCGGACCCGAACGCGTCCTGTTCGGGTCCGACTGGCCGGTGTGCACCCTCGCAGCCACGTACCGACAAGTGGTCGACGCCGCAGTGGCGTTGGTGGGCGCCCGCGACGAGGACGTGTTCGCGCGCACCGCCGAGCGGATCTATCTCGACCGCGTCGGCGGCAGGAACTCCCGCACGTAGGTCCGCTCCCACCAGGCCCCCGACGCCCGCCGCTCGCCCCGGGTCGTGTACCGGTAGCGGAACAGCCGCGCCCTCACGTACACGGGCGGCGCGTCGGGGAACGGGCAGTGCCGCAGCAGCCGCAGCGTGTCTGGGTCGCCCGCGAGGAGCCGCTCCACGAACGGCCCGAACCAGGAACGGGCGTACGCGGGCGACAGCGCGGCGAACCACATCATCCAGTCCAGCCGCAGATGGTACGGGGCGAACTGCCGCGGCATCCGGCGCGGATCACCCGGCTTGCCCTTGAACCCGTAGGCCCGCCAGTCGGACGCGGGCCCCGGCTCCGGGTCCGCCGTGCCCTCCACCACGATCTCCTGCCGGACCCGTCCGACGGTGCCGAACGCCCCGTACGTGTTCACCAGGTGGAGCGAGTCGTACGAACGGTTCATGGACTGGCGCCGCGAGAGCAGATTGCGCACCGGGCGGACGCTCAGCACGGCGACCACGCAGCACAGCGCCAGGACGACGACCTCGTACCAGAGCGGGGGACCGGACGGCTCCGGCGGGATCCGCAGGGAGAACGGGGGCAGCGAGAGATCGAGGACGGGAACCGCCAGCACCACCGTCAGCCAGTTCAGCCAGGCGAAGTTCCCCGACAGGATCAGCCAGAACTGGGTGACGATCATCAGCGCGGCCGCGCCGGACGCCACCGGCTGCGGCGCGAACAGCAGGAACGGCACGACGAGCTGGGTGACGTGGTTCGCCGCCGCCTCCACCCGGTGCAGCGGCCGTGGCAGGTGGTGGAAGAACCAGCTCAGCGGGCCCGGCATCGGCTGCGTCTCGTGATGGAAGTACAGACAGGTCAGCCGCCGCCAGCAGGCGTCCCCGCGCAGCTTGATCAGCCCCGCCCCGAACTCCAGCCGGAACAGCACCCAGCGCAGCAGGAACAGCACCAGGACCGGCGGCGCGACCTCGTCGTTGCCGAGGAAGACCGCCAGGAAACCGACCTCCAGGAGCAGCGACTCCCAGCCGAAGCCGTACCAGACCTGCCCGACGTTCACGATCGACAGATACAGCGCCCAGGGCACCAGCCACAGCGCCATCGCGCCCCACAGCGGCAGCAGCCCGTCCGCCCCCGCCAGCAGCGCCGCCGCGACGGCCGCGCCGCTCCACGCGCACCCGGCGAAGAACCGGTCCGAGAAGTGCAGCCGGAACAGCGTCGGCGCCCGCCGCCACGGCACCCGGTCCAGGAACCGCGGCACCGGCAGCATCCCGCGCTCCCCGATCAGCGCCCGGAACTGGAACGCCGCCCCGGCGAACGCCACGAGGTACAGCGCCGCCAGACCGCGCTGGAGGACCAGGCGGCCCAGCCAGGCGGAATCGGACGCCGAGAACCAGTCCACGCCCTCAGTGTGGGCCCGGGCCCCCGCGAAGGTCACGACTTGCGGCTCCCGCGCGCCGGGCCCAGAGATGGAGGGACACATCGCTGGTGCACAGGTGGGAGAGGCGCGTGCGCGCACGGATCAGGACCAGAACCTACGTCACGGCCCTCGGCATATCGGCGGCCCTGCTGCTCGCCGGATGCTCCGGGGACGGAGGGAAGAACACGGCCGACGGGAAGGGCGAGCTGTTCCTCCAGCCGGTCGCCGCCCAGGGCCCCGACCCCTTCACCGACTCCACCGCCACCTCGGACGCGAGCAGCCCGCCCGTCACCCGAACGCCGCAACCCTCGCCGACCGGCACCCCCTCGGCCGCCCAGCAGGGCGCCCGCGAGATCTCCGGCGCCACCCCCGGCCTCTACGGCGGCACCCACGCGCTCGGCAGCTGCGACGTCGAGAAGCAGGTCCGCTTCCTCATCGCCGACCAGGCCAAGGCCGGCGCCTTCGCCGACGCCTCCGGGATCTCCCGCGCCGACGTCCCCGGCTTCCTGCGCGGGCTCACCCCCGTCGTGCTGCGCGCCGACACCCGGGTCACCAACCACGGCTACCGCGACGGCCGCGCCACCACGTTCCAGTCGGTGCTCCAGTCCGGCACCGCCGTCATGGTCGACGGACGCGGCACGCCGCGCGTGCGCTGCGCCTGCGGCAACCCGCTCAAGCAGCCCGTCGCCCTCAACGGCAGCCCGAGCCGCCAGGGCCAGGCGTGGAACGGCTACGAGCCGACCCGGGTCGTCGTCGTGACCCCGGCCCCGACGGTCATCGAGAACATCACGATCGTGAACGTCGTGAACAACACCTGGATCGAGCGGAAGATCGGCGACGACGGCCACAAGGACCACGTGGTCCCGCCGCCGGCCCCCACCCGCACACCGACCCTGACCCCGAGCACGAGCCCGAGCGACAGCGCGAGCGGCACCCCGACGCCGAGCACCACGTCACCGAGCGCGAGCGACTCGACGTCCGAGAGCGCCACCGACACCGGCACGCCGAGCGAGACCACCTCCAGCACCGCCTGCCCCACGGTCACCGCGACCGACAGCAGCGGCAACCCGTCCCCGTCCCCCTGGCCGTCCGGCTGCCCGACGCCGACCCCGGCGTCCTCGGAACCCAGCAGCTCCGGCACCGACGTGTCCCCGGACGACTCCGGCGACGTACCCACCAGTGACACCCCGAGCTTCGACGAGCCGTCCGACACCGGCGGGGACACGACGGGCACCGGCGCGACGGACGAGGACACCGGCCCCGACACGGTCCCCGACAGCCCCGATCAGTCCGACGGCGGCGGCCTGGTCCCGGACGCCTCGGACGGCGTCTCCCCGTGACCGGGCGCAGACGTGCGGCCCCCCGGACCTGCGCATAGCGTGGCGTTATGGACGCGGACAGCGGGGGCGGCGAGGAGCCAGGGAGTTCCCCGGGCGGGGAGCTCCCTGGGGACGACTCGCCGCACGGATTCCTGGAGGCCTACGGGCGCGGTCTGCGCATGGGCAGCTTCGAGTGGGACCTCGTCGGCGGCCTGATGCACATGGACGGCAACGCCCACGACGTGTTCGACCTGCTGCCGCAGGAGTACGACGGACACCCCGAGAGCCTCGGGACGCGCGTCCCCACCGCGGACGCGGGACGCCTCGACGCGATCGTCTCGCGGGCCCTGAAGAACGGCGACGAGAACTACGGCGCCTACTTCCGCATCCGCACCCGCGACGGCGAACTGCGCTGGACCCACACCCGCGGCTACATCCGCCGCGACGAGGACGGCCGCCCGCGCCGTATCGTCGGCGTCGTCCGCGACGCCACCGACGAGCTGAACGACGCCACCGTCCAGCACGAGCGCGCCGCCCGCGCGGCCGCCCGGCAGCGCGAGACCAGCGTCGTGCAGAACACCACCGCCGCCCTCGCGCACGCCCGGACCGTCCGAGACGTCATCGACGTGCTGCGCGAGACCCACGGCATCGAGCACCTGGGCGCCACCAGCTTCGTCATGGGCCTGGTGCGCGCGGGCCGCATCCATCTCGTCGCCGAGGGCCCGCGCGGCAGCTTCGTGCCCGGCACCCACGTCACCCGCATCGACGACCCGTACCCGATGAGCGAGGTCGTGCGCACCCTCGCCCCCCGGTTCATCGAGTCCCCGGAGGACTTCGAGGTCTCGTACCCGGCGCTGTGGCCGCACATCACCCACCTCGGGATCCGCTCCGCCGCCTATCTGCCGCTCATCGCCCAGGCCCGGCCCATCGGCGTCGTGGGCCTGCTCTACCACGACCGCAAGGGCTTCTCCGAGTCCGAGCGCAACGTCCTCGTCGCCCTCGGCAGCAGCATCGCGCAGAGCCTCCAGCGCGCCATGTTCTACGAGCAGGAGAAGGACCTCGCCCAGGGGCTCCAGCAGGCCATGCTGCCCCGCACCATCCCCAACGTGCCCGGCGCCGACATCGCCGTCCGCTACCGCTCCGCGTCCCTCGGCCGGGACATCGGCGGCGACTGGTACGACGTCATACCCCTGCCCGGCGGCCGGGTCGGCGCCGTCATCGGAGACGTCCAGGGGCACGACACGCACGCCGCCGCCGTCATGGGACAACTGCGCATCGTGCTGCGCGCGTACGCCGCCGAGGGCCACACCCCCGCGACCGTCATGGCCCGCGCCTCCGTCTTCCTCCACGAACTCGACACCGAACGCTTCGCGACCTGCCTGTACGCCGAGACCGACCTGTCCACCGGCGTCGTGCAGTTCGTGCGCGCCGGCCACCTCGACCCGCTGCTGCGCCGCACCGACGGCATGTGCCGCAAGGTGCCCGTCGAGGGCGGCCTCCCGCTCGGCCTGTCCGCCGAGTTCGGGCGGCTCGAATACCCGGTCACGACCGTCGAACTCGACCCGGGCGAAATGCTGCTGCTGTGCACCGACGGCCTCGTCGAACAGCCCGGCACCGACCTCGACGACGGGATGCAGGCGCTCTCCACGCTCGTCGGCAACGGCCCCGCGGACATCGACCGGCTCGCCGACCGGCTCTGCGGCTCCGTCGACGAACGGGGCGGGGACGACGACGTGGCGCTCCTGCTGCTGCGCCGCCGCGGCGCGGGCGCGGCCCGCAGCGGCGGCCGGCTCACCGAACACGTGCCGCCCGGCGACCCCGAGGCCCTCACCGCGGCCCGGCACATGATCCGCGCCGCCGTGCGCGCCTGGGGAGCGGCCGAGCGCGCCGACGAGATCGAACTCGTCGCCGACGAACTCGTCACCAACGCCCTCATGCACACCGAAGGCGCCGCCATCGTCACCCTGCGCGTCCTGACCGGCACCGACCGGCGGCTCCGGGTCGACGTCGAGGACACCTCCAGCGCCCTGCCCCGCCGCCGCGAAGCGGGCGAGGACGGCGTCTCCGGGCGCGGACTGCTCCTCGTCGACCGGCTCGCCGACGTGTGGGGCGTGGAGGCGCGCGGCGGCGGCAAATGCGTGTGGTGCGAGTTCGTGGTGCGCGCCCGCGGCTGACAGTCCGTCTGTGACAGAAGGAGGAACCCCATGCCGGAACTGCCCGAGGTCGAGGCGCTGAAGGACTTCCTCGCCGACCATCTGGTGGGCCACGAGATCGTGCGCGTGCTGCCCGTCGCGATCAGCGTCCTGAAGACCTACGACCCCGCGCCCACCGCCCTCGAAGGCCGCACGGTCACCGCCGTCGCCCGGCACGGCAAGTTCCTCGACATCGACGCCGACGGACTGCACCTCGTCACCCACCTGGCCCGGGCGGGCTGGCTGCAGTGGAAGGACCGGCTCCCCGACGGCCCGCCGAAACCCGGCAAGGGCCCCCTGGCGCTGCGCGTCGCCCTCGAGACGGGCGAGGGCTTCGACCTCACCGAGGCCGGCACCACCAAGAAACTCGCGGTGTACGTCGTCCACGACCCCGGCGACGTCCCGGGCGTCGCCCGCCTCGGCCCCGACCCGCTCGCCGACACCTTCGACGAGCGGGCCTTCGCCGCGCTGCTCGACGGCGAACGGCGCCAGATCAAAGGGGCGTTGAGGGACCAGAAGCTGATCGCGGGCGTGGGCAACGCCTACAGTGACGAAGTCCTGCACGCGGCCCGCATGTCCCCCTTCAAGCTCGCCGCGACCCTCACCCCCGACGACGTGCACACCCTCTACGAGGCGCTGCGCACCACCCTGACCGAGGCCGTGGAACGCTCGCGCGGGGTCGCCGCGGGCCGCCTCAAGGCCGAGAAGAAGAGCGGCCTGCGCGTGCACGGCCGCACCGGCGAACCGTGCCCCGTGTGCGGCGACACCATCCGTGAAGTCAGCTTCAGCGACAGCTCGTTGCAGTACTGCCCGACCTGCCAGACGGGCGGAAAGCCGCTGGCCGACCGCAGGATGTCCCGGCTGCTGAAGTGAGCGTCACGGCGACGGCACGGGCACCGGCAGGGACAGCAGCCGCCCGCCACCGGCCGACCGCACCTCGAACCGCGCGATGGCGTCCGGCCGTTCGGCGGCCCCGCCCGTCACCGTCACCCGGTCCGGGCCGGCGCCGCCGTGCACCGACCAGCTCGCCACCGTCTGCTCCGTCCCGTCCCGCCCGACCGCGACCAGCCGGCACACCCGCGGCCCGCCCGGATCCCGTACCTCCAGGTCGACCCGGCTGCCCCAGCCGCGCCCGTCCGCGGTGAGCCGGGCCGTCACCCCGGACGCCGAGTCGCGTCCGTGCAGCGCGAGCCCGTTCCCGCCCCCGGCCGGATGCCGCAGCACGGCGCCCGCCCCGGCCGCCGCCAGCAGCGCCAGCACGCCGACCGCCGCCCAGACGCGCCTGCGCCCGGCGCGGTGCAGCGCGCCGAGCCGGTCCACGGCCCGCTCGACGAGCGTCGGCGCGGCCCGCGCGCACCAGTCCACGCACGGCGGTGTCGCCCGCGCGTATATCGCCAACAGCCCTGTGGTGGGCGTCAGTTCACCGATGTACGCCGTGCAGGCGGCACAGCCCGCCAGATGGTCCTCGAAGCGGAACCGGTCCGCCGGGTCGAGAACCCCCAGGGCGTAGGCGCCCGCGTCACGATGCCGTTCCAGGGACCTCATGCGTTCCTCCCGCTCTCGACCACCGGTACGCACGGGGCAGCCGATTCATTCAAGCGACCGCGCGATTACACTCCGCCGCATGCTGCGCGTACTGGCCGTCGACGACGAGGAACCCGCCCTCGCCGAGCTCCTCTACCTCCTGCGCGCGGACCCCCGCGTGCACAGCGCCGAGGGCGCCACCGACGCCACCGAGGCGCTGCGCCGCATCGGCCGCGCCCTGGAGGAGGGCCCCGGCGGCGACGGCGCCGTCGACGTGCTCTTCCTCGACATCCAGATGGCGGGCCTGACGGGCCTCGACGTGGCGCGCCTCCTCGCCGGGTTCGCCCGTCCGCCGCTGGTCGTCTTCGTCACCGCCCACGAGGACTTCGCCGTCCAGGCCTTCGAGCTCAAGGCCGTCGACTACCTCCTCAAGCCGGTGCGCCGCGAACGCCTCGCCGAAGCCGTCCGCAGAGCCGCCGAGCGCATCACCCTCGCCCCGCCCCCGGCCACCGTCGCCGACCGGATACCCGTCGAACTCGGCGGCGTGACCCGCATGCTGGCGGTCGCCGACATCACCTACGCCGAGGCGCAGGGCGACTACGCCCGCCTGCACACCGCGGACGGCGGCAGCCACCTCGTCCGCATCCCGCTGACCACCCTGGAGGAACGCTGGCAGCCCCTGGGCTTCGTCCGCGTCCACCGCAGCCACCTCGTCGCCCTGCACCGCATCGACGAACTCCGCCTCGACGGCGCCGGGATGACCGTGCGCGTCGGCGCCGCGCAGATCGCCGTCAGCCGCCGCCACACCGGCCGGGTGCGGGAGCTGCTGATGCGCCGCTCCAGCGGCTGACCAGCCCCCTTCCTCAGACGCGCCACAGATGCCTACACTCCGCCCGTGTCCGAACCACGACGTCAGGTGGTGACCGGCGAGCCGCGCACCGCGCACGGCGCGACCGGTCCGCCCGGCCTGCGCACCCAGTGGGAGATCGACGAACAGACGACGCTCGGCGCCGCGTACGTCCGCTCCCTCATGCGCAGCCAACTGCGGTCGGGTATCGCCGCGTTCGTCGTCCTGGCCGCCCCCGTGGCGATCCTCCCGCTCTTCTTCGGCGCCCTGCGCAACGCGGCCGTCGAATGGCTCGTCCTCGGCTTCGGCTGCTACCCGTTCCTCGTCCTCCTCGCCTGGTGGTACGTGCGCCGGGCCGAACGCAACGAACGCGACTTCGCGGCCCTCGTCCACGGCCGCGACAGCAGCGAGCCCGGAGCACCGTGAACGAGGCGTACGCGATCCCCGCGGTGGCCGTCGTCGTCCTCGCCACCGTCCTCATCGGCGGCTTCGGCCTGCGCATCTCCCGCACCACGTCCGACTTCTACGTGGCCTCGCGCACCGTCGGACCCCGCCTCAACGCCGCCGCGATCAGCGGCGAATACCTGTCGGCGGCCTCCTTCCTCGGCGTCGCGGGCCTGGTCCTGGTGCACGGCCCGGACATGCTCTGGTACCCGGTCGGCTACACGGCGGGCTACCTGGTGCTGCTGGTCTTCGTCGCGGCCCCGCTGCGCCGCTCGGGCGCGTACACCCTCCCGGACTTCGCCGAAGGACGCCTGGAGTCCCGCCAGGTCCGCCGGGTGGTGAGCCTGTTCGTCGTCGGCGCCGGCTGGCTCTATCTCGTGCCCCAGCTCCAGGGGGCGGGACTGACGCTGCAGATCCTCACAGGGGCGCCCCGCTGGTTCGGTGCCGCGCTGGTGGCGACCGTCGTGGTCCTCGCGGTCGCCGCGGGCGGCATGCGCTCCATCACCTTCGTCCAGGCCTTCCAGTACTGGCTGAAGCTGACGGCGCTGCTGGTGCCCGCCTGCTTCCTGCTCCTCGCCTGGCGCGGCCAGGGCGGCCAGCCCGGGGCGCTGCCGCCCTCGGACCTGCCCGCGGCCGGCGCGGGCGCCGGCCGGCCCCTCGCCACCAGCCGCGCCGACCATCCGCTCTACGCCACGTACGGCCTGATCGTCGCGACCTTCCTCGGCACCATGGGCCTCCCGCACGTCGTGGTCCGCTTCTACACGAGCCCGCACGGACGCGCCGCCCGCCGCACGACCGTCGTGGTCCTCGCCCTCATCGGCGTCTTCTACCTCCTGCCGCCGCTCTACGGCTGGCTCGGCCGCCGCTACGTCCCCGAACTCACCGCGGCCCACGACGCGGACGCCACGGTGCTGCTGCTGCCGGGGCGCATGATCGACGGAGTCGCGGGGGACCTGCTGGGCGCGCTGGTGGCGGGCGGCGCGTTCGCCGCGTTCCTGTCCACCGCGTCGGGCCTGACCATGGCGGTGGCCGGCGTGGTCAGCCAGGACGTGCTGCCCAGCAGGGGAGTGCGGCACTTCCGGCTCGGCGTGGTCCTGGCCATGGCGGTGGCCCTGGGCGGCGCCCTCCTCGTCGACGGCGTCCCGGTGGCCGACGCCGTCGGCATGGCCTTCGCGGTCTCGGCGTCCTCCTTCTGCCCGCTCCTGGTCCTCGGCATCTGGTGGCGCCGCCTCACCCCGCCGGGCGCGCTCGCGGGCCTGTTCCTGGGCGGCGGCTCGGCCCTCCTGGCGGTCACGCTCACGGTCTTCGGCGCGGCCACCTCGGGCTGGCTGCACGCCCTCCTCGCCTGGCCCGCGGTCTGGTCGGTCCCGGTCGGCTTCCTGGCCATGATCCTGGTCTCCCTGGCCACCCCGTCCGCGATCCCCCCGCACACGACGGCCACCATGACCCGTCTCCACCTCCCGGAGTCCCTGGCGAGAGGCGAGGCCCAGTGACCGTCACCGGCACCGTCACGGCGACCCTCCTCGCCCTCTGCCCGGTCCTCCTGGGCGCGGGCTTCGTGCTTGGCCGCCGCACGGCCCATCCCACGGGCCGCAGCGACGTGGGCACCCCCGTGGAGCGCGCCACCTTCGAAACCCTCCACACGGCGTCGCTCGCCGCCCCGGCGCTCCGCGCGGGCCTCACCGAGGACACGGCCCGCAAGTCGGCCCGCCGGCTGCGCAGCCTCCTCGGCACCGAGGCGCTGGCCCTCACCAACCGCTCCACGGTCCTCGCCTGGGACGGCGCGTCCGAGCAGCCGCACGCCCAGCACGTCATGCCGCAGCTGGAACCGCTGCTCGCGGGCGGGCGCACCGTCGCGTTCGACTGCGGCTGCGACACGCTCGACTGCCCGCTGCGCTGGGCGGTCGCCGCCCCGGTGGTGGCCGACGGCCGCGTACGAGGCGCCGTCGTCGCCTACGCGCCCCGCGAATCCGCCGTGCTGGCCCGGGCCACCGACGAGGTGGCCCGCTGGGTGTCGGTCCAGCTCGAACTCGCCGAACTCGACCGCTCCCGCACCCGCCTGATCGAGGCGGAGATCAAGGCCCTGCGCGCGCAGATCTCGCCCCACTTCATCTTCAACTCGCTCGCCGCGATCGCGTCCTTCGTCCGCACCGACCCCGAGCGCGCCCGCGAACTCCTGCTGGAGTTCGCCGACTTCACCCGCTACTCGTTCCGCCGCCACGGCGAGTTCACCACCCTGGCCGACGAACTGCACTCCATCGACCAGTACCTGGCTCTCGTCCGGGCCCGCTTCGGCGACCGCCTCGCCGTCACCCTCCAGATCGCCCCGGAGGTCCTTCCGGTCACGCTCCCGTTCCTGTGCCTGCAACCCCTCGTGGAGAACGCGGTGAAGCACGGCCTGGAGGGCACCGTGACCCGCAGCCGCATCTCCATCGGCGCGAGGGACGCCGGCGCGGAGGCCGAGGTCGTCATCGAGGACGACGGCGTCGGCATGGACCCGGACCGGCTGCGGGCGATCCTGCGCGGCGAGGGCGACCGCTCGACGGGCATCGGCCTGTCGAACGTGGACGAACGCCTCCGCCAGGTGTTCGGCGACGCCTACGGCCTGGTGATCGAGACCGGCGTGGGCGCGGGGACGAAGATCACCGTCCGCATCCCGAAGTACCGGGCCGGCGTCCACGCACCCTGAGCGCGCCTCCTGCCCCTCGCGTCAGAACAGATGGATGGCCAGGTGCCCCAGTGGGAGCCCGAGCTGCCACGCGGGGGTCCACACCTGCGGCCCGTCCTCCTCCTCGGGCACCGGCACGGCGTCGAGGTCGGGCGCCAGCAGCTCGGTCTCCTCCAGCCATCTCCACGCCGCGGTGGCCAGCCGCAGATCGGGCGAGCGGTGCCCGGCGCCGCGTGCCCGCGCCTCCCGCTCCCGGAACCGCGCCCGCACCCAGGCCTGCCACGGCTGGTCGTACGCCGTCAGCGACGACCAGGTCTCCAGCTGCGACACCACCCGGATCCCGGACAGCTCGTCACCCGCGTCGGACAGGAAGATCGTCAGGGCCAGCGCGTCACGGCCCGCCCGGAACTCGAAGGACGTGGGCGGCATCAGATCGCCGGTCCGCAGCAGCTCGTCCGCGATGTACTCGGCATACAACCAGGCCATGGGAACAGTGAGTTCACCCTCGGCGGCACCCGACGAGCCGCCCTCGTTTCCGTGCAACATCCCTTCCTGCCTTCCTCCGGTCCGTGCGCTTCGCCGGCCCCCGGGTCCCACCCGTCCAACTCACCGGGGAGGACAGCGGATTACTCAACCGAGGAAACGGCACCCTGAGCAAGGCGCTTTACTGATGCTTGACTTACGGTCCGGTTTCAGCCCAGGTCAGGTGCGTAACCCGGAAGGACCCTCCGCAACGCCCGCAACGCGTAATACGCACGGGACTTGACGGTACCCGCGGGGATGCCGAGCACTCGTGCGGCCTCCGCCACGCTGGCGCCCCTGAAGTAGACCTCCATGAGCACCGCGCGGTGATCGGGGCTGAGCGTCGCCACCGCGTCCCGCACGTCGAGCGCGGCGGTGGACCGGTCGGCGTGGTCGGCACAGACCCGGGCGTTCTCCAGCACCGCGTCACCGACCTCCGCCGGGCGGGCGAGCCGGGCCCGCCGGGCGTCGATGGCGAGCCTGCGGCCGACCGTGAACAGCCAGGGCCGCACCGACCCGTACTTCGCGTCGAGCGCCTCGGGATGCTGCCAGGCCCGTACGTACGTCTCCTGGACCAGGTCCTCCGCGCGCTGCCGGTCCCCGTCGCACAGCCGCAGCAGGAACGAGAACAGCGGTTGGCCGTGCTCGCGCTGAACCCGGGCGAGGCCGTCCTCCGTGGTGGTGGGTGTGGTGAGCGCCGTCGTCATGCGCGTATGGCAGCGCATGCCCGCGCGCCCGCCCAGGCACCGCGCACGCGTCTGCGGCAGACGGTCGAAGCCGTCGACGAACGGTGCGGCGAACGGACGCGCCCGCGCTACTTCTCCGGTACGCCGTTGAGGGCCGAGCGCTTGTACGAGTACCCGAAGTAGATGATCAGCCCGATCAGGAACCACACGGCGAACCGCACCCAGGTCTGCCACTGGAGGAACGTGATCAGCCAGATGGAGAAGACCACCCCGAGAGCGGGCACCACGGGCATCCCCGGCGTCCGGAAGGTGCGCGGCAGCTCCGGTTGCCGGTAGCGCAGCACGATCACCGCGACGCACACCACGACGAAGGCCAGCAGGATGCCGATGTTGGTCAGCTCGGCCGCCTCGCCGATCGGCAGGAACCCGGCGATGGCGGCGGAGGCGAATCCGACGATCCAGGTCACGCGGGTCGGCACGTGCCGCGTGGGATGCGTCTTCGCGAACCACTTCGGCAGCAGCCCGTCCCGGGACATGGAGAACCACACCCGGGTCACGCCCAGCATGAACGTGAACATCACCGTGAGGATGCCGATGATCGCGCCCACCGCGATCACGTCCGCCAGGCCGCTCAGCCCGACCGCCTTGAACGCCGTCGAGAACCCGCTCTCCGGGTCGATGTCCTTGTAGTTCTGCATCCCCGTGAGCACCAGGCACGCGAGCACGTACAGCACCATCGAGATCGCCAGGGAGTACAGGATCGCCTTCGGCATGTGGCGCTGGGCGTCCTTGGACTCCTCCGCCGCCGTCGACATGGCGTCGTAGCCGAAGACCGCGAAGAACACGGTCGCCGCACCCGTGAACGCACCGCTGACGCCGAACGGGAAGAACGGCGTGTAGTTGCCGGTGTTGATGTGGAAGAAGCCCACCCCGATCACCAGCAGCACCACGAGCACCTTGAGGACGACGACGACCGTCTCGAAGCGGGCCGCGTTCTTGATGCCCAGGGTCAGCAGGTACGCGATCAGCAGACACAGGGCCGCCGCGAACAGGTCCACCTTGTGGCCGCTGCCGGTACCGGGCGCGCCCAGCATCCACTTCGGCAGGTCGAGACCCATCTCGCCGAGCAGGAAGCTGAAGTAGCCGGAGATCCCGATCGCCACGACCGCGACGATCGCCGTGTACTCCAGGAGGAGGTCCCAGCCGATGAACCAGCCCACGAGTTCACCGAGGACCGCGTACCCGTACGTGTAGGCGGAGCCCGCCTTCGGGATGAGCCCGGCGAACTCCGCGTAGGACAGCGCGGCCGCCGCGCTCGCCACGCCCGCGATCAGGAACGAGATCAGCACCGCGGGCCCGGCCGTGCCGTTGGCCACCGTGCCGGCCAGCGTGAAGATGCCGGCTCCGATGATCCCGCCGACACCGATCGCGGTGAGCTGCCACAGCCCCAGCGACCGGGTCAGACCGGGGCCGTCCCCACCGCCGCCGGCCGCCGAGTCGTCGATCTGGTCGATGGGCTTGCGGCGCAGCACGCCCTGTCCCATCCGCAGTCTCGGTGAAGCTGTCATGAGCGCACCTCTTCGCATCTGCGACGTCGGCTGATGGCCGATCATGATGCACCCAGGACGACAGCGGCGGAAGAAGGCGCGCGCTGCCGGACGCGCCCTACGGCACGACGGTGACCGGCCAGCGCCCCGCCTTCACCAGACGCACCGCGACGGATCCGACGATGCGGTGCCCGGCCTGCTCCGACGCGCCGACGACCACGGCGTCCGCCTTCAGCTCGTCCGCCGCGGTCACCAGACCGCTGAAGGGGTCGCCGCGGAAGGTGTGGAACTCCCAGCGGACGTCGTATATGTCCTTGACCCGCTCGGAGGCCGCCCTGATCTCCGCGACGAGGCTCTCCGCGATCTCGTCGGTCGTCTCCGCCACGGACACCCCGAGGGCGGCCCCGGCGGCCATCACGGGCTGTACGTACACCACGGCGAGCAGGGCGTGCTGCCGCCGGGCCAGGCCGCCGGCGTAGGCCGCGGCCCGGAACGACGAGTCGGAGCCGTCGACACCGACGACGATCACCTTCGGGCCGTCCGTGCCGCGCTCGAACTGATGGGGCTGCTGTTCGGTCACGGCCAGAGGCTAACGGAAAGCGCTGGTGGGGACGGCGGCGGGGCAGGGGCGCGGGGCCGGACGGGTGCTTTCGCAGGTCTCATCCGGTGGTGGTGTGCGCGGTGCCCCCGGCACCGTGCGACGGATGAGACATGACCAACCATCAGATCACGCCCGGACGCCGGACGTTGCTGCGCGGATTCACCGCCGTCGGACTGGCCGCCCTCACCGGCTGCGCCGCCGCCGACCCGGCCGGCCCGCCGCCGGGGGCGAGCCCGAGCCCGGCGCCCGCCGCCGGCGGCCCGCCCGCTGCCCGCGCCCTGAAGCCGTCCGCGTACCGGCTCAGACCGCTCACCGGATACGGTCCGCAGCGCACCGCCCGCACTCCGCTGAAGGCCCGTCACCAGCCCATCCTCAGCTGGGACTTCGGCCGCGGCGAGCGGGCCATGGTGCTCACCTTCGACGACGGGCCCGACCCCCGCTACACCCCCGACATCCTGCGCACCCTGCGCAAGCACGACGTCCGGGCGATGTTCTTCGTGTGCGGCGAGATGGCCGTGGACAACAAGGACCTGCTGCGCGAGATGGCCGACGACGGGCACGTCATCGGCAACCACACCTGGACACATCCGCTGCTGACCCGGATGACCCGCTCGGGGATGCGCCCCGAGATCGAGCGGACCTGCGAGGTCGTCGAGGACGCCGTCGGCGAGCCGCCCGCCTGGTTCCGCGCCCCCTACGGCGCCTGGAACCGGGCCGCCTTCCGGCTCGGCGCCGAACTCGGCATGGAGCCCCTCGCCTGGACCGTCGACACCCTGGACTGGAACACGCCCGGCACCGGCACCATCGTCTCCCGGGTGCTGGCCGGCGCGGCCCCCGGCGTCGTCGTCCTCAACCACGACGCCGGCGGCAACCGGTCGCAGAGCGTCGCCGCGCTGCGCGAGTACCTGCCCGCACTGCTCGACGACGGCTACCGCCTCACCGTGCCGCCGCGCCGCCCCGTCTGACCCGGACCGCGGCCGGGCGCCCGCCGGGGCCGTGCGCTCAGCGCACGGACACCAGGCGGGCGAAGACCACGACGTTCCCGTCGTAGCCGTGCTGCTTGGAGAAGCCGCCGCCGCAGGTGATGACCCGCAGCTCCGGGGCGCCGGTCGAGCCGTACACCTTCTTCCCGGGGAAGGCGGACTTCTCGAAGACCTCGATTCCGTAGATCTTGAACACGGCCGTCTTCCCGTCCTTCCGCTTCACCTCGACGTGGTTTCCCTTCTTCAGGGAGCCGAGACCGTAGAAGACCGCCGGGCCCTGCATGTTGTCGACGTGCCCGACGACGACGGCCGTGCCCTTCTCCCCGGGGGACACCGCGCCCGAGAACCAGCCCGCCAGATTCGGGTCCTGCGGCGGCGGCGCGTCCACCCAGCCCTCGGCGTCGAGACCGACCGGCATCACCGGCGCGTCCACCTGGATCGCCGGGATGCGCACCCGGTCGACCGCGGAGAACGGCAGCGGATCGGGCGCCTTCGAGGTGGCCCAGACCGGCGTACGGCTGTCCGCGGCGGCGGCCGAGGCGGGCTGTGGCGGACCGATGTCGAATTCCCCCGAACCATTGCGGATCAGGGCGAGACCGGTGAGCAGGACCAGCGCCATCACGCCCCATGGGGCGCGCTTTCTCGGCTGCTCCTCCTCTTCAAGGATTGCGTCGGACATTCGCTCATCCCCTCTGGAATCGGCGGCGAGACCGAATCCGTTGCGCGTATCAGCACGCTAAGTCGGCGGCGCCTGCCCAGCGACGGGGCAAGGGCGAACGGGTGGCCCCGACATCGCAGCTCAGAGGCCCGGTGAGCCATCCGAGTCGCCGCTTCCAGGAAATTTCTGACGGTCCGTGACCTGCGGTGATAACCGTCTTTACGGAATTCTCACGGTGTGTCGCCTCACCAGGACGGCCGATTCCCGAAATGCGGCTCTGCGCACGGCATCTGAGGGTTCGTCTGGGAGGCGTTCTCGCCGAAAGTCCCGGGGACCGTTCCCCGGGGACGTCTTCCGCGGAGGATTTCCATGCGTACCACCCGTGCCCTGGCGGTGTCCGCCGCCGCGGTCCTCGCCGTCGGACTCGCCGCCCCCGCCGCGTCGGCCTGGGAGGACCCGACCAACCTCTCCGTCTCGCCCAGCGTCGTCCCGCGCGGTGGCGAAGTGACCGTGTCGGTCGACGGGACCAAGTGCCAGACGAACAGCACGGCGTCGTCGGACGCCTTCGGCACGATCAGCCTCAGCCAGGTCCCGGGCGGCAGCATGGCCAGCGGGACGGCGACCATCAAGCACGACGCCACGGTCGGTGCGCACGACGTGAGCGTCAGCTGCCAGGGCGCCCCGCTGATGAGACCCGCGGCCTTCACCGTCATCCACGGCGGTGTCCGCGGTGGCCTCGGCGGCTCGACCCAGACCGGCGCCACCCCGACCGACATGGCGATCGGCGGGGCCCTCGTCGCCTCGGCGCTGATCGGCGGCGGCGTGTTCTGGATGCGCCGACGCGCGGAGGGCAAGGCGTAGGGCCGCGGGACACCCCCGGGACGGCGGGCCCCGACCCCCCTTCGCGGGGCCCGTGCACGTGAGAGGGCCGGTACGCCGAGGACCGAGCGGTCTTCGGGGCACCGGCCCTCTCGAGGTCCGTCAGGCGTCGCCCTCGCCGGTGCGCCGACGCGAGAAGTAGTACGCGCCGCCCATCGCGCCCACGATCAGTGCCGCGCCGAGACCGATCTCGTGCAGATCGAACCCGGCGAAGCTGCCGCCGACTCCCGCCTTCACCCCGTGCGGCACGGGCAGTGGCTGCGGATTGTTCTGTCTGCCCGACGCGATGGTCAGGTCCACGCTGCGGCTCGGACCGCCCTTGCACTCGAACTTCACGGTGTACAGGGCGGCCTGCTTGGCGTCCCAGTCGACGGTCGCGGTCTTCTGCCCGCTGCCGCTGTCGATCGTGACCGTGTCGAAGATCCCGGCCGACACGGTGGTGATGTCGCTGCACCCGCTCGCGTAGAGCGTGACCTGACCGCCCGCGGCGATGGTCGTGGGCGCGACGCTGACCTGGAACGAGTCGTTGTCGCCCGCCATCGCCGCGGGGGCGGCGAGCAGGACGGCGGTGAGGCCGAGCGCGGCTGCGGAAGCGGTGCGTATCGCGGTCATGATGGAGTTCCTCCGGGTCCACGAGGAGCAGCTGCGGACCGGTTCCGCTCGCTTGGGACAAGCACCTCGATGCCCGAAACGCTAGGGACACCCCCTTATGGGCGCGATCGGTGTCGTACGAACGGGGCATCCGTGTGGGCCGGACAGGGGACACGGCGGCCCGTCGGCGTCACCCTGCGCCGGGGAACAGCATCAGGAACGGCGCGGCCGTCGCCGCCACCCCGCGGCTGTAGGGCGCGTCGAAGTCCCAGATGAGGAAGAGCAGGAACGCGATCAGCGCGGAGAACAGGCCGGCGAGGATCAGCTCGCGGGGCGTGCGGCGGATCTGCAGCGCGAAGATCATGCCGATGGTGACCAGGGCGCCGATGACGAGCCCGAACCAGACCACGCCCGGCATGGTGGCGCCGGTGGAGTCGGCGCGGGCGTTGCGGGCGTCGTCGGCGGCGGTCACCTGGTCGAGCAGCGGCTGGTAGGCCTGGGCCTCGAAGTCGTTCTTCGGCACGTAGTCGGTGACGTCGTACCGGACCTTGTCGAGCAGCTGGGAGCCCCGGTCGGTCAGCTCGCCCTTGGTGCGCATGGTGTGCCACTCGGTGGTCACGACATGGCTGACATATGCGTCGACGTCCGCGCGGATCCGGTCCCGGACGCCGGCCGGGTAGACCCGGACGCGTTCGTGGATCTCGTGCAGTGCCTGCGCCTCGTTGCGGACGTGGTCCTGGGCGGCGCTGCGGGCCTCCCAGACGCCCGCGATGGCCAGACCCAGGACGATCGCGTAGACCACGCCGATCATCATCGTCATGTACTCGATCACGTCCGGGGTCTCGGACGGATCGTCGTCGTCGCCGATTCTGCGCTGTTGCAGGACCTGGACGGCGAGCACGATGGCGCACACGGCGACCATCGCGAGGGCGAGAACAAGCCATTCCGACATCGTTTACCTCACGAAAGAAGTCAGCGGGGGCGCAGGGCCGCGACCGCGAGCACCGCGGGTGCGGTGATGAGCAGGGTGAGCGTGACCAGGGACGGACCGCTCTGGGGCGGAGCGCGGTGGACCGCGGGGCGGTAGGCCGGGTACTTCACGGGCGTCGGAGTCGGGGTCGGGGTCGGCTTCGGGGTGGGGCTCTCGGTGGGCGTCGGGGTGGGGGTGGGGGTGGGGGTGGGCGTCGGTGTCGGTGTGGGGGTCGGCTTCGGTGGCGGAGGCGGCGCCGGGGTCGCGCGCGGCGGTTCCGGTGTCGGTTCGGGCGCCGGCGGTGGCGGCGACGGGGGAGGGGGAGGGGGTGGTGGCGGCTTGGGTGTGGGTTTGGGTGTGGGCTTGGGCGGCGGTTTGGGCGTGGGCTTGGGCGTGGGCTTCTTCGGCGGGGGCGTACTGGGGCCCGCGCTGCAGAAGCCGCCGTCGCCGGAGACCGCCACGGCGCCGCCCTGCGCGCCGCCGTCGACGGACGCGTAGGCGCAGCTGTCGGACGGGGCGAGGGCCGATGCCGCCGCGGCGGGCACGCCGCACAGCCAGGCGGTGAGCAGCGCCGCGAGGGCGCGTGGGACCAGGCCGGAGGAACGGCGTCCGGCCCGCTGGGTTCGATGCACGACCGAGAGCATGAGCACCGGCGCGCTCCGGCACGCCGTGATCGGCGCGGATTGCCCCGAAGGAGGGGTGTGGGAGCACTTCTGGTTTGCGCGCC
The DNA here is from genome assembly GCF_040297005.1 of Streptomyces sp. NPDC001904. Lineage (NCBI taxonomy): Bacteria > Bacillati > Actinomycetota > Actinomycetes > Kitasatosporales > Streptomycetaceae > Streptomyces > Streptomyces sp. NPDC001904. Next base: position 148,948 of record NZ_JBEOYI010000005.1, on the reverse strand, counting down.
CCACGAGGGGGTCCGGGAGAAATCTTGTCGCGCGTTGAACGCGCGGGGCACCGCCGCCCGTAACTAGGGCCATGTGCGAACCCGACCGGGATCGCACAACACCCAAGCAATCAGCGGGAGTTGATGATGAAGACCTCCTGGCGGAGCGCCTCGCTCGTAGCGACAGGTGCGGCCTTGCTGGCGCTGACGACGGCGTGCGGTCAGGACAAGGGCGCCCAGAGCACGACCGGGCAGAACGTGGGCAACGCGTCCCGGGCGCAGGGCGGTTACGGATCCGGCGGCTCCGACGCGTACGGCTCCTCGGGCGACGGCTCCGCGAGCCCGGCGGCCAAGGCCGAGCCGGCCGGTCAACTCGCCGCGTGGGACAGCAAGAAGCTCGGCAAGGTCCTCACCGACAGCGCCGGGATGACGCTCTACCGCTTCGACAAGGACACCGCGAAGCCGCCCAAGTCGAACTGTGACGAGGCCTGCCTGAAGACCTGGCCCGCGGTGCCCGCGAGCGGCGCCAAGGCCGCCACCGGGGTCGACTCCTCGCTGATCGGCTCGGTGACCGCGGCGGACGGCACGAAGCAGCTCACCGTCGCCGGCTGGCCGGTCTACCGGTACGCGATGGACACCGCTCCCGGCGACGCCAAGGGGCAGGGCGTGGGCGGCGTCTGGTTCGCGGCCGCCCCCGACGGCAAGAAGGCGAGCCCGGCCGCCGCCGCCCCGGCGGACCTGAAGGGCCTGTCCACCCGCAACGATCCGAAGCTGGGCGAGATCGTCGTCGACAAGAACGGCATGACCGTCTACCGCTTCCTCAAGGACTCCGCGTGGCCCATCAAGTCCAACTGCGTGGGCGCGTGCGCCACGAAGTGGCCCGCCGTCGAACCGGTCGGCAAGAACGACACCAAGAACATTCCCCTGAAGGGATTCATGTCCTTCACCAGGCCCGACGGCAGCAAGCAGCAGACGCTGAACTGCTGGCCTGTCTACACGTTCTCGGGTGACAAGAAGCCGGGGGACACCAATGGCCAGGGCGTCGGCGGCACCTGGTACGCGGCCTCTCCGGAGGGAAAGCCGGTGGGCGCGCCGAAGTGATCCACGGGTGACGCGCCGGGCGGTGAGCCCGGTAACAACCCAGGAGGGGCCGGTGCGTCCGGCGCGCGGCTCACAGTAGAGTCGTCAAGGATTTGGCGAATCGCCGGTCCGTTCCCACGCGGCCAAGTGATGGTCATGCGGGGGGAACGGACCGGTTCTTTTCGGTTGGGAAAGAGATGGTTTCGGGGTGGTTTCGGATCGCCGCCAAATGGTCTGTGCCGCAGGTAGTGACCGAGAACGGATGGTCAATTTCCGTTTTGGCTCGCTCCTTTGTCGGTTGATCAGTAGCCTCGCCTCGAACACCGGATCGCCTACGCCTTGGAGAGATTGATGGAGCGTCCTGCCTGGGCCCCGCAGGGCATTGACATCACGGTGCCCAGTGTGTCCCGGATCTACGACTACTACCTGGGCGGTTCGCACAACTTCGAGGTCGACCGGGAAGCCGCCCGCAAGGCCATGGAGTTCCTGCCGGGCCTGCCCAAGATCATGCAGGCGAACCGGGCGTTCATGCGGCGGGCGGTGCGCTACGCCGCGGACCAGGGCGTGAGCCAGTTCCTCGACATCGGCTCGGGCATCCCCACCTTCGGCAATGTGCACGAGGTGGCCCAGCGGGCCCGGCCGGGCGCCCGCGTCGTCTACGTCGACCACGACCCCGTCGCCGTCGCGCACAGCAGGGCCGTCCTGGAGAGCAACCCCGACACCGCCGTGCTCGCGGCCGATCTGCGCGGCCCGCGGGAGATCCTGCACAGCGCCGAGGTCGGTGACCTCCTCGACCTGGAGCGTCCGGTGGCACTGCTCCTGGTCGCCGTACTGCACTTCATCGAGGACGCCGACGACCCGTACGGCGCGGTGGCCGAACTCAGCGAGGCGCTCGCACCCGGCAGCCTGTTGATCGTGACGCATGCCTCCTATGAGGGAATGCCCATACCGACGGAAGAGGCCGGCGGCGCGGTCGACGTCTACCGGAACGATGTCCGCAATCCACTGATCATGCGGAACCGTGAGGAGATCGCACGGTTCTTCAAGGGGTACGAGGTGGTCGACCCCGGCATCGTCCCGATACCGGAATGGCGGCCGGAGAACGCGCCGCAGGACATCGAGGACGCGGATCCGTACACATTCGCGGGCTATGTGGGAGTGGGGCGCAAGGCGTGAGCGAAGAGCCGGGCGGACCGGAAGACAGACTGCGCAGGTTCGCCACGATCTGGAGCCGGGCCATCTTCCCGGTGACGGCGACGTCCCTGACCAGGCCGGAGTTCGAGGAGGAACTCGTCCCGCTGGCCCGCGAGCTGCGGGCGGCGCTGGCCGCGCGCACGCTGAACGCGGCCCAGGGGCAGGCCGTGGGGGCCGCGCTCGTGGACGCGCACTGCACCGACCCCGAGGCGCTCAGCCGCACCCTCGGCGTGGTCGACTCCTATCTCGTCCTGTACTGCGGCGAAGAGGCGGACACACCTGAGCGCGAGGACGATCTGCGGGCCCGCTGCGCCCGCATCCAGCACGCCGTCGCCGCCGGTTTCGCCGCCGCGCTGCGCGAGCGCACCCTCGCGGAGCAGGAGGCCATCTCGCGGGCCGCGCTGAACGCGCGCAGCGCCGTCGCCGAAGCCCTGCACGCGAGCGAGGCCCGGTTCCGCGCGGTGTTCCACGGCGCCGCGATCGGCATCGCCATCGCCGCGCTCGACGGCACGGTCCTCGAGGTGAACGACGCGCTGGTGCGCATGTTCGGCGGCAGCGAGGGCACGCTGCGCGGCCGCAACCTCCGCGACTGGACCCACCCCGACGACGCCCCGCAGGTCTGGCACCTCTACCAGGAGCTGGTGCGCGGAGACCGTGAGCACTACCGGGTGGAGAAGGCGTTCTACCGCCCCGACGGCACGGCACTGTGGACCAACCTGACCATGTCGCTGCTGCGCGACAAGGACGGCGAACCGCAGTACCAGCTGGCGCTGATGGAGGACACGACGGAGCGCCGCCTGCTGAACCTGCGGCTGCGCTACGAGGCCACGCACGACGCGCTGACCGGACTGCCCAACCGCACCCTGTTCTTCGAGCGCCTGGAGAAGGTGCTCGGCGCGGGCGAGGGCCGGCGGTTCGGCCTGTGCTACCTCGACCTCGACGGCTTCAAGACCATCAACGACAGTCTCGGCCACGCGGTCGGCGACCGGCTCCTCGTCGAGGTCGCCGACCGGCTCCAGGCCTGTGCCACCAAGCGCGGCGAGATGGTGGCCCGGCTCGGCGGCGACGAGTTCGTGGCGCTGACCACGGGCCCCGACACGCAGACCGAGGTCGACGAACTCGCCGGCCGCATCATGAACGCGCTGGCCACCCCGATCCGCATCGACGGCCGCGAGCTGACGGTGCGCGGCTCGATCGGCATCGTCGAGGGCCCGGCCGCCGACCGCAGCCCCGCCGAGGTGCTGCGCAGCGCCGACATCACGATGTACCGGGCCAAGTCGGCCGGCGGCAACCGCTACGAGCTGGCCGACCCCGAGGCCGACGCCCGCGCCATCACCCGGCACGGTCTGACGACGGCGCTCCCCGCCGCCCTGGACCGCGGTGAGTTCTTCATCGAGTACCAGCCGCTGGTCCACCTCGGCGACGGCAGCGTCCGCGGCGCCGAGGCACTGGTCCGCTGGCTGCACCCGCAGCACGGCGTCCTCGGCCCCGACCGCTTCATCCCGCTCGCCGAGCACACCGGGCTCATCGTGCCGCTCGGCCGCTGGGTCCTGGAGGAATCGGTCCGCCAGGCCTGCGTCTGGCAGGACCGGCACGAGGACGCGGGCCCGCTGCGCATCAACGTCAACCTCTCGCCGAAGCAGCTCACGCACCCCGGGCTCGTCTCCGACACGGTCGACATCCTGGAACGCTCCGGCCTCGAACCCGGCGCGCTCTGTCTCGAAGTCACCGAATCGGCGCTGATCGGCGCCGACGACGACCTGCTCAAGCCGCTCCGGCGCCTTTCGGAGATGGGCGTCGACATAGCGCTGGACGACTTCGGCACCGGCTACTCGAACCTCGCGAACCTGCGCCGTCTCCCGGTCAACGTGCTCAAGCTGGACCGTTCCTTCACCCAGGGGATGCAGCAGTTCCCCGCCGACCCGGTCGACCTGAAGATAGTCGAGGGCATCGTCTCGCTCGCCCACAGCCTGGATCTCGCGGTCACGGTCGAGGGCGTGGAGACCGGCGCCCAGGCCGAGCAGCTCAGGGAACTCGGCTGCGACACGGCCCAGGGCTGGTACTACGCCCGTCCGGGCCCGCCGGACCGCCTGCACGAGCTGGCGCTCGCCGACGCCACGGGGTGATCCGGTGACCGTCCGCTGGACGTACGTGTTCATCGACCGTCCGTACGCGGAGTTCGGTGCGGCCTGCGACTTCTGGGCGCGGGTGACGGGGACGCGCCGGTCCGAACTGCGCGGTGAACGTGGGCAGTTCGCGACCCTGGTGCCGTACGAGGGTGAGGGCGACCCGTACGTCAAGGTGCAGGGGGTCGCGGACGGGCCGGGCGGGGCGCACCTCGATCTCGCGGTGGAGGACGTGCCGGGCGAGGCGGCGCGGGCGCTCTCCCTCGGGGCTGAACTCGTCTTCTCCGAGGAGGGTCTGGCGGTGCTCCGCTCACCCGCCGGGCATCTGTTCTGCCTGGTGTCGTGGCTGGGGGAGTCCGTGGTGCCCGCCGGGGCCGAGGAGTCCGGGCGGCTCGATCAGGTGTGCCTGGACACCGCGCCGGGGGTGTACGCGGCCGAGGTCGATTTCTGGGCGGCGCTGACCGGATGGCCCGAAGTGCCGTGCCGCAGCCCGGAGTTCCGCCTGCTGAAGTCGGCCCCGATCCAGTTGCTCCTCCAACGGCTGGACTCCGACGCGCCTGCGTCGGCTCACCTGGATCTCGCGACCGCCGATCGGGCGCGGGTGCGGGGGTGGCATGTCGCGGCCGGGGGTGTGCCGGTGCGGGAGGGTCGCAGCTGGTCGGTGCTGCGGGATCCCTTCGGGGGCCTGTACTGCTTGACGGACCGTACGCCGTAGGGGGGCTGCGCCCAGCCCCCACCGACCGTCAGCCGGGTGACGAGCCGCTGTCACCCCCACCCCGCTCCACCAGCATCCCCTGAAGCTCCCGCGCAGCCCGCGGTGGCGCGACGTCCGAGCGGTGGGCCAGGGCGATGGTGCGGTGCAGGCCGGGGCGGGACAGCGGCGTGACCCGGAGGTCGGACCCGGGCCGCATCGCCACCATCGACGGCACCACGGCGACCCCCAGCCCGGCCCGCACGAACCCCAGCACCGCGTCCATCTCCCCGCCCTCCACCGCGAAGTCCGGCTCGAACCCCTCGGCCCGGCACGCCGTGACGGTCAGCTCCCGCAGGTCGTAGCCGTGCCGGAACATGACGAGCCGCTCGCCCTCCAGGTCGGCGATGCGCACGGACCGCCGCCCGCGCCCCGGCCGCGGCGCGCTCGGCGACGACACCACGACCAGCTCCTCGCGCAGCAGCTCCACGGTGGTCAGCGCGGGCGCCGGCGCCGGAAGCGGCAGTACGACCAGGGCCAGATCGAGCGCCCCGCGGGCCAGCTCCCGTACGAGGTCGAGCGAGCCGCCCTCCTCGATCAGCAGCTGGATCCCCGGATAGCGGTCGTGGAAGGCGCGCAGCACGTCCGGGAGCAGGCCCGTGCACAGGGACGGCGTCGCCCCGAGCCGCACCCGGCCCCGCCGCAGCTGTGCCAGCTCCTGCACCTCGTGGCGGGCGGTGTCGGCGTCGGCCAGGATCCGCCGGGCCAGCGGCAGCAGTGCCTCCCCGGCGTCCGTGAGCGTGATGTTGCCGCGCGCCCGCTGGAAGAGATCGGCCCCCAGCTCCCGCTCCAGCGCCCTGATCTGCTGCGACAGTGACGGCTGGGCGACGTGCACCAGCTCGGCGGCGCGGGTGAAGTGCCGGGTCTCCGCGACCGCGACGAAGTACTGGAGCTGCTGGAACTGCATACCGGCCACTGTACCGCCACGATAGGCGTGTCCTATGGAAATGAGCTGGACCATGTCTTGGACCGATCGGGTCTTCGGGCCCTACCGTCTTGTGACATGGCTCTGGCAACGCGGACGGACCGACGACCGTCCATGGCACGCACGGTGTGGGACAGCTCCGTCGGGAAGAAGACCGTGATGGCGGTCAGCGGCATCGTGATGCTGCTCTACCTGGTCGCCCACATGATCGGAAACCTCAAGATCTTCTTCGGCCCCGAGGAGATCAACCACTACGCGCGCTGGCTGCGCACCATGGGCGGCCCGGTCCTGCACTACGAGTGGGGCCTGTGGATCGCGCGCATCGTGCTGATCGTCGCCGTGGTGGCACACGCCACGTCCGCGTACCAGCTCAGCCGCCGCGACATCAAGGCGCGCCCCAGCAAGTACGTGCACAAGAAGCCGAGCGCCAGTTACGCCACGCGCACCATGCGCTGGGGCGGCATCATCCTCGGTCTGTTCATCGTCTGGCACATCCTCGACCTGACGACCGGCACCGTGCACCCCGGCGGATACCAGCACCTGCACCCGTACCAGAACATCATCGATACGTTCTCGACCTGGTACGGCAACGTCATCTACATCGTCGCGATGCTCGCCCTCGGCCTGCACATCCAGCACGGGTTCTGGAGCGCCGCGCAGACCCTCGGTGTCGGCAGCCGTACCCGTGACCGCGTCCTGAAGACCGTCGGCAACGTCCTCGCCGCAACTCTCACGCTCGGTTTCATCGCCGTGCCCGTGGGCGTCATGACCGGATTGGTGAGCTGAACAATCATGACCTCGTCCCGTGAGTACACCGACTACTCCACCGGTGAACCCGTCGTCGACGGCAAGGCGCCGGGCGGACCCGTGCACGAGCGCTGGGACACCCGGCGCTTCGAGGCCAAGCTGGTCAACCCCGCCAACCGCCGCAAGCACACCGTCATCGTCGTGGGCACCGGCCTCGCGGGCGGCTCGGCCGGCGCGACGCTCGCCGAGCAGGGCTACCACGTCGTGCAGTTCTGCTTCCAGGACTCGCCGCGCCGCGCCCACTCCGTCGCCGCGCAGGGCGGCATCAACGCCGCGAAGAACTACCGCAACGACGGCGACTCCGTGCACCGCCTCTTCTACGACACGGTCAAGGGCGGCGACTTCCGCGCCCGCGAGTCGAACGTGCACCGTCTCGCGCAGATCTCCGTCGAGATCATCGACCAGTGCGTGGCGCAGGGCGTGCCGTTCGCCCGCGAGTACGGCGGACTGCTCGACAACCGCTCCTTCGGCGGTGTGCAGGTCTCCCGCACGTTCTACGCGCGCGGCCAGACGGGCCAGCAGCTCCTCCTCGGCGCCTACCAGGCACTCAGCCGCCAGGTCGCCGCGGGCAACATCGAGCTGCACCCCCGTACCGAGATGCTCGACCTCGTGATCGTGGACGGGAAGGCGCGCGGCATCGTCGCGCGGGACCTCGTCACCGGAAAGATCGACACGTACTTCGCGGACGCCGTCGTGCTCGCCTCCGGCGGCTACGGCAACGTCTTCTACCTGTCGACGAACGCGATGAACTCCAACGCCACGGCGATCTGGCGGGCGCACCGGCGCGGCGCGTACTTCGCCAACCCCTGCTTCACCCAGATCCACCCCACCTGCATCCCGCGCACCGGCGACCACCAGTCGAAGCTGACCCTGATGAGCGAGTCGCTCCGCAACGACGGCCGCATCTGGGTCCCGAAGGCCAAGGGCGACGACCGGCCCGCGAACCGGATCCCCGAGGACGAGCGCGACTACTACCTGGAGCGCATCTACCCCTCGTTCGGCAACCTCGTGCCGCGTGACATCGCCTCCCGCGCCGCCAAGAACGTGTGCGACGAGGGCAGGGGCGTGGGACCCGGCGGACAGGGCGTCTACCTGGACTTCGCCGACGCCGTCCAGCGGATGGGCCGCAAGGCCGTCGAGGCCAAGTACGGCAACCTCTTCGACATGTACCAGCGGATCACCGACGAGGATCCGTACCAGGTGCCCATGCGGATCTACCCGGCCGTGCACTACACGATGGGCGGTCTGTGGGTCGACTACGACCTGTCGACCACCGTCCCGGGCCTGTTCGCGATCGGCGAGGCGAACTTCTCCGACCACGGGGCCAACCGCCTCGGCGCCTCCGCGCTGATGCAGGGCCTCGCCGACGGCTACTTCGTCCTCCCGGCCACGATCAACGACTATCTCGCGAAGAACCCGCACCACGACGAGGTGAGCGCCGATCACCCGGACGTGCAGGAGGTCGTCGCCGAGACGGAGGACCGGCTGAACCTGCTGCTGTCCGTCGACGGCGACCGCACCCCGGACTCCTTCCACCGCGAACTCGGCGAACTCATGTGGGAGTTCTGCGGCATGGCCCGCACCGACGAGGGCCTGCGCAAGGCCCTCGACCGGATCCCGCAGATCCGCGAGGAGTTCTGGCGCCGCATCAAGGTGCCCGGCGTCGGCGAGGAGTTCAACCAGTCCCTGGAGAAGGCGAACCGCATCGTCGACTACCTGGAGCTGGCCGAGCTGATGTGCCTCGACGCGCTGCACCGCGCCGAGTCCTGCGGCGGCCACTTCCGCGAGGAGTCGCAGACCCCCGACGGCGAGGCGGCCCGCGTCGACGAGGAGTTCTCCTACGCGGCCGCCTGGGAGTTCACCGGCACCGGCGAAGCCCCCACCCTGCACAAGGAAGACCTGGTCTTCGAGTACGTCCACCCCACTCAGCGGAGCTACGCATGAAGCTCACCCTGCGCGTCTGGCGCCAGAAGAACGCCGACGCCGAAGGCGCCATGTCCACGTACGAGGTGGACGGGATCAGCCAGGACATGTCGTTCCTGGAGATGCTCGACACCCTCAACGAGGAACTGATCGTGCGCGGCGAGGATCCCGTCGCCTTCGACCACGACTGCCGCGAGGGCATCTGCGGCGCCTGTTCGCTCGTCATCAACGGCGACGCCCACGGTCCCGAGCGCACCACCACCTGCCAGCTGCACATGCGGTCGTTCGAGGACGGCGACACGATCGACATCGAGCCCTGGCGCGCCTCCGCCTTCCCGGTCATCAAGGACCTGGTCGTCGACCGCACCGCCTTCGACCGGATCATCCAGGCCGGCGGCTACATCACCGCCCCGACCGGCACGGCCCCCGAGGCGCACGCCACGCCCGTGCCCAAGCCGGACGCGGACTTCGCCTTCGAGCATGCCGAGTGCATCGGCTGCGGCGCCTGCGTGGCCGCCTGCCCGAACGGCGCGGCCATGCTCTTCACCTCCGCCAAGGTCAACCACCTGAACGTCCTGCCGCAGGGCGCCCCCGAGCGCGAGACCCGCGTCCTGGACATGGTGGCGCAGATGGACGACGAGGGCTTCGGCGGCTGCACGCTCACCGGCGAGTGCGCGACGGCCTGCCCCAAGGGCATCCCGCTGTTCTCCATCACGAGCATGAACAAGGAGTGGCTGCGCGCGAACCGCAAGGTCAGCCGCTGAGCCGCACCCTCACACGTCCCGCGAACAGCGCGGGGTGGGCGGGACCGGGAGCAGGTGCTCTCCCGGTCCCGTCATCGCGTTCCGGGGTCTGACGCAGCGTCACCTGTGCGCGGTACCGTCCCCTCCATGTATCCGGGAACGTACGACCGAGCCAGGCCGGCCGTCGTCACGGCCGACGGCGACACCACTCTGACCTACGGCGAGCTGGAGGAGAACTCGCTGCGCCTCGCCGACCACCTGCGCACGCGCGGACTGCGCCGGGGCGACCATCTCGCCCTGCTCTGCGGCAACGAGCCGCGCGCCCTGGAGGTCTACTGGGCCGCGATGCGCTCCGGCCTCTACCTCACGGCCGTCAACCACCATCTCACCGCCGACGAAGCCGCCTACATCGTGCGCGACTGCGGGGCGAGCGCCCTCGTCGTCTCCGGCCCCCTGAGCGAACTCGGCTCGGCCGTGGCCGCGTTGTCGCCCGGCGTCACCCACGTGCTCGGTCTGGACGACGGCACCTACGACGCCGCGCTGCGCGCCGCGTCCGCCGAACCGCCCGAGGTGCAGCCGCGCGGCACCGACATGCTCTACTCGTCCGGGACCACCGGCCGCCCCAAAGGCGTCGAACCCGCCCTGCCGGAGGGCGACGTCCGCACCGAGCCGTCCACGGTGCAGCTCCTCTTCCAGCCGATGTACGGCTTCGACGAGACGACGGTCTATCTCTGCCCCGCACCGCTCTACCACGCGGCGCCACTGCGCTTCTGCGGCACGATCACCGCGACCGGCGGCACCGTCGTCCTGATGAACTCCTTCGACGCGCAAGGGGCGTTGGCGGCCATCGAGCGTCATCGGGTCACCCACAGCCAGTGGGTGCCGACCATGTTCGTCCGGATGCTGAAACTGCCCGACGCCGTCCGCGAGCGGTACGACACCTCCTCGATGAAGGTGGCCGTGCACGCGGCGGCGCCCTGTCCTGTGGAGGTGAAGCGACGGATGATGGAGTGGTGGGGACCCGTCCTGTACGAGTACTACTCGTCCACCGAGGGTAACGGGATCACGTTCATCGGCCCGGACGAGTGGCTGAGCAAGCCGGGTTCCGTCGGACGCGCCGGTCTCCTCGGCGAGTTGAGGATCTGCGACGAGGAGGGGAAGGTCCTGCCGCCAGGGGAGACCGGCACCGTCTACTTCGAGCGCGACGAACTCCCGTTCCGCTACCACCGCGACGACGACCGCACCCGCGAGGCCCAGCACCCCGAGCACCCGGCGTGGACCACCACAGGGGACATCGGCCATGTCGACGAGGACGGCTACCTCTTCCTCACCGACCGCAAGGCGTTCATGATCATCTCGGGTGGGGTCAACATCTATCCGCAGGAGATCGAGGACTGTCTCGTCCTGCACCCGGCAGTCGCCGACGTGGCCGTCGTCGGGGTGCCGGACGAGGAGATGGGGGAGTCGGTACGCGCGTACGTCGAACTGGCCGAAGGCGCCGAGGCGGGGCCGGAGACGGCGAACGTCCTGATCGCGTACGTCCGTGACCGCATGGCGCACTACAAGGTGCCCAGGGACGTCGAGTTCGTCGCTTCGCTGCCGCGCACGCCCACCGGGAAGCTGGCCAAGGGCCGGCTCCGTCAGGGCAGCAGACGCGCGAGATAGGGGGCGGTGCGGCTCTCGGGGCGAGCGGCCACCGCGGCGGGCGGCCCCGCGGCGACGACCCGGCCGCCCGCGTCCCCGCCGCCGGGGCCCATGTCGATCACCCAGTCCGCGCCCGCGACGACCGCCATGTCGTGCTCCACGACCACCACGGAGTGCCCCGCGTCGACGAGCCCGTTCAGCTGCCGCAGCAGTACCTCCACATCGGCCGGGTGCAGTCCGGTGGTCGGCTCGTCCAGGAGGTACAGGGTGTGGCCGCGGCGTACCCGCTGCAACTCGCCGGCCAGCTTGATGCGCTGGGCCTCGCCGCCGGACAGCTCGGTCGCGGGCTGGCCGAGCCGGAGATAACCGAGACCGACGTCGAGGAGCGTGCGCAGACTGCGCTCCACGGCGGTCGCCGCGGGGTCCTCGGCGAAGAACGCGGCCGCCGACTCCACGGTCAGGTCGAGGACGTCGGCGATGGTCAGCCCCCGGTACGTGACCTGGAGCGTCTCCTCGTTGTACCGGGCGCCCCCGCAGGTCGGGCAGGGCGCGTACGTGCTCGGCAGGAAGAGGAGTTCGACGCTGACGAATCCCTCGCCCTGACAGGTCTCGCAGCGTCCGCCCGCGACGTTGAAGGAGAACCGGCCCACGCCGTAGCCGCGGACCTTCGCCTCGTCGGTGGCCGCGAACACCTTGCGTACGACGTCGAACAGGCCGGTGTAGGTGGCGAGGTTGGAGCGCGGTGTCCGCCCGATCGGTTTCTGGTCCACGACCACGAGCCGTCCCACCCCCTCCCGGTCCTCCGTGATCTCGCCGATCAGCGTCGACTTGCCGGACCCCGAGACGCCGGTGACGGCCGTGAACGCGCCGAGCGGGACCTCGGCCGTCACGTCCCGCAGATTGTGCCGGGTCACCGGACCGAGCGTGAACCAGCCCCGTGGCGTGCGGGTCTGACGAGCGGTCAGCGGAGAATCGTCGAAGAGGAAGCGCGCCGTCGCCGAACCCCCGACCCCCTTCAGCACGGCCACCGGACCGCTGTGCAGCACCTCGCCGCCGTGCTCGCCGGCCAGCGGACCCACATCCACCAGCCAGTCCGCGTGCCGCATCACGTCCAGATGGTGCTCGACGACGAAGACGGAGTTGCCGGCCGCCTTCAGCCGGTCCAGGACCGTCAGCAGCGACTCGGTGTCGGCCGGGTGCAGACCCGCCGACGGCTCGTCGAGGACGTAGACGACACCGAAGAGCCCCGACCTCAACTGCGTGGCGAGCCGGAGCCGTTGCAGCTCGCCCGCCGAGAGCGTGGGGGTGGCGCGGTCCAGGCTCAGATAGCCGAGCCCGAGTTCGGTGACCGTGCCGATGCGGGCGCGCAGATCCTCGGTGAGGACGCGCGCGGTCTCGGAGGGGGCGGGCGTGTCCAGGACCGCGGCCAGCTCCGTCAGCGGCAGCCGGGCCAGCTCCGCGACGTCGTGCCCCGCGAACGTCACCGCCAGCGATTCGGGCCGCAGCCGCGCCCCGCCGCACACCGGGCACGGCGTGCTGTGCAGGAACGTCTCCGCCTTCGCCCGCAGCGACTTGCTCTTGGAGTCCGAGAACGTCTTCAGCACGTACCGGTTCGCGCTCATGTACGTGCCCTGGTAAGGGCGTTGGATGCGGTCGGCGTCCCGTACCGGGTGCACGGTCACCACCGGCTGCTCGTCCGTGAACAGGATCCAGTCCCGGTCCTCCTGCGTCAGCTCCCGCCAGGGCCGGTCCACCGCGTAGCCGAGCGCCTCGAGGATGTCCCGCAGGTTCTTGCCCTGCCAGGCGCCGGGCCAGGCCGCGATCGCGCCCTCGCGGATCGACAGCGCCGGGTCGGGGACCAGGAGCTTCTCCGTGGTGCGGTGGACCCGGCCCAGGCCGTGGCACTCCGGGCAGGCGCCGGCCGCCGTGTTCGGCGAGAACGCGTCCGAGTCCAGCCGCGCGGCGCCCGGCGGATAGTCGCCGGCCCGCGAGAACAGCATCCGCAGCGAGTTCGAGAGCGTGGTGACCGTGCCGACCGAGGACCGGGACGTCGGCGCGGAACGGCTCTGCTGGAGCGACACGGCGGGCGGCAGTCCGCTGATCTCGCCGACCTTCGGCGCGCCGACCTGATGGATGAGGCGGCGCGCGTACGGGGCGACCGACTCGAAGTAGCGGCGCTGCGCCTCCGCGTAGATCGTTCCGAAGGCCAGGGACGACTTGCCCGAGCCGGACACCCCGGTGAAGACCGCGAGGACGTCCCGGGGGACGTCGACGTCGACACCCTTGAGGTTGTGCTCACGGGCGCCGCGCACCCGCACGAAGCCGTCGTGGCGCGGGTCGGACGGGGCGGGGTGGTGCATGGGGCGGGCTCCCGGTCGGGCGGAGGTCACTCTTCGTCGTCCTCCATGATCCACCCACCGGTGGTGGTGGCGCGCGCCCGGCGGCGCGGCGGCGGACGCCCGGGAGAACGTCCGATGAATGATGTGCACATGCCTTGACGGCCGGTCGTGGGCCCACGCACCGTTACGGAGGTCTTCTTCGGACAGCGGTTCGACAGTCGGTCCAGTGGGGGGTTCGTGAACAGCAGACTGTTCGGCATCGGTGCGGCAGTGTGCGCCCTCGCCCTCGTGGGGGCAGCACCGTCACCGACCCCGTCGGCGTCCCTGCACGGGCTCCCGCTCGGCGCCGTCGGGCTCTCCGAGACCCGGACGACGCGGACCCTCCAGCCGGGCGTGACGCTCACCCGCATCGTGCGTGGCGCCGACACCCCGGCCATGGCCTGGACCGTGGAGCTGTCCATCCCGGGCGGCGCCGGATCCCCCGACCCGGACGCGCCGCCGACCGCGCTCAAGGACGAGGAGAGCGCGGGCGAACTCCTCGCGGCGCTCCGCGCGAAGGGCTTCGACGCCCGCTCAGAGGAGGTCACCACCCCGGCGACCGCCGACTACGCGGGCGGCACGCTCGGCTGGCGGGTCCGCGTCGGCACCTTCCCCGACGAGAGCGCGGCCACCGCGGAGCGCACCCGGCTGCGCGCCGCCGGATACACCGGTTCCGCCTGGTACACCGGCTGGGACGGCGACGCGGGCGACCGCGGCCCCTGGCACATCGACGTCCTCACGATCGACCCGAAGAAGTTCCACGGCGACCTCAAGGCCTCCTACGGGCCCGACCTGGAGAACCGCGAGACGACCAGCGCGCTCGCCGCCGCCGACGGAGCGACCGCCGGGGTCAACGCGGGCTTCTTCGTCCTCGACCCCAAGGCGGGCGCCCCCGGAGACCCGGCCGGCGTCGGCGTCTACGACGGGCAACTGCTCAGCGAGGCGGTGAACGGCCGACCCGGCCTCGTCGTCCACGACTCCGCGCGCGGCACCGACGTCACCCGCTTCACCTGGAGCGGCACCGTCACCGCGGGCCGCACCTCGCTGCCGCTGGACGGCGTCGACCGCGTACCCGGCCTGATCCGCAACTGCGGCGGCACCGCCGACGACCTCCCGACGGCCCGCCCGCTGCACGACACGACCTGCACCGACCCCGACGAACTCGTCGCGTTCACCCCCGAGTTCGGCAAGGAGACCCCGAAGGGCGCGGGCGCCGAGGCCGTACTCGACCGGCACGGCAAGGTCGTCGCGGTGCGCCCGTCGCGCGGCGTCGCCCTGCCCGCCGGGGGCCGCAGCGTCCAGGCCACCGGCACCGCCGCCGCCCGGCTCACCGCACTCGCCGAAGCCGGCCGCCCGCTGCGGATCCGGAGCGGCCTGAAGGACACCCGGGGCCGCCCCGTCACCCCGTCCCGCACCACCAGCGTCCTCAACGGCGGCCCCGAACTCGTCCGCGACGGCCGTCTCCACGTCACCCCGGCCACCGACGGCATGGCGCAGCCCGGCAACCCGAGCTTCTACTACGGCTGGGTGCACAAGCGGAACCCGCGCACCTTCGCCGGGACGGACGCCGCGGGCCGGACCGTGCTCGTCACCGCCGACGGCCGCAGCACCGGATCGCTCGGCCTCAGCATCCCGGAGAGCGCGGCGGTCGCCCGCGCACTGGGGCTGACGGACGCCGTGAACCTCGACGGCGGCGGCTCGACCACGATGGTCGTCGACGGGCAGGTCATCAACGACCCGTCCGACGCCACCGGTGAACGCCCGGTCGGGGACGCCCTCCTGGTGCTCCCCGCCGCGCACTGAGACGGACCCGGAACCGCAGCAGGACCACGATCCGCCGACGACCCGTGGGAGCCGCCATGACCGCCGTCCCGACCCGCCGCGCCGGACGCCTGCTGCTCGTCCTGGCCGCACTGCTGCTCACCTTCGGGGCGGCGCCGTCCACCGTCGCCGCACCGGCCCCGCCCGCCGCCGAGGTCGTCGCCGTCACCCGGGTCGCCGAGCGGCAGGTGGACCTCTCGGTCCGCGCGTCGGCGCTCGGCGGCCGCACGGTGCAGGTGCGCCTGCTCACCCCCGACGGCTGGGACCCCGCCGACCGCCGTCAGCACTGGCCCACCCTGTGGCTGCTGCACGGCTGCTGCGGTGACTACACGTCCTGGACCGGCAAGACCGACGTGGCCTCGCTCGAAAGCCTGCGAGACGTTCTCGTCGTCATGCCCGAGGCCGGCTGGAACGGCTGGTACAGCGACTGGTGGAACCACGGCCGGGGCGGCGACCCCGCCTGGGACACCTTCCACACCCGCGACCTGCGCCGCCTCCTGGAGCGCGACTGGGGCGCCGGTTCCCGCCGGGTCGTCGCCGGGCTGTCCATGGGCGGTCAGGGCGCGCTGGTCTACGCGGCCCGGCACCCCGGCATGTTCAAGGCGGCGGCCGCCTACTCCGGCTCCGCCCACCCGCTCCTGAACGACGAGTCCACCACCCGCATCCTCGGCTTCTTCGCCGGCCAGGGCACCGACCCGCTGCGCGTGTGGGGCGATCCCGTCGCCCAGCGCGCCGTCTGGGCCGCCCACGACCCGTACCACCTGGCCGCACGCCTCAAGAAGCTGCCGGTCCACCTCTCCAGCGGCGACGGCACCGCGGGCCCGCCGGACCCGCCGGGCGCCACCAACGCCCTGGAGGCCGACTTCAACCGGCAGAACCACGCACTCGCCGCCCGGCTGAAGAGCCTGGGCGCCAAGCACCTCACCACCCACTTCTACGGCCCCGGCACCCACACCTGGCCCTA
Source organism: Streptomyces sp. NPDC001904 (assembly GCF_040297005.1). Lineage (NCBI taxonomy): Bacteria > Bacillati > Actinomycetota > Actinomycetes > Kitasatosporales > Streptomycetaceae > Streptomyces > Streptomyces sp. NPDC001904. The sequence continues at coordinate 132,613 of NZ_JBEOYI010000005.1, read as the reverse complement.
CTGGCAGCGCGAACTGCACGCCTCGCTGCCGATGCTCCTGCACGGCCTCGGAGTCCGCTGATGCCCTAGGCGGACGCCAGGCGGGCGATCCGGGCCAGCCGCCGGTACGACTCCAGCAGGCCCTCCCGGTCGTACGTACTGGTCGTCACCAGGACCTCCTGCGCGCCGCTCTCCTTGATCACCGTCTCCAGCTCGTCGGTGACCTGCTGCTCGGTGCCCGCGATGTGGCCGCGCAGGCCCGCCTCGTAGAACTCGCGCTCCTTCGCGGTCAGCTCCAGGGACGCCACCCGCTCGGCGGGCGGCAGCGGCGGGAACGTGCCGTGCGTACGCGAGTGCGCCATCGACCACGCCTCCGGAATCAGCAGCCGGCGGGCCTCCGGCTCGCTGCCCGCGACCGCGACCGTCCCGGAGATCACCACGTACGGCTCCGCCGCCCAGGCGGAGGGGCGGAACTCGGCGCGGTAGCGGTCGATGCCGCGCAGCATCTTCTCCCGGCTGCGCAGATCGCCGATCACCATGGGCAGGCCCGCCCGGGCCGCGATCGACGCCCCTTCGCCCATCGCCAGGACGAAGGGCGGGACGCGCAGCCCCTCGGACGGGCGGGCGTGCGCGCGCGTCGCCGAGGTGCCGGCGAAGAACGCGAGCAGTTCGTCGAGCTGGCCCGCGAAGTCGTCGGCGACGTCCTTGTCCCGGCCGAGGGCCCGGCGCACCCCGTCCGTGAACCCGACCGACCGGCCCAGGCCCATGTCGATCCGGCCCGGGAACAGCGACTCGAGCACCCCGAACTGCTCGGCCACCACCAGCGGCTGATGGTTGGGCAGCATCACGCCGCCGGTGCCGACGCGCAGCCTGCTGGTGGCCCCCGCGACGGCGGCCGCCAGCACGGTGGGAGCCGATCCGGCCACTCCGGGCACCCCGTGGTGCTCGCTGACCCAGAACCGGTGGTACCCGAGCCGCTCCAGATCCTGGGCGAGGGCGACGGTGTCGCGCAGCGCGTCGGGGCCGGAGTGGCCCTCGCGCGTGCGGGAGCGGTCCAGGACGGAGAAGCGGGTCGTTTCGATCAGGGTGCTCACGTTGTGTTCAACGTACTGAGCCGGCGGAGATTCCCGGCAATAGGCTGAAACCCGTGACCTCCGACAAGAAGCCGCTGGCCGTATTCGATCTCGACGGAACGCTTGCCGACACCGCGCACCGGCAGCGGTTCCTGGAGCGCAAGCCGCGGGACTGGGACGGCTTCTTCGGCGCGGCCCCGGACGATCCTCCCCTGCCCAAGGGGATCGCCCTGGCGCGGGAGAGCGCCGAGGAGTGCGAGGTCCAGTACCTGACCGGGCGGCCCGAGCGGTGCCGGGCCGACACCGTGGCCTGGCTCGCCGCGCAGGGGCTGCCCGACGGGACGCTGCACATGCGACGCGACAACGACCGCAGGCCCGCCCGGCGGACGAAACTGGAGACCCTGCGGCGCATGGCGCGCGGCCGCACCGTCCGGATGCTCGTCGACGACGACGAACTGGTCTGCGACGAGGCGGAGCGCGCCGGATTCACCGTCGTGCGCGCCCGCTGGGCTAGCGCGTCGACGGCCCTGAAGGACGCCCAGGAGCGGGAAGGCCGCACCTGACAGCCGGTGGGCGGGACCGGGACGGGGACCGCTCACTCACCGTCCTCGAGACGGAATCCCACCTTGAGACCCACCTGGTAGTGCTCGACCTCCCCGTCCACGATCTGGCCCCTGACCTGCGTGACCTCGAACCAGTCGAGGTTGCGCAAGGTCTGCGAGGCACGGCTGATGCCATTGCGGATCGCCTGGTCGATCCCCTCGTGGGAGGTGCCGACGATCTCCGTGACGCGGTACGTGTGGTTCGACATGCTTCCACCGTGCCCCAGGCCGGCGACTTCCGCGAGGGAGCGCGTGTTCGACTTACTCCCCGGTAACTCTTGACCACGGCAATGGTCCATACCAAAATCCAGCCACACCCGTACGAGCATTCCGCTCGTCCCCCCACGTCGGGCCGAACCTCCCTGTCCGCAGGCAGAAAGTGACCCACGTGATCTCCCGCCGTGCCGTGCTGTCCCTCGGTCCCCTCCTCGCCGCGTCCGGCCTGCTGACCACGGCGTGCAATGTGCTGCCGGGCGGTGACGCGGGGCGGACCACCATCACCGTGTGGCTGATGCAGGGCAGCGCGTCGGACGCCTTCATCGACCGTTTCACCAAGGACTTCGAGGCCGCGCACGGCGATCTGCGTCTCGACGTCCGCATTCAGGAGTGGACGGGCATCGGCGAGAAGGTCACCCGTGCGCTCGCCGCCAAGAGCGGGGACTCCGGTGTTCCCGACGTCATCGAGGTCGGCAACACCCAGGTCCCGGGATACGCCGACGGGGACGGCCTGCTGGAGCTGTCGCTGGAGGCCGCACGCGACCTCGGCATGGACGACTGGCTGCCCGGCCTGGCCGAGCCCGGCGCCGACAACGGCCGCCAGTTCGGCATTCCCTGGTACGCCGCCAACCGAGTCGTCATCTACAACATGTCCCTCTTCGACGCGGCCGGCATCAAGAAGCCGCCGAAGACCCGGGACGAGTGGCTCGACATGACGCGCCGTCTCGACTCCGGCGGCACGCAGGGCATCTACCTGGCCGGGCAGGACTGGTACACGCTGTCGGGCTTCATCTGGGACGAGGGCGGCGAACTCGCCCACGAGTCGTCCGGTACCTGGACCGGCGCCCTCGCCACCGACGCGGCCCTGCGCGGCATGGCCTTCTACGGGCAGCTCCAGGCGCTCGGCGACGGCCCCAAGGACGCCGACGAGGAACACCCTTCACAGGCCGACCGGTTCGCCGAGGGCGACGTCGCCCAGATCATCTCGGTGCCGGGCGCGGCCCAGCGCATCCTGCAGAAGAACCCGTCCCTGAAGAACAAACTGGGCTTCTTCCCGATCCCGGGGAAGACCGCGGCGCGGGCGGGCTCCGTGTTCACCGGCGGGTCCGACCTCGTGATCCCCGCGAACACCACCCACCGCTCGGGCGCGGTCGCGGTGGTGGAGGCCCTGGCCGGGAAGAAGTGGAACACCGACCTGGCCAGGACCATGAACTACGTGCCGAACAAGACCACGCTCTCCGCCGCCGTGGCCGGCGAGCCCGGAGTCGCCGCGATGGCCGTCGGCGCCGCCCACGGCAAGGCGACCCCGGCCTCACCGCTCTGGGCGAGCGTGGAGGCCGCGGACAACCCCATCAAGGCGTACATGTCCCGGGTGCTGATGGGCGCCGACCCGAGGGCCGAGGCCGAGAAGGCGTCGAAGGAGATCACCAAGCGCCTGGACGACCGGGCGGAGTAGCCGGGCCCCGTCAGGGGCGCGGGGAGCTGCGCGACCAGCCACGACGAACCGGCATCCTGGCGAATCCTCAGCCTCCGACTGTGCTGAGGGACAGCGCGAACCTCCCCGCCTCGTCGGTCCACCAGTGCGTCAACTCCATCCCGGCGGAACGCAGTTCACCCGCGACCCCGTCCCGCCGGAACTTGGCGGACACCTCGGTCCGCACCTCCTCACCGGCCGCGAACTCGACCACCAGGTTCACCGCCGGGATCTTGACGACCTGCTCCCGGACGGAGCGCAGCCGCATCTCGATCCACTCGGTCCGGCCGTCCCACAGCGCGACGTGCGCGAAGGCGGCCGGATCGAAATCGGCGCCCAGCTCCCGGTTCATCACGGTCAGCACGTTCTTGTTGAACGCGGCGGTGACCCCGGCCGCGTCGTCGTAGGCGGCGACCAGCTCCGCCTCGTCCTTGACCAGGTCCGTGCCGAGCAGGAAGAAGTCACCCGGCGACAGCATCCCGCGCACCGAGGCGAGGAACGCCGTCCGCTCCTCGGGCAGCAGATTGCCGATCGTGCCCCCGAGGAACGCCACCAGACGCGGCCCCGGAGTCGCGGGCAGGACCAGATCGCGGGTGAAGTCGGCGACGAGTGCGTGGATGCCGAGCCCGGGACGCTCGGCGAGCAGCGAGCGCGCCGCACCCCGCAGCGCGCTCTCGCTGACGTCCACCGGCACGTACGCCGCGAGATCCGGCAGCGCGTCGAGCAGATGGCGGGTCTTGTCGGACGAGCCCGAGCCCAGCTCGACCAGCGCGAGCGCGCCGGTCGCCGCCGCGATCTCCGGCGCGCGGGCCAGCAGGATCTCCCGCTCGGCCCGGGTCGGGTAGTACTCCGGCAGTGTCGTGATCTCGTCGAACAGCTCGCTGCCGCGCGCGTCGTAGAACCACTTGGGCGGGAGCGTCTTGGGCGTGCGGGTCAGACCGTGCAGGGCGTCGGCCCGCAGGGCGGCATCGGTCGCGTCCGCGGGCAGGGTGCGGGTGACGTCGAAGGCGTCGGAGACACCGGACGGGGACACAGGGGGGTTCGTGGTCACGCGGCAGGCTCCTTGAGGGGGGTGAGCAGGACGTCGGTGCGGCTCGCGGCGAGCAGGGTGCGGTCGGGGACCTCGGCCCAGCGCGGATCGTCGTCGTAGGGCTCGGAGGCGACGACGGTGCCGCGATCGGGGTCCGCGAGATACCACAGGGTGTCGCCCCAGGCCGTCGCGGCGATCGTCTCGCCGTTGGTGAGCAGGAGGTTGAGGCGGGCCGCGGGCTGGGCCGCGGCCACGTCGAGCACGGTGTCGGCCAGGGCCTGAGCGGGCTCGTCCCCGGTGCGCAGCCGGTGCAGGGCGAGCGCCCACAGGAACGCCGCGTCGCACCGTGCCTCCATCGACAGCAGGTCGGCGGCGGGCAGCGCGGGCACCAGCGACGCCAGCGACCCGGGCCAGCCCGGCACCGCGCCGTTGTGGCTGAACAGCCAGGGGCCCGCCGCGTACGGCGCGGCGGCGGCCTCCCCGTCCGCGCCCGCGAGCGTCGCGTCCCGCACGGCGGCCAGCAGCGCCCCGCTGCGGACGACCCGGGTCAGATCGGCGTACGAGGCGTCGCCCCAGACCGGGCCGGAGCGGCGGTAGCGGGCGGGCACCGGGTCACCGTCGGCGTACCAGCCCACGCCGAAACCGTCGGCGTTGACGGTTCCGTGCCGCTGCCTGCGCGGCTCCCAGGACTGGCGGAAGAGGCTGTGCGGCGGCGCGTTCAACACCTCTCCGAGCACCACCGGCGGTCCCAGGTAGGCGAGATGACGGCACATCAGGAACCGTCCTCCCGCGGCTGGGCGTCCCGCGCCGTGCGGAAGCCGGAGAAGATCTGGCGGCGCACCGGATAGTCCCAGTTGCGGAACGTGCCCCGGCAGGCGATCCGGTCCACCGCGAACGACCCGCCGCGCAGCACCTTGTGGTCGGGGCCGAAGAAGACCTCCGAGTACTCGCGGTACGGGTAGGCGACGAAGCCGGGATAGGGCAGGAAGTCGCTGGACGTCCACTCCCACACGTCACCGATCAGCTGCCGCACCCCGAGCGGGGACGCGCCGAGCGGATAGCTGCCCGCGGGGGCCGGGCGCAGATGGCGCTGGCCCAGGTTCGCCCGCTCCGGCGTCGGATCGGCGTCGCCCCACGGGTAGCGCGTCGAGCGGCCCGTCGCCGGGTCGAAGCGGGCCGCCTTCTCCCACTCCTCCTCCGTCGGCAGCCGGCGCCCCGCCCAGCGGGCATAGGCGTCGGCCTCGTACCAGCTCACGTGCAGCACCGGCTCGTCGGGCGGCACCACCTCCGTCACCCCGAACCGCCGGCGCAGCCACTGGCCGCCCGCGTCGCGCCGCCAGAACAGCGGTGCCTCCAGGCCGTGGTCCTGCACCAGGGCCCAGCCCGCCGACGACCACCACTCGGGCGTGCGGTAGCCGCCGTCGGCGATGAACTCCAGGTACGCCCCGTTCGTCACCGGCGTCGTGTCGATGAAGAACGGCGGTACCAGCCGGGTGTGGGCGGGGCGTTCGTTGTCCAGCGCCCAGGGTTCGGCGGTCGTCCCCATCGTGAACGGGCCGCCGGGGACGAGTACTTCGGCCGGTTCGGTGAACGGCACGGCCGGCGGCTCGGGGTCCGGGGCGGTCAACGTGGTCGCACCGGTGCGGAGCTGATGGGTGATCAGCATCGTCTCGTCGTGCTGCTGCTCGTGCTGGGCGATCATGCCGAAGGCGAAGCCGGACCGGGTCAGCCGCGCGCCGCCCTCGGCGTCGAACGACGCGCCGGCCAGCACGTCGAGGGCTCTTCCGCGCACCTCCGCCGCGTAACCGCGCGCCTCCCGCGGCGCCAGCAGCGGCAGCTTGGGGCGCTCGGCCCGCGGATGCTCGAACGCGTCGTACAGCGGGTCGATCTCCGGCCGGATCGCCTGCCGGCCGCCGACGGCCCGCAGCAGCCACTGCTCCTCCTGGTTGCCGATGTGCGCGAGGTCCCACACCAGCGGGGACATCAACGGCGAGTGCTGCGCCGTCAGTTCGGGCTCCTCGACGCAGCTCGTGAGCAGGGTCGTGCGCAGCCGCGCGGTCTCCAGGGCGTCGACCGCACGGCGCCTGAGCGCCTCCGGGTCCACGGCCCCGCTCTCGGCGCTCTCCGTGGTCTCCGCGCTCCGGTGGTTCTGCCGACTGTTCATGAGCGGACGGTCCTCCCCTGTGCGGGTGCGGTCGCTGGATCGCTGAGCAGGTCGAGCACGTCGTCGGCGGGGCAGCGGCCGCGCAGGACGTAGCGCTGCGTGAAGTCGGCGACGGCCCGGCACACCCCGGGATCCGCGCCGATCCGGGGGAGCGCGTCGAGCGCCGCCGTGAAGCAGACGCCCGCCACCTCCCGCAGCTCGGGATCGGTGAGGGCCAGGCGGGCCGCGTCCTGCCACAGCGGGTTGTGCGGCGCGGGCAGCGGCGCGGAACGCTCCGCCAGCCGCTTCACGGCCCGGTACGCGGTCTCGGCGGCCTGCGGGTCGTCGAACAGGGCCGTCGTCACGGCGAGCGGGATCAGCCAGCCGTCGTCGCCGGGCTGGGCGTCGATCATGCGGAGTTCGAGGTGGCCGCGCGGGCGCACCGGCGGAAACAGCGTGGTCAGGTGGTAGTCGAGGTCCGACCGGGTCGGTGGCCGCGGGGCACCCGTGCGCACCCATTCGCGAAACGTCAGCCGTTCGGGCACCTCCCACGGCCCGCTGTCCCGGCGCACGCACATCACCGGCGCGTCGAGGACGTGCCGCACCCATGCGGTGCGCGGCTCCGGGGCCGGGTCCGGCGCGCCGGAGCGTCCCCGGTCGATGCGCTCCCACAGCAGCTGCCGGGTGGAGCGCCAGCCGGTGGCGCGTCCGGACAGCATCGGGGAGTTGGCGAAGGCGGCGACCAGGACGGCGCCGAGCAGATGGGAGAGCACCCAGCGCCTGCTGTGGCCCAGCGGGCCCGGCTCCTCGTACCCCGCGTCCAGGCACACCTGCACGGACGCCGACGAGCACATCATGGAGCGGCCGGCGGGACCGGCCCGGTCGAGGGAGGCCTCCAGGGCGTCGTAGCGCGGTTCGTGCAGGACGCGGCGGGGCGGCCGCCAGGGGTCGGTGCCCCGGCCCGACAGGACCAGCCCGTGGTCGCGGAGGACGGTGCGGACGGCGGTCAGATCGGCCCGCATGGCCGAGACGCATTCCGTCAGGGTGGCGGCGGGGAGCGAACTGAGCTCCAGCTGGCCGCCGGGTTCCACCGTGAGCGCCGAGCGCAGGGGCACGGCACGCAGTGCGACATAAGCCGCGTCGAGTCGTTCGGGAGGTAACGGGAGCCAGGGCGTCCCCTGCGGACGCGGCTCGTGCACGATCCATTCCAGCTCGACACCGACCGCGCGGGGCGGGCCGGTCTTGAAACAGATGCCCCGGATCAGGGCCTCCACCTCGGCCTCGGTGCGCAGCACACCGGGGCTCGTACAGTCTGCCTCGCTCATACCGGGATTCCTCCTGGTCCTCACCCGTCCCATGGTCCCCGGTCGGGGCCATGGCGTCGATTCGGCCCGGGTCGGGCCGTTTCGGGCATCGCCCGTCTACCCAAGTCCCTCGCCGGGAATCGCACAAGGGTGCGCCTGGGGGTGAGCGCGGCCCGGTCGTCCGAGCGAAAACCTGTTGTCCGCGGGGTCACCGAGCGCACACGATGGGTTCATGAGAACGACGGGGGAGCGCACGTGAGTGCCCGGCTGCGGGAGCTCGCGCAGCGCACGGAGGAGATCGTCGCCACGGGGGAGTACGTCACGGGGGACGGGCGCACGATCCACCTCGCCGACGCGGTGGCACGGGCCCGGGAAGGGACCCGCATGTACGGTCCCGGCCCGGTGGCCGTGCCGCACGCGCCGGCCGTGGCGGAGCCGTCGGTCGAGGTCACGGGGGAGAGCAGCCTCGACGCGGCCCGCCGGATGACGGGGGAGCGGGCGGAGCGGATCGCGGTGCTGAACTTCGCGTCCGCCCGCAACCCCGGCGGCGGCTACCTGAACGGGGCACAGGCCCAGGAGGAGGCCGTCTGCCGCGCCTCGGCGCTCTACACCTGCCTGCTCGAAGCGCCGGAGTTCTACGACCACCACCGGGCCGACCGGGACGTCTTCTACAGCGACCGGGTCATCCACACCCCCGGCGTTCCGGTGTTCCGGGACGACCGCGGCCGGCTCCTCGACGAGCCCTTCCCGGTGGGTTTCCTGACCTCACCCGCGCCGAACGCCGGAGTGATCGCGCGCCACACCCCGGAGCGGGTCGACCGGATCCCCGCCGCCCTGGCGAGCCGCGCCGAGCGCGTCCTGGAGGTCGCGGCCCTGCACGGCTACCGGCGCCTCGTGCTCGGCGCATGGGGCTGCGGCGTCTTCCGCAACGACCCCGAGCAGGTCGCACGGGCCTTCGCCGACCTGCTGGACGGCCGCTTCCACGGCCGGTTCGAGCAGATCGTCTTCGCGGTGCTCGACCGCACGAAGGACGCGGCGACCCGCTCGGCGTTCGAGCGGGTCCTCACCGGTCGACGGGCCGCTCAGCGCCAGCCGTAGCGCTCCCGCAGCCGCAGCACCACCGTGTTGAACCGACCGCGGTCCAGGGCGCACGCCTCGCGCCGCATCCCCTGGTCGTGCACTCGCAGCACCCGGTCCAGATCCACCCACGAATCGCGGCCGTCGCGGTCCCAGGGCCCGGAGCCGAGCGCCACCCACTCGCGGTCCTGGTCGTGCCGCTTGCTCGACAACTGCACGGCCAGCAGCGTCCCGGCCGCCTCGCGGGCGACGACGAGAACGGGACGGTCCTTGCCGCGCCCGTCGTTCTCCTCGAAGGGCACCCACGTCCAGACGATCTCCCCCGGATCGGGGTCGCCGTCGTGCGCGGGCGCGTACTCGGTGCGCACCGGGCCCACCCGGTGCGGCTCGGCCTCCACCGTGGCCGTCGCTCCGAAGCGGCCGGGGTGTTCGTTCGCGGAATCATCCGTAAAGGCAGTCACGCGGGTCACGGTAGAGCCTGGACGGCCCAATCCGTGCGGCGGGTCCGGCGCGCGACCCGCAGGCTCGGCACATGGCACGACGACGCATACACCTGACCGCCCCGACCGCGTTCCCCGCCCTGCTGCTCCTGGCCGGCGCCCTCGCGCCCGTCACCGCGCGGGCCGCCGACGCACCGCCCCCGCCGCGCACCGTCTCGGCCTGGCTGCCGTACTGGGACCAGGAGAACGCCTACCAGGACGCCCTGGCGCACGCCGACCAGATCCGCACCATCAGCCCCTTCTGGTACGAGACGAAGTCCGCCACCCGCGTCGACGGCCACCCCGGCGCGGGCGAGCGCCGCATCGTCAACGGCCTGCACGACAAGGGCATCCAGGTCGTCCCGACCGTCATGGAACAGATGAAGCCCGGCGCCCTCGGCGCCGTCATGACCAGCGCCGCCCGCCGCGCCGAGCACGTCGACGCGCTCCTCGCCGTCGTCCGCAGCCGCGCCTACGACGGCATCGACCTCGACTACGAGACCATCGCGCCGAGCCCCGACGCCACCTACCGCGCCGTGCGCGCCGGATACGCCGACTTCGTCACCGACCTCTGTGCCCGCCTGCACGAGCTGGGCAAGCAGTGTTTCGTCACCGTGACCCCCAAGACCCGTACCAGCGGCCGCGTCTGGGACTACGAGCGGCTGGGCGCCGCCGCCGACCGGGTCCGCATCATGGGGTACAACCTGCACTGGGCCGAGGGCGCGCCCGGCCCGCTCTCCACCCCGCAGTGGTACGACGAGATCCTGGCCACGGCCACCGCCCAAGTCCCGCGCGCCAAACTGGAGATGGGGCTGCCGGCCTACGGCTGGAACTGGGCGGTCGGCGACAAGGGCCGCGCCCGGCACGTGACATGGAAGGACGCCGAGGCCCTGCGCCGCAAGGAGAAGGCGCCGTACACCCTCGACCCCGACTCCAGCACCCCGCACTTCACGTACCGGGACGGCACGACCCGCCGCACCGTCTGGTACCAGGACGCACGTGGCACCGCGGCCCACCTGACGGTCCTGCGCGCCCACGACGTCCCGCACACGGTGCTGTGGGCGCTGGGCTTCGAGGACCCGGCCGTGTGGAAGGCGCTCGCCGAGGGCTAGGACACACGCCCTGGGCGCACGGCGCGGGCAAGCCGTCTGGAAGGATGCCGTACGTCATGGTGGAGAAACCGCAGATACCCAGACAGCAGCCCGCGCCCGTCGATTCCGCCGGCCCGCCCCGCGGTTCGGCGCCGACGAGCGCGGACGTCGCGCGCCAGGCCGGGGTGTCGCGCGCCACCGTCAGCTACGTCCTGAACAACACCAGCGCCGTACGGATCAGCGAACCCACCCGGCGCCGCGTCCACGAGGCCGCGAGAGAACTCGGCTACGTCCCGCACGCGGCCGCCCGCAGCCTGCGCGCCGGGCACACCCGCATCGTCCTCATGCCGGCGCCGGACGTTCCGGTCGGCACCCTGTACAGCGGATTCCTCAACGAGTTCCAGTGGGCCCTGAGCCGGTTCGACTACACCGCGGTGCAGTACGGGAGCGTGGGCGTCGGCGGCGACGACGCGGCCCGCGCCTGGGCCGAACTGCGGCCCGTCGCCGTCCTCGCCCCGGCCGGCATGGGACGCCGCGGCATCGACATCCTTCAGCGGTCCGGCGCCAGGGCCGTCATCACCCTCGGCGCCGAACCGGTCGAGGGGGCGCACGCCCTGATCGCCGACCATCGCGCGGTGGGCCGGGTCGCGGCGGACCACCTGCGGGAGCGCGGGCACCACCGGATCGGCGTGCTGATGCCCCGCGAGGAGGGCCTGGACGCGTTCGCCGCGCCACGCCTGGCGGGCATCCGGGAGACCGGCGCCGAGGCGGTCGGGCTGCCGATCGCGTACGACGAGGAGCATGCGGCTCAAGTCGTCGCACAGATAAGAGAGTTGGGGCTCGGCGCCGTCTTCGCCTACAACGACGAGTACGCGATGCTGCTGATGCGGGCACTGCAGGACGCGGGCGTCGGCATCCCCGACGACGTCGCGATCGTCGGCGCCGACGATCTGATGCTGGGACGGCTGCTGCGCCCCCGTCTGACGACCGTCCGGCTCGCCCTGCCCTCGGGGCAGGAACTCGCGGAGTTCGTCGACCGCCTCGTGCGCACCCCGACCGCCGAGCCGGAGACCAGGGACGTGCTGGGCGCGAGCCTGGTGCGGCGCGAGTCGACCTGACCCGCGCCGCACCCCGCCCCGAAGGGCTCAGGCCTCGTCGGTCTGCTGCCCCTGCTGAGCCTGCTGCTCGGCGACGGACTTGCGGACCTCGTCCATGTCCAGCTTGCGGGCCTGGCCGATCACGTCGTCCAGGGCCTCCTGGGGGAGCGCGCCGGGCTGGGCGAACACGGCCACCTGGTCACGGACGATCATCAGCGTCGGGATCGACTGGATGCCGAACGCGGCGGCCAGCTCGGGCTGCGCCTCCGTGTCGACCTTGCCGAAGACCAGGTCCGGGTTGGACTCGGCGGCCTTCTCGTAGACCGGGGCGAACTGCTTGCAGGGCCCGCACCAGGACGCCCAGAAGTCGATCAGCACGAACTCGTTCTCCGTGACCGTCTGATCGAAGTTCTCCTTCGTCAGCTCCATGGTGGTGCTGCTCATGGTGTTTCCCTCTTCCTGCTTCCTGGGTTCGGGGCGAAGCCGTAGGGGGCAATGCCTTTGTGCACAACCGTCCGTATGACGGACGTATTCCGCGCCCATACCCATGTGGCCCGCACGCACACCTACGACCACACTGGACGTCATGACACATGCCACGGATACCACGAATGACCACGCGTACGACGTCGTCGTGCTGGGGGCGGGACCGGTCGGAGAGAACGTCGCCGACCGGGTGCGGGCAGGCGGACTGAGCGCGGCGATCGTGGAGAGCGAGCTCGTCGGCGGCGAATGCTCGTACTGGGCCTGCATGCCCAGCAAGGCACTGCTGCGCCCGGTGATCGCGCGGGCCGACGCCCGGCGCGTCCCGGGCCTGCGCCAGGCCGTCGAGGGCCCCCTCGACACGGCCGCCGTGCTCGCCCACCGCGACGACTTCACGTCGCATTGGAAGGACGACGGCCAGGTCGGCTGGATCGAGTCCATCGGGGCCGACCTCTACCGTGGCCACGGCCGCCTCGACGGGCCCCGCCGGGTCACCGTGACCGCCGAGGACGGCACGGTCACCGTGCTCACCGCCCGGCACGCCGTCGCGGTCTGCACCGGCACCCGCGCCGCCCTGCCCGAGCTGCCCGGCCTGCCGGAGGCGAAGCCCTGGACCAGCCGGGAGGCGACCAGCGCCGACCACGCGCCCGGACGGCTGATCGTGGTCGGCGGCGGGGTCGTCGCCACCGAGATGGCCACCGCCTGGCAGGCGCTCGGCTCGCAGGTCACCCTGCTGGTGCGCGGCCACGGAGTACTCGACCGCATGGAGCCGTTCGCCGGGGAACTCGTCGTCGACGCCCTGCGCGAGGCCGGGGCCGACGTGCGCACCGGCGTGTCGGTCACGGCGGTCGAGCGCAGGGACGGCACGATCTCGGCCACGCTGACCGACGGCACGGTCCTGGAGGCGGACGAGATCCTCTTCGCCACGGGCCGCGCGCCGCGCACCGAGGACATCGGCCTGGACACGGTCGGACTGGCCCCCGGCTCCTGGCTCACCGTGGACGACAGCCTCCGCGTCGAGGGCAGCGACTGGCTGTACGCGGTCGGCGACGCCAATCACCGGGCGCTCCTCACCCATCAGGGGAAGTACCAGGCGCGCATCGCGGGCGCCGCGATCGCCGCCCGTGCGGCCGGGGTCCCGCTCCTCGAGACCGACCCGTGGGGCGCCCACGCCGCCACCGCCGACCACGCCGCCGTTCCGCAGGTCGTCTTCACCGACCCCGAGGCGGCGAGCGCGGGCCTGACCCTCGCCGAGGCCGAGGCGGCGGGCCACCGCGTCCGCGCCGTCGACTACGACCTGGCGAACGTGGCCGGAGCCGGCCTCTACGCCGACGGCTACACCGGCCGCGCCCGCATGATCGTCGACCTGGACCGAGAGGTGCTGCTCGGCGTCACGTTCGTCGGCCCCGGTGTCGGCGAACTCATCCACTCCGCGACCGTCGCGATCGCCGGTGAGGTGCCGATCGAACGGCTGTGGCACGCGGTGCCGGCGTACCCGACGGTGAGCGAGGTGTGGCTGCGGCTGCTGGAGACGTATCGCGGCTAGCCGGGTCCCGGGTCGGCGGTTGCCGGAGTGGCACCGGGGTCGCACGCTTGTCCTGAGAAGGAGCGTGATCACCGTGGCCCGCAACCGCCGACTCATCCTGAGCCCGCCCGCCGAGGTCTGGCGGCTGCTCTCCGACGGCCACCGCTACGGGGAATGGGTGACCGGGAACCAGCAGGTGCTCGCGGTGGACCCCGGCTGGCCCGCCGTGGGCACCACGCTGCGCTTCCGGGTCGGCATCGGCCCGCTGACCACCGACGACACCAGCATCGTCCGGATCTGCGAGCCCGGGCACCGGCTGGAGCTGGAGGCGAAGGCGGACCCGTTCGGCGCCGCCCGCGTCGCCATGAAGCTGATTCCGTGGGGAGAGCACACGCTGTTCGTCCTCGACTGGCATCCCCTGCGGGGCCCGGGCACCCGGATGCACGGCCTGCCCGTGGACTACCTGGTGAAGGTCCGCAACGGCATGATGCTCACCAAGCTGGCCAGGATCGCGGTGGCCGAACGGACGGCCACCGCGGGGTCCTAGGACGTGTGTCGCCCCAGCGCCTGGTGCTCAGTGCTGCTGCGGCTTCTGCGGTGCCGCTTCGCTCGGGCGCACCACCACGAACCCCTCGCCCTCCAGCATGAGCTGGACCGCCTCCCCGGACCCGCCGCGGATCATCGACCCGAGGGACTGCGAACGGTGCAGGGAGGTCCGCAGGTCGGCGGTCCAGCCCACGATCGCGTCCGTGTCGACGTACACCGGCTGCTGCGGCGACACCGGCAGCACCAGCGGATTGCCCTCGCAGACCAGGCCCAGCCGGCCGTGCCCCGTGAACACGCTGTTGAACAGGCCGCCGCCGCTGATGCCGGCGCCCTTCACCGTCTTGATGTCGTAGGACAGCGTGGGGTCGAAGCAGAGCACGTTGCGGCCGTTGACGGTGAACACGTCGCCGGGTTCGAGGTCGACCACGAACACGTTCTGCGCCTCTTGCGCGAACCAGGCCTCGCCTCTCCCCTTCACCTTCATCAGGGCGAGCCCCTCACCGGTGACGGCCCGCTTCAGCATTCCGCCGACGCCCTGGCCCTTGCGCTCGAACTGCAGATTCCCCCGGTAGGCGATCATCGCCCCCTGCCGCGCCAGCATCTCTCCGTCGACGACGTACCGGATCGACTTGGCGTTCTGAACGGACATGCCCGGCGTCTCGGCCGCCTGCACCATGAACTCACTCGCGAAAAGATCACCCTTCATCCGGGCATCGTGTCCCGGAGGGACTCGTTCCGACAAGGTGCGCGCGAGATCCCTGGTGAACGCCGCCGACGCCCGGGCGTGCAGGCGCACCGGGCGCCGGCGACGAGAGAGGTGAGCGGGCGAGGTAGAGCCCGCTGACTCACCCCGTACTACCGACCCAAGTCGGCCCGTGGATGCACGTGTTGGGAAGTTCTTTTTTCTCCTTGGAGGATCGATCGCGAAGAGTTGTTCGCGAAGAACTCTTCCCGAACAACTCTTCTCCATCTACGCTCGGGTGCCATGCGAGAAGCCCCCGACGACCGGCCCCTGAACCCGCATGTCCCCTCCTCCGAAGCCGAGTTCACCCTCGACACCGCCGCACTCCGGGTGCTCGCCCACCCCGTGCGGCTCGCACTCCTCGACGACCTGCGACGCCGAGGACCCGCGACCGCGCGGCAGTTGGCCGGGCGCTTCGACCTCGACTCCGGGGCCGCCAGCTATCACCTGCGCCGACTCGCCGCGGGCGGACTCATCGAGGAGGACGTCGAGCGCGGCAACCGGCGGGACCGGTGGTGGCGGGCGCTCCATCGCTCCTCGCAGCACGATCCGGCCGAGCGCGGCGGACCCGAAGGGCGGGCCTACACCCGGGCCGTCGCCCTCGCCGCGGCCGAGAGGCTGCGCGCCGCCGCCGCGCGGACCGTGCCCGCCATGCCCGACGCGTGGTTCGCCGTGTCCGCGTTCAGCGACTTCACGGTGCGGGTCACCCCCGAGGAACTGCACGCGCTGAAGAGCGAGGTGCACGCCGTCGTCGCCCGGTACCGGGACAAGGAGCCCGTGCCGGGCGCCGTCCCCGCCACCGTGCAGTTCCAGGCGTTCCCGGCCGACGGGGCAGCGGAGACATGACCGAGACGGCGGCGGCGACGGCGACCGCCGCCCACCGCGATCCGAACGTGCTGCGCTGGCTCGGCGCCTACACCACCTCCGTCACCGGCGACGTGCTCTACATGACCGCCCTGACCTGGGCCGTCGTCGACACCGCCGGACCCGCTCAGGCCGGGCTCGTCCTCGCGGCGGGCGCCGTGCCCCGCGCCCTTCTCATGCTCGGCGGCGGGGTGCTCGCCGACCGGGTCGGACCGCGCCGGGTGCTGATCGTCAGCGATCTCGCACGCTGTCTGACCGTGCTCGCCGTGGCCGTCGCCCTCTCCGCGGGCGGTGCGCACCTCGCGGTACTGGGCGCGCTCGCGGTCTGCTTCGGCGTCGCCGACGCGCTGTTCCTGCCGGCCGTGGGTGCGCTGCCCCCGCGGCTGACCGCGCCGGACCAGCTGACGCGCGTACAGGGCATGCGGTCACTCGCGGTGCGGTGTGCCAACACCGTGGGGCCGTTCGCGGCGGGCGCGGCACTCACGGCGGCCGGTGCGGCGGGGGCGTTCGCGGCGGTCGGCGCGCTGTTCGCCGTGTCCCTGGTACTGCTCGCCCGCCTCCGCGTGCCCGGCGAACCGGCACCGGCCGCGACCTCGGACGGCTCCCGACTCCGCGACGGTTTGCGTTACTTGGCGAGCCACCGGCACCTCGTCCGGCTCGTCGCCGTCATCGGCCTCGGCGAGATGTGCTTCAGCGGTCCCGTCGGCGCCGCCCTGGTCCTGCTCACCGAGGAACGCGGCTGGCGCCCCGGCATGCTGTCGTTGCTGCTCGGCGCGTTCAGCGTGGCGGGCGCCGCGGCGGGCGTCGCGCTCAGCCTCGTACGGCGTGTTCCCGCACCGCGCACCCTGCTCGCCGTCAGCCTGTCCGCCACCGGCGTGCTCGTGGCCGCCCTCGGGCTCGCGCGGCCGGGCCCCGGCGCCGCCGTCGCCCTGTGCGCGCTGCTCGGCGCCGCGAGCGGAGTGCCCATGGTCCTCGGCCACGCCCTCCTCCAGCAGTGGACCGAACCCGGCTACACCGGCCGGGTCACCTCGGTCACCTCGCTGTGCACCCTCGGGCTCAGCCCGCTGCTGCTGCCGCTCGCCGGGCTGGTCGCGGCGGCCCGGGGTGCCGGGGCGTTCCTCGCCGGATGCGGCGCGGTGTGCCTGCTGGCCGCCGCGCTCGCCCTGTCACTTCCGGCGGCCCCGCGCGCCTGATGCCTGCTTCACGGCCTTGAGGACCACGAACTTCGGGTCACCGGCGACCAGTTCGCTGTTGCCGAACAGACGGCGCAGCTTGAGGTGGTAGCCCAGGTGCCGGTTGCCGACCACCCACAGCTCCCCGCCGGGTGCCAGCGCGGCCCGCGCCTGTGTGAACATCCGCCAGGCCGTCGCGTCGGTCGTCGCCTGGTGGGAGTGGAAGGGCGGATTGTTCAGGACGAGGTCGACGCTGCCGTCCGGGACGCCCTCCAGACCGTCGGCGGCCCGGAAGCGCGCCGCACCGCTCGCGTTCTCCCGGTACGTGGCCTCGGCGGACGCCACCGCCTGGTACGACTCGTCGGTGAAGAGGACCTCGGCGCCGGGGTGGGTCAGCGCGGCCGTCGTGCCCACGATCCCGTTGCCGCAGCCGAGGTCGACGATCCGGCGGGCGCCCGTGGCGCGCGGCAGGTGCTGGAGGAAGAAGCGGGTGCCGATGTCGAGGTGCTCGGCGCAGAACACTCCGGCGTGGTTGACGACCGTGCGGCCCGACAGCGGGCCGATGCCGTCGGGCAGCGCGTACCGGTGCGGCCAGGGGTTCGGGCCCGGCGTCAGGGACGGGTCGGGCGTGGTGAGGATCAGCCGCGCCTTCTTCTCGGCGAGCGAGGTGCGGGTCGGGCCGATGATCCGCTCGAACAGCTGGAGCGTCGAGGTGTGGATCTCCTTGACCATGCCGGTGCCGACGACCACCGTGTCCGCGTGGACGGCCGGCCGCAGCCGGTGCAGCTGGTCCTCCAGGAGTGCCAGGCTCTTCGGCACGCGCACGAGCAGCACGTCCGCCCGGGACGGCGGGGCGTCCTGCGTGGTCAGCAGGGCCGGCCCCGAGAGGCCGTTGCGCTCCAGGTTCGTCCGCGTGGCCTGCCCGCCGAGGTACGAGTCCGAGATCACCGTCGGCGCGCGGCCGCCCGCTCCCGCGAGGGCCGTGCCCAGGGCGCCCCAGCGGTCGCCGACGACCACGACGGACCCGGACAGGTCGACGCCCTGCTCGGCGAGGTGCTTCAGCAGATAGGAGTCGGCCGCGTCCCAGGCGCGCAGCGGGTCGCGCGGGTCCTCGGGATGGCGGGTGAGGGCCAGGTCGGACCAGGGGGTGGTGAGCACGGGTGCGGGGGCGGCCTTGTCGGTGCGGTTCATCGTCTCGCAAGGCTAGCCGAGGCCCCGGGGCCGTCCCGCCCCGGCTGACAGCGCGGTGCGGCCGGGCTCGCGCTCCGGCCGCACCGCCGCGGATCAGTCCTCGGGGAAGTCCCCGGCGAGCGCCGCCGCCATCCGCAGGTGCGGGGCGGCCTCGGTGTCCCGGCCCTGCCGCTCGAGCGTGCGGCCGAGCATCAGGCGGGCGTAGTGCTCCACCGGGTCGCGCTCCACGATGGTGCGCAGCTCGGCCTCGGCGCGACGCAGCTGCGCCGAGTGGTAGTAGGAGCGGGCCAGCAGCAGACGCGGGGCGACCTGCTCCGGGACCTCGGCGACGAGACCGTCCAGGATCCGGGCGGCGGTCGCGTACTCCTTGGCGTCGAAGAACATCCGCGCCCGCTCCCAGCGCTCCGCGGCCGTTCCGTGCGAGTAGTACTTCTGCTGCTCCACTGTTGCCTCCTTCGCGGCCGTCAACAGGGTGGGCCCCCGGCATATTCCGCGGGCCCGCACGGCTCAGGCGAGGCCCGCCCGCAGCGCCGCCTCCAGCTCGAATCGGGCGTCGGGATCGGCGAGCTGGGCGCCGAACAGGCGCTGCAGGTGGTGCAGCCGCTGCCGGGCGGTCTGCGGGTGGATCGCCAGGCGCTCGGCGAGCTCCGGAGCGCTGCCGTGCGGCGTCTGCAGATGGGCGAGCAGCGTGTGCGCGAGCCGGTCGCGCTGCTTCGGTGTGAGCGTGTCCAGCGGGGCGAGCCGCCGGGCCGCCATGAGCCGGACCAGCGGGGGATCGGCGAGCAGCAGCAGATCCGTGAGCCGCCGGTCCGCCTCGGCCGGCTCGCCCGCCGGGGCGTGGGCACGCAGCGCGCGGGCCCAGCGCAGCGAGTCGGCGGCCTGTCGCAGCGGCACGACCGGGCCCGTGGCACCGGCCCGGTCCCGCAGCGCCTGCCGCAGCAGGGGATCGGCGAGCAGCTCCGCCGGATCGGGCACGAGCAGACACGGCGCGGGTCCGTCGAGATCGGCGAGCACCAGCGGGGGCAGCCGCAGTCCGCGTGAGAACCCGCGGGGAGGCGACGAGGGGACGCCCGCGCGCGACCACGGCCCGGGCACAGGACTCAGGGCGACCGCCGCGACCGTCCGGGGCAGCGGCCACTCCGCGTCCCGCGCGGCCTGCCGCAGCACGTCGTCGGACACGGGCTCCGCCCGTGCCGTACGCGGAGGGGGGCCGGGGGAGAGGTCGGGCGCGACCAGCAGGGTGAGCAGGCGGTGCCGGCGACGGCCGAGCGTCCCGGCCGCGTCGGCCTGGGCCCGGGCGTAGGCGGCGACGGACGCGGCCGCGATCTCGTCGATGTGCGTGAAGGCGGTCTCCGCGAGCTGCGCCACCGCGTCCGTGGCGAGCGACAGACGACGGGCGACGCGCACATAGCGCCGCCACGCGACCCGGCCGCCGAGCCGGTACGCGGCCTGCAGCGCGTCGAGGCTGCGGCCCTCCGACAACTCGCCGCGCCCCAGGGCCCGGTAGACGGGCAGCCGCTCCGCGTCGAGTTCCCCGCCGCCCTCCTCCACCCGGTCGACGAATTCGGCGAGAGCGGTTTCCACCCCGTTCTGGATGGCGGCGCCGAACTGCCCCGACAACGGGCGGGAGAATTCCGGAATCTGCCGGCGGATTTCATGGATGATCTCGGCGGCCAGGGTGCGGTTCTCCTTGCGGAGTTCGACCGCGAGCCGCTGCGGAAAGGCCACCCACGCGCCGCCGAAGCCCGGCGCACCGGCCGTGCCGGAAGCCTTCATGCCCCACCTCAACGTCCGTCCGTCCCGCCGAGTATGGGCCGTTGTTACTCACGGGTCAAGATGTTGACGTCAAGTCAAATAGCCTCGTGGGTGGGCCGCTCACCAGCGATATTGTGAGCCGTCCGGGTGGGACTACCCGCAAAACACTCATGTGGGTGACACCTTCGCCGACGGCCGCGGGCCAATCCTGGCACCGTCCTGCGTGCCTCACGAATCCCTGCGCCCACACCGTTGCCGTGGCCCGGTACTGCTTCTAGCTTCTCGCCGTCCGACGCCATGAAAGGCGCGGTATTCCAGAACAAGGGACGGTACTGGAAATGAGACACACGATTTTCGGCGCGGTCGCCGCGAGCGCCCTTGGTATTTCCGGGCTGCTCGCCCTTGGCGCGCCGAACGCCTCGGCGGCCGACAGCGCCCGGCCGGTCGAGTACAACTTCACCAGCGGATTCCTGAAGGGATTCCTCCAGGCGGGCCAGGCCCCCGACGGAGCCAACGACTGGGCGTGCAGGCCGAGCGCCGACCATCCGCAGCCCGTCGTCCTCATCCACGGCACGCTGGAGAACATGAACGACAACTGGCGCGGCGCGGCGCCGCTGCTGGCCAACAACGGCTACTGCGTCTTCGCCTTCAACTACGGCTCCGACAGCGAGACCGGCGCCGTCCAGGGGCTCGGGCCCATGAAGGACAGCGCCGCGAAGCTGGGCACCTTCGTCGACAAGGTGCGTGCCGCCACCGGCGCCGCCGAGGTCGACCTGGTCGGCCACTCGCAGGGCGGCGGCCCGATGCCGCGCTACTACCTGAAGAACGACCCGAGCGCCGCGGGCAAGGTCGGCAAGCTCATCGGCATCACCCCGTCCAACCACGGCACCACCCTGAGCGGCATCACCCAGCTCGGCAGCGCCCTGCACCTGCTGGAGCCGGCCAACGACCTGCTCACCAAGACCAGTCCGGCCCTCGTCGAGCAGGAGATCGGCTCGGACTTCAACAAGCAGCTCGACGCGGGCGGCGACACCGTGTCCGGCGTCGACTACACGGTCATCGCCAGCAAGTACGACGAGGTCGTCACGCCCTACACCAACAGCTATCTGACGGCGGGTCCGGGCGCGACGGTCCGCAACATCCGCGTCCAGGACGGCTGCGCCCTCGACCTCACCGACCACCTCGAGGCCGCGTACGACCCCATCACCCTCACGTACGTGCTGAACGCGCTCGACCCCGCGCACCCGCGCCCGGTGAAGTGCCGGACCGTGCTCCCGCTCACCGGTCCCGTCGGCCCGGTCGGCTAGCAAGGGGGACCGGCCGGAGAAGCGCGTTGCGGGGCGGGGCCGTTCGGGGACCCCGCCCCGTGTGGTGCCCGCGGCGCCGGGCAGGCTGGGGTCATGAACACCACGGACACCGACGGCCCCGCGTACCGGCTCCTCCCCGGCGCCCCGGACTCGCCGGTGATCCTCCACGTGCCGCACGGCTCCCGCGCCATCCCGGCGGACGTCCGCTCCGGCATCCTCCTCGGCGACGCGGCCCTGGAGCGGGAGCTGGACCTGATCACCGACGCGCACACCCGGGAGATCGCCGCCCGAGCCGCCCGGGACGCGCCCGTGACGCCCTGGCGCTTCGTCAACGAACGCTCCCGGCTGGTCGTCGACCCCGAGCGGTTCCCCGACGAGCGGGAGGAGATGCGCGCGGTCGGCATGGGCGCCGTCTACACCCGCACCACCCACCGCGCACCGCTGCGTCCCGAGCCCCCGCGGGACGAAGCCGCCCTGCTCGCCCGCTACTTCGAGCCCTACGCACAGGCCATGACCCGGGCGGTCGAGGACCGGCTCACCGCGACCGGCCGCGCCGTCGTCGTCGACGTGCACTCGTATCCGAGCCGGGCCCTGCCCTACGAACTCCACGGCACCGGACCCCGCCCGCCGGTCTGCCTCGGCACCGACCCCTTCCACACGCCGGACGCGCTCCTCGCCCACGCGCGCACCGCGTTCGCACCGCTCGGCGAGACCGGCCGGAACACGCCGTTCGCTGGCACGTACGTACCGTTGCGCCACTACGGCAGGGACCGTCGGGTCACGGCCGTCATGCTGGAACTGCGCCGCGACCTGTACCTGGACGAACCCGTCACCCCGCACCCGGGTCTCGACGCCGTGGCGGCCGCCCTGACCGACCTGATCCGGATGGAGACCAGTGACCCGGCCTGAACCGCCCGCGAAACCGCCCTTCCTCTACGTCGTCGTGTGCGCGGCCGGGGCCGCCGACGGCATCGGCAAGCTGATCGGCCCGGCGCGGGAGGCCGGCTGGGACGTGGGGGTGATCGCCACCCCCACGGCGGCCGACGGCTTCTTCGACGTCGCGGCGGTGCGGGCGCAGACGGGCCGCCCGGTCAGGGCGGCGTCCCGTACGCCGGGCACTCCGCGCCCGTTCCCGCCCGCCGATGCCGTCGTGGTCGCCCCCGCCACCTTCAACACCCTCAACAAATGGGCCGCGGGCATCGCCGACACCCTGGCCGTGGCCACGCTCTGCGAGGCCTTCGGCGCGGGCGTGCCGGTCGCCGCCGCCCCCTGCGTCAGCGCGGAACTGGCCGCGCACCCGGCCTACCAGGACAGCGTGCGCCGACTGCGGGCGATGGGCGTCCGCCTCACTGAGGGCCCGTTCGACTGGGAGACCGCGACGGGACTGCTGGCCGGGCTGCGCGTCCGCGCGGCGCCTCAGGACTCCTGAGCGGCCTCCTGAGCGATCCGGTCGAACTGCGCCGCCATCGCCGCCTGCAGCGCGTTCGCCCCGGACAGCGGGCGCACCATGACGGTGAACTCGTCGATCAGCCCCTCGTCGTTCACGTGCAGGAAGTCGCAGCCGGTCAGCTCCCGGTCACCGACCCGCGCCGCGAAGACGAGCGCGTGATCGCGGCCGCCCGCGTCGTTGATCTCCCGCACGTAGTGGAAGTCCTCGAAGACCCGGGTCACCCCGCGCAGGATCGCCGCGGTGATCGCTTTGCCCGGGTACGGCTTGAAGACCACGGGGCTGGTGAACACGACGTCGTCGGCGAGCAGCGCCTCGATCGCCGCGTGGTCGTTCGCCTCCACGGCCTTGCGGAATGCCTCCATGGCGACACCTCTCCTGATTCCCGGGCCACCGGCCCCGTCACTGGTACTGAACATTGATATTCAACTATTTGAATAGGTGTGGATGAAAGTAATCGCATCGCTGTACGGTGTCCAGATGTCTCTCAGATACGCGGTGCTCGCGGCCCTGCTCGAGGGGGAGGCGTCGGGCTACGACCTGGCGAAGATCTTCGACGTGTCCGTGTCCAACTTCTGGGCGGCGACGCCCCAGCAGCTCTACCGGGAGCTGGAGCGGCTCGCCGCCGACGGCCTCGTCCAGGCGCGCGTCGTGCCGCAGGAGCGCAGGCCGAACAAGCGGCTGTTCACGCTCACCGGCGACGGCCGCGCCGACCTCGCCGCCTTCACCACCAAGGAGCCGCGCCCCATGGCGGTGCGCGACGAGCTGATGGTCAAGGTGCAGGCCGCGGACGTCGGCGACACCGCCGCCGTGCGCGCCCACATCGAGGAGCGCATGACGTGGGCGACGGGCAAGCTCGCCCGCTACGAGCGCGTGCGCGCCCACCTCCTGCACGGCATGACCGAGGAGGAGTTCCTGCGCGACGGCGAGCGGGTCGGCCCGTACCTGACACTGCTGCGCGGCATCTCCCTGGAGGAGGAGAACCTCCGCTGGGGCCGCCGCGCCCTGGAGATCCTCGACCTGCGCACGGCACGGGCGGAGCGATGAACCCTCCTTCTTCCCCCGCGCCCTACCTGCGCTACGTGGCGCTCGGCGACAGCCAGACCGAGGGCGTCGGCGACGGCGACGACACGACCGGGCTGCGCGGCTGCGCCGACCGCCTCGCCGAACGGCTCGCGGAGCTCGACGCCGGGACGCAGTACGCGAACCTCGCGGTGCGCGGCCGCCTCGCCGGGCAGGTGCGCGCACAGCAGCTCCCGTCCGCGCTCGCCCTGCGCCCCGACCTCGCGACGGTCGTGGCCGGGGTCAACGACCTGATGCGGCCCTCCTTCGACGCCGACGAGACGGCGGGCCACCTGGAGGCCATGTTCGCGGCGCTGACGGAGGCGGGCGCCAAGGTGGCCACGGTGACCTTCCCCGACGTCGGCCGGATCATCCCGCTGGCCCGCCCGCTCGCCGGCCGGATCACCGCCCTCAACGCCCGGATCCGGATCGCCGCCGAACGCCACGACGTCGCCCTCGCGGAGACCGCCCACGCCCCGGTCTTCACCGACCCGCGGCTGTGGGCCGCCGACCGGCTGCACGCGAGCCCGCTCGGCCACGCCCGGATCGCGGCCGCGGTCGCCGACGCCCTCCACCTGCCCGGCAGCGACGACTCCTGGACCCGGCCGCTGCCCCCGCAGCCCGCCCCGGCGCGCGCGGCGACGGCCGAACTCCGCTGGCTCGCCTCGTACCTGGGGCCGTGGCTCGGCCGGCGGCTGCGCGGCAGGTCCTCCGGCGACGGGCGCGCCGCCCGCCGCCCGCAGCTGCTTCCGGTCAGCGCCGCGGAAGCGTGACCAGGGACTCCGGCGTCAGCTCCGCGAGCGTCGGATAGCCGTCCACGGCCATCGTCAGATCGGCCTCGGCGAGCAGCGAGCGCAGCACGTGCACGATGCCGTCCTCACCGCCCACGGCGAGCCCGTACGCGTACGGGCGTCCGACGCCGACGGCCGTCGCGCCCAGCGCGAGCGCCTTCACGACGTCGGCGCCCGAGCGCACCCCGGAGTCGAAGAGCACCGGCATGCCGTCGGCCGCCTCGACGACGCCGGGCAGCGCGTCGAGCGCCGCCAGGCCGCCGTTGGCCTGGCGGCCGCCGTGCGTCGAGCAGTAGATGCCGTCCACACCGCCGTCCCGGGCGCGCCGCACGTCCTCCGGGTGGCAGACACCCTTCAGGATCAGCGGCAGATCGGTCAGCGACCGCAGCCACGGCAGGTCGTCCCAGGTGAGCGGATTGCCGAAGATGCCCACCCAGGAGCCGACCACGGCCTGCGGATCGTCGGACGGGGTGAGCTCCTTGAAGCGCGGGTCGGAGGTGTAGTTGGCGAGACAGTGGCCGCGCAGCTGCGGGAAGTTCGCCGTGGACAGGTCGCGCGGGCGCCAGCCCGTCACCCAGGTGTCCAGGGTGACCACGATGCCCTTGAAGCCGGCTTCCTCCGCCCGCTTCACCAGACTCTCGGCGAGCGCCCGGTCGGTCGGCGTGTACAGCTGGAAGAAGCCGGGGGTGTCACCGAACTCGGCGGCCACGTCCTCCATCGGATCCACCGTCAGCGTCGACGCCACCATCGGCACCCCGGTGCGCGCCGCGGCCCGCGCCGTCGCCAGATCGCCGTGCCCGTCCTGCGCGCACAGCCCGATCACCCCGACCGGCGCCATGAACAGCGGCGACGCCAGCCGGAACCCGAACAGTTCCACGGACAGGTCCCGCTGGGCCGCGCCCACCATCATCCGCGGCATCAGCCCGTACCGCCCGAAGGCCTCCACGTTGGCCCGCTGCGTCCGCTCGTCCCCGGCGCCGCCGGCCACGTACGACCAGATCGACGGCGGCAGCGCCGCCTCGGCCCGCCGCTCCAGCTCCCCGAACTCCATGGGGAGCGTGGGGACGACACCGTGCAGTCCGTCGAGGTAGATCTCGTACTGGTAGTCGCCGAACTGCGGGCTCATGAGGGACCTCTTTCTGCGCGTCGGTGGAGAGCGGGGCCCAATCTGCCAGCAGACACGTGTCAGGGAAAGAGATCATTTCGCGGTGGTGGCGAACGCCACGGACCGGGTGAAGATCCGCTCCACCTCGTCCGGGGCCAGGCCGTACCAGCCGTGATCGGCGCCGGCGACCGTGAGCAGTTCCACCGGTGCGCCCGCCGCCCGCAGCGCTGCCGCCAGGTCCCGCCCGTGCGAGCACGCCACCATCGTGTCGGCCTCGCCGTGCACCACCAGGAACGGCGGGGCGGCGCCGTGGACCTGCCGCACGGGGCTCGCGGCCGCGGCGGCCTCCGGCACCTCGCGGGGAGCGGCGCCCAGCAGCAGCGCCTCCGGCGTCGCCGGGTCGGCCGGGTCGAACGGCGCCCGCGCCGTCGTCAGATCGGCGGGCCCGTACCAGACCACCGCCCCCGCGAGCCGCGGTTCGCGGTGCGTCAGCGCGAGCAGCGCGGCCAGGTGCCCGCCCGCCGACTCGCCCCACACCACCGTGCGCGCCGGATCGACGTCCAGCTCCGCCGCCCGGACACCGAGCCAGCGCAGCGCCGCCCCCAGATCCTCCAGCGGTGCGGGGAACGTCGCCTCCCCGCTGAGCCGGTAGTCGGCGCAGGCCACCGCGAAACCGGCCGCCGCGAGCCGCTCGAAGGGCCCCGGGTCCCAGGAGCGGGTGGCCACACCCATGTCGTCCCGCAGCCCGCGCCGCCACGCCCCGCCGTGCACGAACAGCACCAGGGGAGCGGGGCCCGGCGTACCGGGCAGCCACAGGTCGAGTTCCAGCGGGCGGGCGCCGTCCGGGACCGCGTACGGCACACCGCGCAACAGCCTTATCCCGCCGGGCCGTTCGGCGGCGGGCGGCAGCGGGGCGACGTCGGGGTGCGGGGCGGTGATCAGCGCCCGCAGCTCGGCCGGCGTCACCGGTCGCCCCACCGGTGGTCCGGCAGGAAGCGCACGTCGAACTGCTCGGGCACGGAACCGAAGCGGTGCGGCTCCGGCACGAACGGTTCGGCGGGCAGCCCGAGCCGGTCGGTGGGCGTGCCCAGCGTCTCGAAGAACCGCTCGAAGGTGCCGCCGGGGCCCGCCGCGACGCCGACGATCTGCGTGTGGTGGCGCTCCATGCGGTAGGCGTGCGGGCAGTTCTTCGGTACGAAGCCGAAGTCGCCCGGTGTCAGGACCCGTTCGCTCTGCTCGCCCTCGGTGTCCTCGACGAAGAGCCGGACCGCGCCCTGCGTCACGTAGAACACCTCGTGCGTGTCCGCGTGCACGTGCGCCGGGATGATGTCGCCCCTCGGGCCCTCGACAGTGAAGAAGTTGAAGGTGTTCTCCGTCTGCTCGCCGCCCGCGTAGACCGTGATCAGATCCCCGAACAGATGGGCGCGGTCGCCCTCGCCCTTCTCGATGACGTACGGCTTCGACGGATCGGCCGGTATGCGCGAGGCGGCGCGGTACCGCGTCGCGAACTCCATGGTCATGTCTGTCCACCCTCCTCGTGTCAGGCTGCCTGACGATCAACGTCAGGTAGCCTGACACGATATGCGGGCGGCGGGCAAGAGTCGCCCGGGAGCTGCGAGGACGTCATGACCGAGGCTCGACGCGATCTGCCGCAACTGCTGGGGGAGGCCCGGCGCTGGTTCGAGGACGGGCTGCTGGCCTCCCTGGAGGCGGGCGGGGTGCCGGCCGTCACCCCCGCGCAGGTGCAGCTCTTCGCCGCGCTCGACGCCGAGGGCACCACCGCCGCCGAACTCGCCCGGCGCGTGGGCGTCACCCGGCAGACCGTCCATCAGTCCGTGCGCTCCCTGGTCGCCGCGGGCCTGCTGGAGCAGGTGCCCGATCCGGCCTCCGCGCGGCAGCGCCTCGTCCGGCGCACCCCCGCGGGGCGGTACGCCCACGACCGGGCCCGCCGCGCGCTCGGCCGCCTGGAGGCACAGCTCGCCGAACGCATCGGCGAGGAGTCCCTCGGCGCACTCCGCTCCGCACTGGAAGTTCCCTGGGGGGACCCGCCCGGCCGTCGCTGACCCCCGCCGCCCCGCCGCCGCCCGCGCCCACCTGTGCGAACAAAATCGTTGACAATTCTGTTCGCCTAGATTTAGCGTCGACAGGCACTCACTCAGGGAGGGCAGATGCCGAAGGAAGCCCGTCCAGGCTCCGGAGAGCAGGCCAAGCAGTACGCGCTGGAGCGGCTCCGGCAGTCGATTCTGCGCGGCGAGATGGCACCGGCGCAGCGGCTGGTGGAGAACGAACTCGCCGAGCAGTACGACGTCACCCGCGCCAGCATCCGCGCCGCACTGCTCGACCTCGCCGCCGAAGGGCTGGTCGAGCGGATCCGCAACCGCGGGTCACGAGTGCGCGTGGTCACGGTGCAGGAAGCCGTGGAGATCACGGAGTGCCGGATGGCGCTGGAGGGGCTGTGCGCGGCCAAGGCCGCCGAGGTCGCCACCGACGCCCAGCTCGGCGGGCTGACCGAATTGGGCGCCGCCATGTCCAAGGCGGTCGCCGAGGGCGATCCGATCACGTACTCCGAGCTCAACCACGAGCTGCACGCCCGGATCCGGGACATCTCCGGCCAGCAGACGGCCGTCGGTCTCCTGGAGCGGCTCAACGCCCAACTCGTGCGCCACCGCTTTCAGTTGGCGCTTCGTCCGGGGCGTCCGCAGCAGTCCCTGAGTGAGCACCTGGCGGTGATCGACGCGATCCGCGCCAGGGATCCGCAAGCGGCCGAGACGGCCGTTCGCGCCCACCTCAGCAGCGTGATCGCCGCTCTGCGCGACGACTGAACCGCTCCTGGAGCGGGCGCACACCCGTCACCGAGGAGATGCAGCATGACCAACTGCCAGGGCGCGCCCGCCGCCACCCCACGTTCGACACTGGTGATCACCGCGCACGCCGGGGACTTCGTGTGGCGGGCCGGCGGGGCCGTCGCGCTCGCCACCGCCCGCGGCGAGCGGGTCACCATCGCGTGCCTGACGTTCGGCGAGCGCGGCGAGTCCGCCAAGGCCTGGCGGGAGGGGAAGAAGCTCGACGAGATCAAGGCGCTG
The DNA here is from genome assembly GCF_040297005.1 of Streptomyces sp. NPDC001904. Lineage (NCBI taxonomy): Bacteria > Bacillati > Actinomycetota > Actinomycetes > Kitasatosporales > Streptomycetaceae > Streptomyces > Streptomyces sp. NPDC001904. The sequence goes on along the minus strand of NZ_JBEOYI010000005.1, from coordinate 103,975 downwards.
CGGCGCGACGAGGCGGAGCGCGCGGCCGCCGTGCTCGGCGCCGAGGTCCGCTTCTTCGACGCCGGCGACTACCCGCTTCTCGCCACCCCCGAGCTGACCGACCGGCTCGTCACCGTGTACCGGGAGACCCAGCCCGACGTCGTGCTCACGCACCCGGCCGACGACCCGTACAACGGCGACCACCCGGCCGCCCACCGGATGGCCCTGGAGGCCCGCGTCCTCGCCCAGGCCGTCGGCTACCCCGGCGAGGGCGAGATCATCGGCGCCCCGCCCGTCTTCTGCTTCGAGCCGCACCAGCCGGAGATGAGCGGCTTCAGGCCCGAGGTCCTGCTCGACATCACCGAGGTCTGGGACAGCAAGCGCGCGGCCATGGAGTGCCTGGGCGCGCAACAGCACCTGTGGGAGTACTACACCGATCTCGCCGTGCGCCGCGGGGTCCAGCTGAAGCGGAACGCCGGGCCCAACCTGGGGCTCGCCCACACCACCCTGGCCGAGGCGTACATGCGTCCGTACCCGCAGATCGCGAAGGAGCTCGCCTGATGCCCGGCATCATCGTCACCGACCCGCCCCGGGCCGAGGCCGAGGACGTCGAGGCGCTCGCCGGGTACGGCGTCGCCACCGTCCACGAGGCGATGGGCCGCACCGGACTGCTCGGCCACCACCTGCGCCCCAACCAGCAGGACGCCCGCGTCGCGGGAACCGCCGTGACCGTGCTGTCCTGGCCCGGCGACAACCTCATGATCCACGCGGCCGTGGAGCAGTGCGGCGAGGGCGACATCCTCGTCGTCACCACCACGTCCCCGTCCACGGACGGCATGTTCGGCGAACTCTTCGCCACCGCACTGAAACGGCGCGGCGTGCGCGGCATCGTCACCAACGCGGGCATCCGCGACACCGCCGAGCTGCGCGCGATGGGCTTCCACGCCTGGTCGGCGGCCGTCTCCGCGCAGGGCACCGTGAAGGCGACCGGCGGCAGCGTCAACGTCCCCGTCGTCATCGGCGGGGAGACGGTCCGCCCCGGTGACGTGATCGTCGCCGACGACGACGGCGTGGTGGTCGTCCCGCGCGAGCGCGCCCGGGAGACGGCGGCCGGGTCGCGGGCCCGCGAGGACAAGGAGGCCGCCACCCGGGCCGCGTTCGACGAGGGCAAACTCGGCCTCGACCGCTACGGGTTGCGGGACACCCTGCGACAGCTGGGCGTCGTGTACCGGACGTTCGAGGAGCACACCGGAGCCGGCTCGTGAGCGACCTCGCCCAGGTGCGCTGCATGCTGATGCGCGGCGGCACCTCCAAGGGCGCGTACTTCCTCGCCGACGATCTGCCCGCCGAACCGTCGGACCGGGACGGTCTGCTGCTGCGGGTCATGGGCAGCCCCGACCCGCGCCAGATCGACGGACTCGGCGGGGCGCACCCCCTGACGAGCAAGGTCGCGGTGGTGTCCGCGTCGGCCGACCCCGACGTCGACGTCGACTACCTCTTCCTCCAAGTCGGTTTGGAAAAGCCCGAGGTGTCGGACCGTCAGAACTGCGGCAACCTGCTCGCGGGCGTCGGACCGTTCGCCGTCGAACGCGGCCTGGTGTCCGCCGGGCCGCGCGAGACCTCCGTGCGGATCCGCATGGTGAACTCCGGTGGCCGCGCCACGGCGACCTTCCCGACCCCCGGCGGCCAGGTCGACTACACGGGCGACGCGGAGATCTCCGGAGTGCCGGGCACCGCGGCGGCCGTCGTGATCGAATTCCCGCCCGGGAAGGGCGCGTTGCTGCCCACGGGCCGGGCGCGCGACACCGTCGCCGGCATCGAGGTCACCTGCGTCGACAATGGCATGCCGACCGTCCTCGTCCCCGCCGAAGCCCTGGAGGTCACCGGCTACGAGACGCCTGAGGAGCTGGAGGCGGACGAGCGGCTGGCCGTCCGGCTGCACGGCATCCGGCTGGCGGCGGGGGAGTTGATGGGGCTCGGCGACGTCACGACCGCCACCGTCCCCAAGGTGACCCTGCTCGCCCCGCCCCGGCACGGCGGCGTGGTCGCCACCCGCACCTTCATCCCCGTCCGCTGCCACACCTCCATCGGCGTGCTCGGCGCCGCGAGCGTGGCGGCGGGCATCCGGATCGACGGCAGCGTGGCCGCCGGGATCGCCGCGCAGCCCGACGGCGGGGACCGGCTGCGCATCGAGCACCCCACCGGATTCACCGACATCGAGAGCGGCGTCGGCCGCTCCGCCGACGGCCGCCCCCTGCCCCGCCGCACCGCCGTGGTCCGCACGGCCCGCAAGATCTTCGACGGCACCGTCTTCCCCAGGTCCGCCACGACGGCGCCCCTGCCCGCCCCGACCCCAGGAGATCGACGATGACCCCGCCGCTCGGCGACATCGCCCACATAGGCCACGCCCAGCTGTTCACCCCGGACCTGGACGCCTCCGTCGCCTTCTTCACGGACTTCCTGGGCCTCACGGTCAACGGGGAGGACGGCGACACCGTCCATCTGCGCACGTTCGACGACTACGAGCACCACAGCCTGGTCCTCACCGCCCGCGAACAGCCCGGACTGGGCCGGCTCGCCCTGCGCACCGCAAGCGAGGAAGCGCTGCACCGGCGCGTGCGGGCGGTCGAGGAGGCGGGCGGCAGCGGGCACTGGGCCGAGGACGAACCGGGTCTCGGCAAGCTCTACGTCACCACCGACCCCGACGGCCACGAACACGCCCTGTACTGGGAGAGCGAGCACTACCGGGCCCCCGACGGGCTGAGGCCGGCCCTGAAGAACCAGCCGCAGGCCAAGCCCGACCGGGGCGTCGGCGTCCGCCGCCTGGACCACGTCAACTTCCTCGCAGCCGACGTCCTCGCCAACGCCGAGTTCCAGCAGAGCGTCCTCGGCGCCCGCCCCACCGAGCAGATCAGGCTCGACACGGGCCGGATCGCGGCGCGCTGGCTCACGTACACGAACAAGTCCTACGACGTCGTCTACACCGAGGACTGGACCGGCAGCCAGGGCCGGCTGCACCACATCGCCTTCGCCACGGACACCCGCGAGGACATCCTGCGCGCCGCCGACCTCGCCGTCGACACCGGCGTCTTCATCGAGACGGGCCCGCACAAGCACGCCATCCAGCAGACGTTCTTCCTCTACGTCTACGAACCCGGCGGCAACCGCATCGAGCTGTGCAACCCGCTCACCCGTCTCGTGCTCGCCCCCGACTGGCCGCTCATCACCTGGAGCGAGGCCGAGCGTGCCAAGGGACAGGCCTGGGGCCTGAAGACCATCCCGTCGTTCCACATCCACGGCACCCCGCCGGTCCAGGGCTGACCTGCGCCTTCCGGCCCCGGGGAGCGCCGCGTTCCGCCGGGGCCGAAATGTTTCCTGAGATTGTCAACAAAAGTGTTGACGAGATGGCCGGGGCTTTCTAGCGTCTACGCCACTCCCCACACCGTCCCCGCCTCATCTGCAGCCCGGGACCTGGATTCCCACCCGCGTCCCGCACGAGAGGAAACAACGATGTCCTCCTCCGCCACCCCGTCGCTCGCCCGGGCGAGCGGCACCGCGGCGCACCGAAGCCGCAACGCCGTCATCGCCCTGTGCTGGGCGCTCGTCCTGCTCGACGGCATCGACACCTTCATCTACGGCTCGGTGCTGCCGGCCATGCTCGGGGAGAAGTCCCTCGGGCTGACCGCCGCCACCGCGGGCACGATCGGCAGCTGGTCCAACTTCGGCATGCTGCTCGGCACGATCCTCTCCGGCACGGCGTCGAACTGGATCGGCCGTCGCGTCGTGGTCCTCACCAGCGTGGGCATCTTCACCGTCGCCACTCTGGGCACCGGATGGTCGCAGAGCGCCGCCGTGTTCGGCGCCTTCCGGTTCGTGTGCGGGTTCGGCCTCGGCGCGCTGCTGCCGATCGCGATCTCGTACGGCATGGAGTTCACCGGCAAGGGCCGGCGGGCCCTCGCCACCGGCGTCATCATGACCGCGCACCAGACCGGCGGCGCCGTGGCCCCGCTGATCGCGCTGTGGCTGGTCGACGACTTCGGCTGGCGCTCGGCGTTCACGGCCTCCGCGATCCCGGCGCTGGTCCTGCTGCCGGTCGCCTACAAGATGCTGCCCGAGTCGCCGACCAACCTGCTGACCCGCGGCCGCCGTGCCGACGCCGAGAAGCTCGCCGCGGGGTTCGGCACCGAGCTGCCCGAGGCCGGGGCGGACGGCACCAATGCGACCGACAGGTTCGCCGCCCTGAAAAACCTCTTCCGCGGCGGCCAGTGGTCCACCACGCTGTGCTTCTGGCTCACGTCGTTCGCGGGCCTGCTCCTCGTCTACGGGGTCGGCCAGTGGCTGCCGAAGATCATGGTCGATCTCGGACACGACACCGGTGACTCGCTCCTGTTCTCCACCTTCCTCAACGTCGGCGGCATCTGCGGCATGCTCATCGCCGGCCGTACGGCCGACCGGATCGGCCCGCGCAAGGTCGTCATCGCCTGGTTCGTCCTGACCGCGGTCTTCGTCTACCTCATGGGCGTCGAGATGTCGGTCGGCGTCCTGTACGCGGTCGTCTTCTTCGCCGGACTGCTGCTCTTCTCCGGGCAGACCATGGTCTACGCGACGGTCGGCACCCACCACAACGACGAGGACCGGCCCACCGCGCTCGGCTGGGTCTCCGGCATGGGCCGCTTCGGCGCCATCTTCGGTCCGTGGATCGGCGGCGCGCTGATCGCGGCGGGCAACGCCGACCTGGGCTTCACGATGTACGCCTGCGCGGCCCTGTTCGGCGCCGTGATGATGGCGCTCGCGGCGCTCACCATCAAGGTGCGCGCGAGGGCCTGACGGCGCACCTGTGCCGGGTGCACCTCGACCGAGCCCGGCCGAGGTGCACCCGGCACCGTGCGTCAGTGCCCGTGCTGCGGGGCGCCCCGCCCGCGCAGGACGACGGCCGACGCCACCGCGCCGAGCGCGCACAGCACCCCGGTGACGAGCGCGGCGGAGTGCAGTCCGTTCACGAACGCCTGCGAACTGCCCTCCACGACAGCGGACTTGAGCCCGCCCGGCATGGATTCCGAGACCGGCGCGACGCCCATGGACACCGCGTCCTTCGCCTCCGCGAGCCGCCCGGCGGCCTGCTCCGGCACCCCGGCCGAGACCAGCTCGCCGTGGAGCGTCGCCCCGACCCGGCCGCTGATCAGGGAGACCAGGACGGACGTGCCGAGCGCGCCGCCCACCTGCAGCGCCGTCGCCTGCAACCCGCCGGCCACGCCCGCGTCCTCGACCGGCGCGCTGCCGACGATCGCCGCCGACGACGCCGACATCACCATGCCGACACCCAGACCGAGCGCCACGAACGGCGGCCACAGCGCCCCGTACCCGGACTCCGCGCTCCAGGTCAGCATCAGGAACGACGCGGCGCCCTGCAGCACCATCCCGAGCGGCATCGTCAGCCGCGGTCCGAACCGGTCGGTCAGCGCCGCCCCGAGCGGCGAGGCCACGACCGAGGCGAGGCTCAGCGGCAGCGTCCGCACACCGGCCTCGACCGGGCTGAATCCGCGTACGTTCTGCAGATACAGCATCACGAAGAAGATCCCACCGAGCAGCACGAAGAAGTTCAGCGCGGTGATGACGGTGCCCACGGTCAGCGCCGGGCTGCGGAACAGCCGCATCGGCAGCAGCGCGTACGGGGTGCGCGCCTCGTACAGGCCGAACGCGACGAGCAGGACGAGGCCCGCGAGGATCGCCCCGACGGTCCCGGCCGACCCCCAGCCCCAGCTCTCGCCCTTGACCACGCCGAACACCACGACCAGCATGCCGAGCGCCAGCAGGACCACGCCCACCACGTCGAACGTCTCGCCGGCCGCGGCCGTGTTCCTGCTCTGCGGCAGCACGAACGCGCTGACGACGATCGCGAGCACCCCGACCGGCGCGTTGATGTAGAAGACCGACTCCCAGTCGACGTGCTCGACGAGCAGACCGCCGACGATCGGGCCGAGCGCCGTCGACACCGAGGACACCATGGCCCAGATGCCGACCGCCATGCCGAACCTGCGCGGCGGGAACACCGCCCGCAGCAGGCCCAGGGTGTTCGGCATCAGCAGCGCACCGAAGAAGCCCTGCGCGGCGCGGAACGCGATGACCGGCCCGATCGACCCGGACAGGCCGATGGCCACCGAGGCGACGGTGAACCCGGCGACACCGGCCAGGTAGACGGTCCGGCGTCCGAACCGGTCGCCCAGCTTCCCGCCGAGGATCAGCGCGGCGGCGAGCGCCAGCAGATAGGAGTTGGTGACCCACTGCAGACCGGCGGTCGAGGCGTGGAGGTCGCGGCCGATCTCCGGGTTGGCGATGGAGACCACCGACCCGTCGAGGCCGACCATGAACAGGCCGAACGCGACGGCGATCAGCGTGAGCCAGGGATTGGCGCGCCGCCCTGCGGGCGCCGGTGGCAGTGGCGCGGGGGCGAGCGGGACTGCGGACGAAAGGGGCATACGACTGCCTTGTCTGGGACGTGGGCCGAGCGTGCCGGGGCACGGAAGAGCCCTGCCCCGGACGGCCGGGACAGGGTGGGACGCGGCAGGACCGGGAGGGCTGGGTCAGTCCCCGGTCGGCCGCAGATGGGTGTCGAGCGCGTTGAGCGCGCCGAGCGCGGAGCCGAGCGCGTCCAGCTCGCCGCCGGTCAGATGCCGCAGCGCCGCGGCGAGGTGGCGGCGCGCGATGCCCTCCGCCTCCGCGATGCGCTCACGCGCCACCGCGGTGGTGTGCAGATGGGCCACCCGCTTGTCCGCGGCGTCGCCGCGCCGCACCAGCAGCCCCTCGCGGGTGAGCTGGGAGACCAGGGCACTGACGTTGTTCGGCTGCATCAGCAGGGTCTGTGCCGCCTCGCGCACGGTGACACCCTCCTGGTTCGCCACGAGCCGGAGCAGGGCGATCTGGGCCTCGGGCAGCCGGTCGTGCGGGAAGTCCCCGAGGATCCGCCGGTCGAGCGTCCGGTGCAGCGTCGGCAGGCACGCCGCGAGCGCGGAGGCGACGCGGTCGATGTCCTGGCGGGCGGCGGAAGCGGGCATGCCGCAGAAGATAGGTCTACGAAGATAGGTATGTCAACAGAGGTAATACGGGCGTACGTCGAGGTCACGACGGGCGGTCCCTCGGGGTTGCGCTCCACCGTGGGGTTTACACCGATGGGACCCGACTCCTCCCCGGGGATGACACCGGCCGCGGACGCCTACCGCAGCCGTGGGCGCGGACTGTGGCTCAGAGGCTGACCTCCCGGCCCGCACGGGCGGCGAGGATGGACACAGATCCTGCCGACCCTTCTGACGTGCAACGACGCACCACCGGGCGGTCGCACCTGCCAGAGAGATCTCTCACGACCCCGACGGGAGCCCCCTTCGCCGTGGCTACGTTTCTGTACAAACTCGGCCGGCTGTCCTTCAGGCGCCGCCGCTACGTCGCACTGCTGTGGGTGCTGCTGCTCGGCGGAATAGGCTTCGCGTCGTCGGCCGCGCCCGCCCCGCCCGCGGACTCCTTCTCCATGCCGGGCACCGAGTCGCAGAAGGCCTTCGACCTCCTCGACGAGAAGTTCCCCGCGGCCAACTCCGAGGGGGCGACCGCCCGTGTCGTCATCCGCGCGCCCGGGGGCGAGAAGCTGACCGACGCCGCGGCCAAGGCCGATGTGCGCGCGATGGTGACGCAGCTCGGCGAGGGACCGCAGGTCGCCTCGGTCGCCGACCCGTACAAGGCGAACGCCGTCAGCAAGGACGGCTCCACCGCGTACGCCTCCGTCACCTACAAGGTCGCCGGCACCGAGCTGACCGACGAGGCGCACGAGGCCCTGACCAAGGCCATCGACGACGCGCGCGCCGACGGCTTCACCGTCGAGGCGGGCGGCGACGCCGTCGAGGCCGACCAGGAGATGGGCGGCAGCGCCGAGATGATCGGCATCGCGATCTCCGCGGTGGTCCTGATCCTCACCTTCGGTTCGCTGGTCGCCGCGGGCATGCCGCTGCTGACCGCGATCATCGGCGTCGGCATCGGCGTCTCCGGCATCGCCGCGCTCGGCAGCGTCCTGAACCTGTCCGGCACCACGTCCACCCTGGCCTCGATGATCGGCCTGGCCGTCGGCATCGACTACGCGCTGTTCATCGTCTCCCGCTACCGCGCCGAACTGGCCGAGGGCCGCGAGGGCGAGGAGGCGGCCGGACGGGCCGTCGGCACCGCGGGCTCCGCGGTCGTCTTCGCGGGCCTCACCGTCGTCGTCGCCCTGAGCGGGCTGTCGGTCGTCAACATCCCGATGCTCACCAAGATGGGCCTGGCCGCCGCGGCGACCGTCGCCATCGCCGTGCTCATCGCCCTCACCATGATCCCGGCGCTGCTCGGCTTCGCCGGCAAGAAGGTGCTGCGCCGCAAGGACCGCAAGCGGACCGGGCCCGCCGCCGAGACCGGCAGGCCCAACCTCGGCACCCGCTGGTCCCGCTTCGTGCTGCGCCGCCCGCTCGGCGTGCTGCTCGTCGGCGTCCTGGGACTGGGCGCGATAGCCGTCCCGGCCGCCAGCCTCGAACTGGGCCTGCCCGACGACGGTTCGTCGGCGCCGGACAGCACCCAGCGCAAGGCGTACGACATGCTGTCCGAGTCCTTCGGCGCGGGCTTCAACGGCACGCTGATGGTGACCGTCGACGGCCAGGGCGCCGCCGGTGCCGCGAAGCGGGTCGGTGCCGACCTCGCCAAGGTCGACGGCGTCGTGGCGGTCACCCCGGCCCAGGTCAACCCGGCCGGCGACACCGCGATCATCACGGTCGTCCCCAAGACGGGACCCAGCGACCACAAGACCGAGGAACTGGTCCGCGAGATCCGCTCCGACGCCTCGGGCTGGTCGGCGCAGACCGGCGCGGAGATCCTGGTCACCGGCGCGACGGCCATGACGATCGACTTCTCGCAGACCCTGGACGACGCGCTGGTGCCGTACCTCCTGCTGGTGGTCGGCCTCGCCTTCCTGCTGCTGATGCTGGTCTTCCGCTCGATCCTCGTCCCGCTCAAGGCCGCGCTCGGCTTCCTGCTCTCCGTCGCGGCGGCGCTCGGCGCCGTGGTCGCGGTCTTCCAGTGGGGCTGGCTCGCGGACCTCTTCGGGGTGGAACAGCCCGGCCCGATCATGTCGATGATGCCGATCTTCCTGATCGGCGTGGTCTTCGGACTCGCCATGGACTACGAGGTGTTCCTCGTGACGCGGATGCGCGAGGCCTACGTCCACGGAGCCCGGCCCGGCGAGGCCATCGTGACCGGCTTCCGGCACGGCGGACGGGTCGTCGGGGCCGCCGCCGTCATCATGATCAGCGTCTTCTCCGGCTTCATCATGGAGAACAACAGCATGATCAAGATGATGGGCTTCGGCCTCGCCATCGCCGTTCTCTTCGACGCGTTCGTGGTCCGCATGGCGATCGTCCCCGCGGTCATGGCCCTGCTCGGCAAGTCGGCCTGGTGGCTGCCGCGCTGGCTCGACAGGGCGCTGCCCAACGTCGACGTGGAGGGCGAGAAGCTGCAGAAGAACCTGACCGCGGAGGAGACCACCGCGCAGGACGACCGCGAACTGGAGCCGGCCCAGGGCTGACCTCCGCACCACCGCTCATCCGGGCCCGCTCCGACCCGTCGGGGCGGGCCCGGCCACCTCGGTGTCACGGCACCAATACGACCTTCCCCCGGTTGGCCCGGGCCTCGATCACCGCGTGCGCCCGCGCCGCGTCCGCCAGGGCGAACTCCGCGTGGACCGCGGGGCGCAACACGCCCTCACCGAACAGTCGCCACAACTCCCGCGTCCACCGTGCGTACCGCTCCGGCTGGGTCCTGGCCACGATCGCCACCTGGAAACCGATGGCCGACCTACCGCCCACGAGCAGGTCGTACGCGTCGATGGTGCCGCCGCCCGAGCTGTAGGCGACCAGCCGTCCGCCCGGCGCGAGGGCTTTGACGGCGGGGGTGAGCAGCGCGCCGCCGACCGCGTCGAGCACGATGTCGACCGGATCGCCCCAGCCCTGCTGCCCGTAGGTCACCACGGCATCGGCACCCAGGGAGCGGGCGAAGTCCTCCTTGCCCTCGTCGCCCACGGCGGCGACCACGCGTGCGGCCCCCTTCCACCGGGCCAGTTGCAGGGCGAGATGGCCGACGCCGCTCGCCGCCGCGGTGACCAGGACGGACTCACCCCTCTCGGTACGTGCGGCTTCCAGGGCGCCGAGCGCCACCACTCCACTGCGAACGAGGGCGACGGCGTCCGTGGCGGTGGCGTCCGCCGGCACCGGTGAGGCCATCGTGGTGTGCAGCAGGGCGTACTCGGCGTACCCGTGGCCGAAGCAGAGGCCGGTGACCCGGTCACCCGGCGCGTATCCGCTCACGCCCTCCCCGACGCGCACCACCTCACCGGCCAGTTCCCCGCCGAGCGGGATGGGCTGCGCGCTCTCGCGCACCTTGCGAACGACAGGGAGCGTGACACCGATCGCCCGCGTCCTCACGAGAAGTTCGCCGACGCCCGGTTCCGGCGTCGGCACCTCTTCCTGGAACAACTCTTCGGGTCCGCCGGTGCGTTCGTACCGGATGCGCCGCATGCCCGCTCCCTCCGCCTCACGAATTCATTGGGAACCCCAACGGTAGGGCAACTTCATTGGGAGGACCAACGTTTTTCGCTAAGCTGCTGGGTATGGCAGAGAACCCGTCGGCGCCCAGCCGGATCCGCGACCTTCCGAGCTGGCTTCTCGGCCGAACCGCGGCCCGCGGGCGCGGCCTGGTGGCCGAGGCGCTCGCGGAGCACGACATGAGGATGTGGCACCACGTCGTCCTCGCGGCTGTCGCCGACCTGGGGCCCGTGGCCCAGGCCGAGCTGGGCCGGGCGGTCTCGCTCGACCCGAAGGACATGGTGGGCGTGCTCAACGACCTCCAGGCCGCCGGCCTCGTCGTCCGCGCCCCCGACCCGGCCGACCGCCGCAAGAACGCGGTGAGCCTCACCGCGGCGGGCGAACAGCGACTCGAGGAGTGCACGAAGGCGGGGCAGCGGGCCAACGACGAACTCCTGGCCCCGCTGTCCCCGGCCGAGCGGGAACAGTTCCTGGACATGCTGCGAAGGGTCGGCGGAGTGCGGTGACGCGGGGGATCCGGGTCGCCGCCGAGGACGCTGTTAGTCGACGAGCGCCCCGGCCATGACCGACTCCACGATCCTGCGGACCTCCGCGCGGGCGGGCGGGCCCTCGTCGCGGCCCGCGAAGAGGAGATGGCCGGTGCCGACCAGGGTGAGGGCGAGCGTGTCGACATCGGCGGCGGGGGCGATCCTGCCCGCCGTCCGCTCGGCGCCGAGATAGGCGATCAGGGCCCGCGTGGCCTGCGCGAGCACCGTGACGCCGGGCCGGCCCGCCGCGCGCAGCCGGGCGCGCAAGCCGTCGCGGAAGGTGATCAGAGTGACCAGGGCCAACGCGACCGGGGTGAAGAGGGCGGTCAGCGCGTCGGTGAGGTGGGCGACCACGGATCCGGTTCCGGCCGACTCCGTCAGCCTCTCGCCCCGCGCGTCGATCCCGCCGACCCGGTCGAGGATCAGCTCGCACAGGAACGCGTCGAAGTCCGCGAAATGGCGGTGCAGCACGCCCTTGGCGCAGCCCGCCTCGTCGGTGACGGCCCGGCTGGTGAGCGCGGCGGCGCCGTCCCGCAGCAGGACGCGCTCGGCCGCGTCGAACAACTGCGCGCGCACGTCGCGGATGGCCACCCCGGTCGGCACCTGCGTCTCTCCTTCGTCGGACGGTCCCACCGTAGACGAGTGGGCATGTGCCCACCTAGAGTGGGCGCATGCCCACTAACCCTGTTCACGGTCCGGACGAACCGCACAAGGCCCGTGGCATGGCCGAGTCGTTCGGCACCGATCCCGCCCGCTACGACCGCGCCCGCCCCCGCTACCCCGACGCCCTGGTCCGGCGGATCGCCGCGGCGGCGCCCGGCGGCGACGTCCTCGACGTGGGATGCGGTACGGGGATCGCCGCGCGCCAGTTCCGGGCGGCGGGCTGCACCGTCCTCGGCGTCGACGTCGACGCGCGCATGGCCGCCTTCGCGCGCGGGCGCGGACTGCCCGTGGAGGTGGCCGGGTTCGAGGCCTGGGACGCCGCGGGCCGTACCTTCGACGCGGTCGTCGCCGGACAGACCTGGCACTGGATCGACCCCGCGACGGGCGCGGCGAAAGCGGCGGACATCCTCCGGCCCGGCGGCCGCATCGCCCTGATGTGGAACGTCTACCGCCCTGCCGACGACCTCGCCGACGCGTTCGCCGCCGCCCACCGTGCCGCTCTGCCCGACGCGCCGCGCACGCCCTGGAAGCGCTCCGCGCCCGATGCCTACGGCGCCGTCTTCGCGAAGGTCGTCGACAGCCTGCGCGCCGCCGGATCCTTCGGCGAACCCGAACGCTGGGAGGTCGCCTGGGAGCAGCCCTACACCCGCGACGCCTGGCTGGAACACCTCACGACCAGCGGCGAGGCGGCACTGCACACCCCGCGCCAGGCGGCGGACCTGCTCGCCCGCACCGGCGCCGTGATCGACGGACTCGGCGGCACCTTCACGATGCCGTACCTCACGGTGGCGATCACGGCGGTCCGTACCGGGCCGGCCCCCTCCTGACCTCCGGTGGATCCGGCGTTGTCAGTACCGGGTGCTATCCCTGGGAAGGGAGAAGGAACAACGGACCGACGACGGAGGAGTCATCATCCAGGACGGACGGCAGGGGCGTTCCGGGCAGGACCTGTGTGTGCGGCGGCATCCCGAGACACAGGTGGAGTGCGTGCTCCCCGACACGCACTACCCGCGCCCGCACTACGCCTTGGACGGAACGACATGGCACGACGGCCTGTGCGGCGCGTGCCACGGCAGCGGGAGCCGCGACGGCGAGGTCTGCGACTCCTGCCGCGGCGGCGGCTTCTGCCTGCTGGAGATCGAGATCGACGCGGACCTCGAGGGGGAGTGAGCGACGTGAGCAGAGTGGGGTGAGGCCGGGGAAGGTCAGTCCTTGTAGACCTCCGCGCGGTCCACGCTGACGAACGAGCCGGTGGACGCGGCGCTGTGCTCGCCGGTGACCCGTACGCGCAGCGTGTGCGGACCGCTCGCCAGGCGCGGGCTCAGGTACTGGAGCGTCTCGCCGGTGCGGATCGCGCCGTAGAAGTCGGCGCGCTGCTCGGGCCCGCCGTCGACGCTGATCGCCGCGATCCCGTTCCCGGTGTCCTTGACCGACAGGAGCGCGATCCGGGTACCGGTGAAGGTGAACGTCGCCGTGTTGCCCGCCTTGTCGCTCCAGTGGTCGTCGCCCCAGAAGCACTGTGCGGCGCAGCCGGTGCCCGAGTTCCAGGTCCCGGTGTACGCCACGCCGCCGGTGCCGCTGGTCCGGCTGTCGTCGTTGATCCAGTAGTTGCCGGATCCGGGGTCGCCGGACGGCAGGTTCTGGGTCGCGCCCATCGCCAGCGGCGTACCGAGGTTCGGGCTGCCGTCGGCGTTCCAGGAGATCTTCTGCGCGCGGGTCGTGCGGTTGGAGTACGTGTTCGTGGACGTGGTCTTGGCGTGGTAGACCAGCCAGTCCTCGGTGCCGTCGGGCGAGGTGAAGAAGGCGTGGTGCCCGGGGCCGAACACGCCGCGGGCGTCCGCGCGGGAGAAGACCGGGCCCGAGCGCTGCGTCCAGTTGCCCGGGACGAGCGGATCGGCGTTGTCCGGAAGGGACATCATCCAGACCTGGTAGTCGGGCTTTCCGGTGTCGCAGGTCGAGTACGTCATCCACGTACGGCCGTTGCGGTTCAGGAACTCGGGGCCCTCGCGGACCTCGGGGCAGCCCCCGGCGGCGTCGATCGCGACCGCGTCGCCCGAGACGGTGTACGGGTTCGACATCGGCGCGATGTTCAGCCCGTTGTGCTGGTACGGATTGATGCCGCTGTACGCGAGGTACAGCTTGCCGTTGTGCTGGAGGATGCCCGGGTCGATCGCGAAGTCGCCGGTGTGGTTGGGCGGGGCGAGCTTCGCCTTGAAGTGGTACGGGCCGGTCGGGTCGTCGCCCGACGACTCCAGGACGAAGAGCCGGTGGTGGTCGTCCGTGCCGTCGTCGGCCGTGTAGTACAGGTACCAGTGGTTGTTGAAGCGGTAGAACTCCGGCGCCCAGATGTGCTGGTTGCGCGAGGCGTCGGTGTCCGTCCACACCGTCTTCGGATCGGCGTCGAGCAGCGTGGCCAGGGACGGCGAACTCCACATCTTGATGCTGTCGCCCTGGGTGGTGGTCAGGTGGTAGGCCCCGTTCGCATAGGTCACGAACGGATCGGGGCCGGTGTTCAGCGGATTGCGGAAGGTGCCGCTCGCGGCCACGGAGGCCGCCGGCCGTTCGGCGGGCTCCTGATGGGCGGAGGCCCGCGGACTGCAGGCCAGTCCCGCGAGCAGCGCGAGGAGTGCGGGGACGAGGGCGGTACGGGACCGTGCGCGCACGAGCGGCTCCTTACATCGATGTAAGTCCCGGGGCTCCAGGACCGTAGGGAAGGGATCGGGGCGGTGTCAACGGGGCACACCGGGACAGGAGTTGCCGCAGATGTGCGCGGCTACTGCCCGCCCAGGCCGGTCGTCGCCACGGACTTGACGATGTGCCGCTGGAAGAAGACGAACACGGCGACGAGGGGCAGTGCGGCGAGCACGGCCGAGGCCATCGACTGCGCGTACTGGATCCCGTACGCGTCCTTCACCGTGGTGATGCCGACCGGCAGCGTCATCAGGGACGGGTCGGACGTGGACACGAACGGCCACAGGAAGTTGTTCCACGCGCCGATGAACACGAAGATCGCGACGGCCGCGAGCATCGGCCGGGACAGCGGGAGCAGCACCGACCAGAAGACCCGCCAGTGTCCCGCGCCGTCGATCCGGGCCGCCTCCTCCAGCTCGACGGGGAGCGAGTCGAAGTGCTTCTTCAGGATGAACACCATCACGGGCGCCACGGTCTGCGGCAGGATCACCGCCGCGTACGTGTCGAGCAGATGCAGCGTCAGCATCTGCTCGAACCAGGGCACGATCAGGATCTGCGGCGGCACGAGCACCGCCGCGATCGTCAGCGTGAACAGCCACTTGCGGCCGGCGAACAGGGTGCGCGAGAAGGCGTAGCCGGCCATCGCCGAGACCAGCACGGTGATCACGGTGACGGCGACGGAGATCAGGAAGCTGTTGAGCATCCACAGCGGCAGGTCGCCGCGCTCCCACACGGTGCTGAACGCCTGGACGGTGAAGCCGTGCCGCGGCCAGATCCAGTGCACCGGATCACTGGCGTCCGCCTCCGACTTGAAGGCCGTGAGGAGCGCCCACGCCATCGGCAGCAGCCAGATCAGGGCGGCGACCACGAGGACCAGCAGGGCGAGGACGCGCGTGGTGCGGCCCGCGCCGAGCGTCAGGTTCGTGGTCGTCCGGCCGGTTCCGCCGGCCGGGCGGCGCGGCGGGCGTACGGGAACGATGCGCTGCCGGGCGGGGCGGACGGGGGCGTCGGTGGTGGTCGTCATGTCACTTCTCCCGGCGGCGGAGTACGGCGAACTGGGCGGCGGAGGCGAGCAGGACGAGGGCGAAGAAGATGTAGCTGATCGCCGACGCGTAGCCGAGCCGGTAGCCGGTGAAGCCGACGTCGTAGATGTACTCGACGACCGGCCGCGTCGAGTTGTTCGGGCCGCCCTTCGTCAGCAGGTACACCTGGTCGAAGACCTTCAGGGAGGCCAGGAGCTGCAGCACGGTGATGACCGTCGTGATCCGGCCGAGCTGCGGCAGCGTGATGGAGAACAGGCGCCGCCAGGCACCCGCGCCGTCGATGGCCGCGGCCTCGTACAGGTGGTCGGGGATCGACTGGAGGGCGGCCAGGTAGAGCAGGAAGTTGAAGCCGACCGTCCACCACAGGGTCGTCAGCGCGATCGCCCACAGCGCCACCGACTCGTCGCTCAGCCAGGCCACCTGGTCGAGGCCGACGGCGCCCAGGAGGTGGTTGTAGACGCCCAGATCGGGCTGGTAGAGCCACAGCCACAGCAGGCCGACGACGCCGACCGGCAGCAGGTACGGCGCGAAGAACGCCAGGCGCCACACCCACTGGCCCGGCAGCCCGGTGTGCACGAGCAGCGCCATGCCGAGCGCCACCACGACCAGCGGGACGGTCGAGATCAGCGTGAACAGCACGGTGTGCCACAGGGCCCGCCACATCTCCGCGTCCCCGAACGCCTCGCCGAAGTTGTCGAGACCGACGAAGGACGGGGCGTGCGCGGACAGGGCCCGGTCCGTGAGCGCCATCCACAGGCCCTGGCCGAGCGGCCACAGCAGGAACACGGCGAACAGGACGAGGAAGGGGAGGGCGAAGAGCAGGCCCGGGGGCAGCAGCCGGCGCAGCGACGGCGGTCCCGGCCGGGGTGAGACGTGCGGAGAGGACATCGTTGTGCCTCCAGGAAGTGTCAGGCCGGGCTGGGCTTGGAGAGGAAGGTGTTGACGCGGCGCACCATCGCGCGCGCCGCACGGTCCGGGGACAGACCGTCGAGCAGGGCCTGCTGGAGCACCTGCGACATGGCGTTCTGGAAGTCGGAGCCCGCGCCGACGAACCAGGCCGCCGGGTCGAGGACCACCTGCGAGGCGGCCGACTTGTAGTGGGCCTGCGGCAGCAGTCCGGCGTACGCCTCGGTGCGGGTGACCGGTGTGTACGCGGGGATGTGCCCGGCCGTCGCCCAGGTCTGGCCCGCCTTCAGCAGCGCCGCCACGGCCTGGTGCGTGCGGCGGCGGTGCCCGGCGTCGGGGTCGTCGCGGTGGGGGAGCACGAACGAGTGCGAGTCGGCGTAGATCGCCGGGGTGCCGAAGACCGTCGGGAAGGGTGCGGCGTCCACCTTCTTGTCCGCGCTGCGGAACGTACCGAGCTCCCACTCGCCGGACAGTGCCATCGCCGTCTGCCGGTTGGTGAACGCGGCGACGCTCGCGTTGTAGTCGAGCCGCCTGGGGTTGGCCTTGCCGTCGACCAGCTTGGCCATGAAGGAGATGACCTCGGCCATCCGGTCCAGGTCCACCTTCGCGGGCCCGCCGGGCGGCAGGTCGAAGACGCCGCCCGTCTGCTTGTACAGACCGTAGAAGAGCCGCCAGCCCTGCGCGGTGTCGTTGACGTACCCGAAGGAGATGCCCTCCTTGCCGGACGCCTTCGCCAGCTCCCGCCCGGCGGCGAGGAACTTCTCCGGCGACGAGAACGCGTCCAGGTCCAGCGTGCCGTCCGCCTTCAGCAGACCGGCCTTCTTCGTCGGCTCCGGGTGGAAGAACACGATGAAGGGGTGGGTGTCGAGCGGGATCGCGTACGTCGCGCCGTCGTACTGCGTCCGCTCCCACACCGCGTCGGCGAAGTCGTCCCGGTGGACGCCGAACTCGGCGAGCAGATCCATGTCCCACGGGTCCACGAGCCCGGTCGGCGCGTAGCCCGCGAGCCGTGACATGTGCGCGATGGCGACGTCCGGGCCGCGCCCGCCCGCCGACGCCATGGCCAGCTTCGTGTAGTAGGGGGTGCCCCACTCCAGGACGGTGCGCTCGATGTGCGTGCCCGGCATGTCGCGCCGCGCCTTGCGCACCATGTCGTTGAGCAGGCCGCCGTCGGCTCCCTGGAACAGGTCCCACAGGTGGACCGTGCCGTCGCCCGCGGCCAGCGCGCTGCCGCAGCCGCTGAGCGCGCCCGCGCCGAGGACCGAGGCCCCGGCGGCGAGCGCGGCCGTCAGGGCGCGGCGTCTGGTGAGCGCGGGGCGACCGACGGGGGCGGGTGTGCCGGTCATGAGGCTCCTTCCCGGTGGGCGGCGGGGTCGTCCCGACACCGCCGCCCACAGTCATACATCGATGTAAGCGAGAGGACTGGCTGAGCTAGTTCACGTTCTCGAAGGCGGCCGCGCGCAGCTGGGCCGCCCGCAGCAGGGCCGTGTCGACCTTCTCGCCGCGGTCGAAGCGGTAGACGCCGTTGCGCTCCTGGAAGACGTCCGTGAGCTGCGTGTAGCAGTAGCCGAACATGTCCGGGTCGTCGAGCAGGACGCCGGTCAGCCCGGTGAACCGCTCGACGAACTCCTGTGCGCTGCGCGGCCGTTCGCCGTAGCCCCAGGAGTCGTCGAGCACATTGCCGGCCGCCTCGGCGGCTGCCGCCGCGTCCCACCAGATGCCGCCGAACTCGCTGCAGAAGTACGGCTGTCCGTTGTACGGGACCGACCAGACGCGGTCGTCGGGGCCGGTGTTGAGGTACGGGCGGTTCTCCGCGAGGCCGCGCATCGTCTTCGCGAACACCGCCGGGTCCTGCTCGTAGCAGTGCGAGTCGTACACGTCGGTCTCCGGCACCCGGTGCGCGTACCCGGAGGCGTCGATCACCGGGCGGGTGCCGTCGGCCTGCTTCGTGGCCCGGAACATCGCGTGCGTGACGTCGTCGAGCTGGGTGATGCGGTCGTGCAGGTTCTGGTACGTCTCGTTGAGCGGGCACCAGCCGATGACCGACGGGTGCGAGTAGTCCCGCTCGACGGCCTCCAGCCACTGGGCGACGTAACTGGCGTCGGGCCGCTGGTTGTCGTCGCGGACGCCGACCTCGCAGCCCCAGTCGCCGAACTCGCCCCACACCAGGTAGCCCAGCCGGTCCGCGTGGTACAGGAACCGCTCCTCGAAGACCTTCTGGTGCAGCCGCGCGCCGTTGAAGCCCGCGGCGAGGCCGAGTTCGATGTCGCGGACGAGGTCGGCGTCGCTCGGCGCCGTCATCAGGCCGTCCGGGTAGTAGCCCTGGTCGAGGACGAGCCGCTGGAAGACCGGCTCACCGTTGAGGAGCAGCCGCTTGCCGTCGATCGAGACCGAGCGCAGACCGGCGTACGAGGTCACGCGGTCCACCGGCGCGCCCTCGGCGTCGACGATCTCGAAGGTCAGGTCGTACAGGTGCGGGTCGGCCGGTGACCACACGCGCTGCCGGTCCGCGGGCACGGTCAGGACCAGCCGCGGGCCGAGGTCCAGGTCGGCGCGGGCCTCGGCGGTGACGATCGTCCCCTGCTCGTCGGCGAGAGTCGCCCGCACCCGGTGGCCCGGGGCGTTGCCCGTCAGCGGCAGCTCCAGGTGGAAGCTGCCCGAGGCCAGGTCCGGGGTGATCCGGGGCCGCCGCAGGGCGACCGCGCGCGGCACCGGCTCCAGCCACACCGTCTGCCAGATGCCGGTGGTGCGGGTGTAGTGGCAGTGCGAGTTGGCGTACCAGGTCGCCTGCTTGCCGCGGGCCTGCGGGCCGTGCCGGGTGTCGCGGGCCCGGACGACGAGCGTCAGCTCCTCGCCCGGAGCGGCGATGTCGCCGAGGTCCGCGGTGAAGGGGGTGAAGCCGCCGCGGTGCCGGGCGACCTCGGTGCCGTTCGCCCACACCGTCGCGTCGTGGTCCACCGCGCCGAAGTGCAGCAGCACCCGGGCGTCCGCCCAGTCGGCGGGCACCGTGACCGTGCGCCGGTACCAGACCGCCTCCAGGAAGTCCGTCTCGCCGATCCCGGACAGCTCCGACTCCGGGCAGAACGGCACGGTGATGCGGTCGGACAACTCCCGCTCCCGCAGGCCGCGTTCGAGGCCCGTGTCGGACCGGTCGATCTCGAACTGCCAGGTGCCGTTGAGATTCAGCCAGGCGTCGCGGGCGAACTGCGGTCGCGGGTACTCGGGACGGGGGACAGGCATGGTGCTCCTTGCCGGGTCAATGCGGTGCCAGTCGGTGCGCGGCTCATGGCACCATGGCGATTACATCGTTGTAAATATGTGGAGCGGGGCGGGATCCGGCCCGAAACCTATTCGTGATGCTCGGTACGATCGCGGACGGCAGACGGAAGGAATGGACAGCGTGGCGGCCAGACCCAGGATCAAGGACGTTGCGGAGTACGCGGGTGTCTCGCCCAAGACGGTCTCCAACGTGATCAACAACTTCGAGCATGTCTCCGACCGGACCCGCGAGGCCGTCCGGGAGGCGATCGACGCCCTCGGCTACCGGGTCAACATCGCGGGCCGTCAGCTGCGACAGGGCCGCACCGGCATGATCACCCTCGCCGTCCCCGAACTCGACGTCGCCTACTTCTCCGAGCTGGCCAAGCACGTGATGACGGAGGCCGACCGGCACGGCAGAACGGTGCTGCTGCATCAGACCGGCGGCTCGCGCGAGCGTGAACTGGCCGCGCTGCACGGCTTCGACGCGCAGTTCTCCGACGGGATCATCCTCAGCCCGCTCGCTCTGCAGCCCCGGGACCTCGCCACCCGCGACCGACGGCTGCCCGTGGTCCTGCTCGGCGAGCGGCCCGCGGAGGGCAGCACGGACCACGTCGCCATCGACAACGTGCGGGCCGCGCGCGACGCCACCGAACACCTGCTGGCGCGCGGCCGCCGCCGGATCGCGGTGGTCGGCGGCCGGGTCCGGGGCCGGCAGGGGACCGACCGCCTGCGCACGGACGGCCACCGGGCGGCCCTGAAAGCGGCCCATGTCCCCTTCGACAGCGACCTCGTGATCGGGGTGGACGCCTACCACTGGCAGGACGGCGCCCGGGCCGCCGCGGAGCTCCTCGAGCGGGACACCCCGCCGGACGCGCTGCTGTGCCTCAACGACCATCTCGCCCTGGGCGCGCTGCGGGCCCTGCACGAGAAGGACGTGAGCGTGCCGAAGGACATCGACGTGGTCGGCTTCGACGACATCGAGGCGTCCCGGTTCAGCGTGCCCACCCTGACGACGGTGGCCCCGGACAAGAAGGAGATCGCCCGGGCCGCGGTGGCCCTGCTCGTCGACCGGATCGACGATGCCGACGGCGGGCCGTTGCAGGACCATGTGGTCGGGCACGAGGTGATCGTGCGGGAGAGCACCGGGGGCTGACGCTGACGCGGAGCCGCCTGCCTCACCGGCCCTGAGCGGTCGAGGCGTACGACGACCGGGGCGCAGAAGGAGCCCCTGACTGTCGACACGGGGAGCCGGTGCCGGGGCCGACCGGCCTTCCCGCACGTGCCGTCGCCGGTCGGGTTCGGTTCCCGTCGAGGAGAAGTCCGCCGACGCGCCGGCCCACCGGGACGCGCGGCGCACAGCCGCCGGGCGCCGGATCCTGCGCGCCCCCGAGCCCTCGCGGCGCAGCCGGACGTACGCGTCGTCGGGCTCGCCGCTCTCCCCTCACCGTGGTGGAAGCCGTTCATGCCGTTCATGCCGTTCATGTCGCACACCCGCACCTCGTCGCCGTCGAGGCACCGGCTGCGGCGAACGGCAGCGCATCGGTGGGGGAACGGTGAGACGCCTCAGGCTGGGTCGAGGAGCGCCGAGGCCCGTACGGCACCGACCGGTTCGCCGTGGCCGAGGACCGGGACCTCGGTGAGCGCGGCGAGGCGCGGGTCGGCGTCGACGTCCACTCCGATGTGGCGCAGCGCCGCGGTCAGCACGACGGACCGGGGCCGCGGGCCGCCGTCGGCGATCTTCAGGGCGACGGCCGAACCGTCCGGCAGGGCCAGCGCGTAGACGCCCTCGGCACCGTCCTTGGCGACGGCCCCGGGCAGCGCCCGCAGCAGCGTCGTGACATCGCGGCCGGTGCCGCCGACGTACTCGGGGTGGGCGCTCATGGCCGTGACCACCCGGTGCTCGTGGCTGTCCACGGGCGCGGTCGCGATCCGGGCGAAGGCACGGGCCAGGCCGGTGAGGGTGAGCGCGAACAGGGGAGCGCCGCAGCCGTCCACGCCGACCGCGGCCGAGTTCTCGCCGGCCAGTTCCTCCAGCGTGTCGCGCAGGGCCCGCTGGAGCGGGTGGCCGGGATCGAGGTAGGTCTCGACCGGCCAGCCCGCGGCGGCACAGGTGGCGAGCATCGCGGCGTGCTTTCCCGAGCAGTTCATGGCGATCCTCGTCGGACCCTGCCCGGCGGCGAGCCGCGCGGCCTGCGCCCCGGCGCCGAGGGGCAGGTCCGCCGTGCAGCGCAGGGAATCCTCTGTCAGTCCCGCGTCCGCGAGGATCCGCCGCACTCCGGTTAGATGGAAGTCCTCGCCCGAGTGGCTGGCACAGGCGAGAGCGAGCAGCTCACCGTCGAGAGCGAGCCCCGCCCGCGCCATGCCGACGCCCTGCAACGGCTTGTTGGCGGAGCGCGGATACATGGGGGCGTCGACCGGGCCCGCGCTCATGACGGTACGGCCGTCGGCGGCGAGCGCCACGACCGATCCGTGGTGCACGGACTCCAGGAAGTCACCGCGCCACACTTCGGCAAGCACCTCGTGGGCGGTGTCTGCGGCGGGTCGGCGTTGCGAGGCGGTCATGGCTGCTCCTCCGATGGGTTGCGTGGCCCGGCGCGCGAACGCCGGGGCCGTCGGACTGTCGACAGCCGTCCCACGTTGACAGAAGATCATGTACGCCTGTCCACAGTTCGACGGTCGCCGACGGTCGCCCTTTCCCGCCGGCGGGGGCCGAACCCAGCCGCAAGGACGACGTATCGCGCCATGACACCTCACCCCGGAAACCGCCCCGACGTCCGCCCCCGCCCCCGGGATCTGGGCATCGCCCCGGGCGTGCTGCCTCCCGGCCCTGCGAACTCCCTCACCGACGTACCGGGCGTCCGCGTCGGCCACGTCACGCTCGCCCACGACGACGCCGAGCTGCCGGTGCGCACCGGGGTCACCGTCGTCGTCCCGGCACCCGGCTCCGTGTTCCGCGACAAACCCGCGGCGGGCCTGGAGGTCGTCAACGGCTTCGGCAAGGCCGCGGGGCTCAGCCAGATCGCCGAACTCGGCGTCCTGGAGACCCCGTTGGCCCTCACCAACACCCTCGGCGTCGGAGCCGCCTTCGAGGGACTCGTCCGGCACGCGCTGGACGGGCACCCCGAGATCGGCACGACCACGGGCACCGTCAACCCGGCCGTGTTCGAGTGCAACGACGGCTGGCTGAACGACATCCGCGGCCTGCACGTACGTCCGCGACATGTGCGGGCAGCCCTCGACGCGGCGACCGACGCGCCCGTCACCGAGGGGGCGGTCGGTGCGGGCACCGGCATGGTCTCCTTCGGCTGGAAGGCGGGCATCGGCTCCGGTTCGCGCGTCGTCGACGCCGGGGACGGCATCCGCTGGACCGTGGGCGCGCTGGTCCTCGCCAACTTCGGCAGCGCCGCCGACCTGACCGTCACCGGAGTCCCGGTCGGCCGCACGATCACCCCCGAACAGGCTGCGGAACAGGCGGAGTTCGCGCGCGGCGCCGGATCGTGCGTCGCCCTCGTCGCCACGGACGCCCCGGCCGACGCCCGGCAACTGCGGCGCATCGCCAAGCGGACCACGGTCGGACTCGCCAGGACCGGCGGCATCGTCCAGCACGGCAGCGGCGAGTACGCGCTCGCCTGGTCGACGGCCCAGCGCACCCCGCACACCCCACAGGGACCGGTCCGCGACGCGTCCGCCGTCGCGGAGCACGGTCCCCTGATGGACCTGCTCTTCCGGGCCGCGGCCGAGGCCACCGAAGAAGCCGTGCTCGCCTCGCTGTTCGCGGCGCACCCGGTCACGGGCGTACGAGGCCACCACGCACCGGCGCTGCCCACGGAACAGGTGGCCCGGCTCGTCCGCGCGTCGGCCGGGTGACCCTGCGGCCGACGGTCTCAGCCCGCGCCCGCCGCCGTGACGCGCTTCTCGAACCACAGATGCGCGTACGGCTCGTCGTTGAAGGCCGGAACCTCCTGGAACCCGGCCGACCGGTAGAGCCCGATCGCGGAGTCGAGGACCTTGTTGGTGTCCAGACGCAGCACCTCCCGCCCGTGCCCGGCGGCCAGTGCCTCCAGTTCGGCGAGGAAGCGACGGCCCAGGCCGAGGCCCCGGGCGTGCGGGGCGATCCACATGCGCTTGACCTCGGCCGGCGCGTCGGCGGGGAGCTTCAGTCCGGCGCAGCCGACGGCCTCGCCGTGCAGCCGCGCGACGAGGAACAGGCCGCGCGGCGGCCGGAGCTCACCGGCGTCGGGCAGCAGACTGCGGGCCGGGTCGAAGCCGGTGTCGAAGCGCTCCTGGAGCTCGGAGAAGTACGAGAACAGGCAGTTCCGGGCGTCCGGATGGTCCGGGTCGACCGTGTCCAGGGTGACCGTCGCCGCCGTCAGCAGCCGGTCGACCTCCGCCATGGCGGCGACGAGCCGGGTGCGCTGCGCGGTGTTCAGCGGGGCCAGCAGGGACGCGGCCAGCTCGTCGCTGCGGCCGTCGAGCGCGGCGCGCTCCGCGCGGCCCGCTCCGGTGAGCCGGACGGTGCGTACCCGCCGGTCCCGGGGCAGCGGCTCCACGGTGACCAGGCCGTCGGCCTCCAGTGCGCGCAGCAGCCTGCTGACGTACCCCGAGTCGAGTCCGAGCCGCTCCCGCACCTTCCGTACGTCCTGGCCCTCGTCGCCGATCTCCCACAGCAGCCGTGCCTCGCCGATCGGCCGGTCCCGCCCCAGGTAGCGGTCGTGCAGCACGCCCACGCGTTCGGTGACGGTGCGGTTGAAACGGCGCACCTGATCGATCTCTGTCGCATCCGTCGTCATTCTCTGACTTTAGTCAGAGAAATCGTCGTGAGGCAACGGCGAAAGCCGGGGCCCGCGCACGCCCGGTGTTCCGGCGTGGTCCCGCGGTGCCCCGGCTGCCGTCCGCCTCACTGCCGAAGCGAACCTCGTGGCCCGGGCGGTTGTCGGTGCCGGCCGGGCCTTCGTCTTCATTGTCGACGGAACCTCCCGCCGGAACAGGGGCCGTTCGGCCCCCGCCGGGGCAGCCGGGTACCCAGACGTGCCGAGACCATCCGTTTAGAGACGCTTCGCTCGGACAGCCGGAGGGTGGCCCCATTCAGGAGTGGGGTCCAAAGATGTGATTCCTGACAAATGGCCGTCTCGTCGAAGGGGCCGCAGGATGGAAGAGCTGCCGGGGCGTTCCGTACGCCCCCGAGCGCGGAGGAGACGCCTCTCGGCGAAGGGCCGCCCGGCCGCAGAGGCGGCGCGGCCCACGAGGCGCGGACAACATCCCCATCGAAAGGCACGCGTTTCCCATGAGTGACGTCACAGGCAAAGCGACCACTACGGACGCCGGAATCCCGGTCGAAAGCGATGAGCACTCGCTCACGGTCGGCGCCGGTGGCCCGATTCTTCTGCAGGACTCCTATCTGATCGAGCAGATGGCCCAGTTCAACCGGGAGCGGATTCCGGAGCGGCAGCCGCACGCCAAGGGCAGCGGCGCCTTCGGCCGCTTCGAGGTGACGGCGGACGTCAGCGCGTACACGAAGGCCGCCCTGTTCCAGCCGGGGACCAGGACCGATCTCGTCGCCCGGTTCTCGACCGTCGCGGGCGAGCGCGGGAGCCCCGACACCTGGCGCGACCCGCGCGGATTCGCGGTGAAGTTCTACACCACCGAGGGCAACTACGACATGGTGGGGAACAACACGCCCGTCTTCTTCATCAAGGACCCGATGAAGTTCCAGCACTTCATCCGGTCCCAGAAGCGCCGGGCGGACAACAACCTCCGCGACCACGACATGCAGTGGGACTTCTGGACCCTCTCGCCGGAATCCGCCCACCAGGTCACCTGGCTGATGGGGGACCGGGGCATCCCGCGCAGCTGGCGCCACATGAACGGCTACACCTCGCACACGTACATGTGGATCAACGCCCAGGGCGAGCGGTTCTGGGTGAAGTACCACTTCAAGACGGACCAGGGCATCGAGTTCTTCACCCAGGACGAGGGTGACCAGATGGCCGCGGCCGACACCGACTACCACACCCGGGACCTCTTCGAGCACATCCGCGACGGGGAGTACCCGAGCTGGACGCTGCACGTGCAGGTCATGCCGTACGAGGACGCGGCGGACTACCGCTTCAACCCGTTCGACCTGACCAAGGTGTGGCCGCACGCGGACTACCCGCTGATCGAGGTCGGCAGGATGACCCTCGACCGCAACCCCACCGACAACCACGCCGAGATCGAGCAGGCGGCGTTCCAGCCGAACAACCTGGTCCCCGGCATCGGCCCGAGCCCCGACCGGATGCTGCTCGGCCGGCTGTTCTCCTACGCCGACGCGCACCGGTACCGGATCGGCGCCAACTACCAGCAGCTGCCGGTCAACGCCCCCGTGGCGCCGGTGCACACGTACTCCAAGGACGGGGCCATGGCGTTCCGCAAGACGGAGGACCCGGTGTACGCGCCGAACTCGAAGGGCGGCCCGGCGGCCGACACCGAACGCTACGCCCCGCCCAGCTGGCAGGCGGACGGCGACATCACCCGCGCCGCCTACGTCGATCACGCCGAGGACGACGACTGGGGGCAGGCGGGCACCCTGGTGCGCGAGGTCTTCGACGACGCCGCCCGCGACCGTCTCGTGGACAACGTCGTCGGCCACCTCCTCAACGGGGTGAGCGAGCCGGTCCTGGCCAGGGCCTTCACCTACTGGTCGAACATCGACAAGTCCATCGGGGAGCGCATCGAGCAGGGCGTGCGCGCCAAGGCGGACCAGAAGGACCCCAAGGCCGACCAGCAGGCGAACCCGGCCCGCAGCGCCATGCAGGACAAGGCGTGAGCGCCTGAGCGCTCGATCCGGCCGGGTCCAACCGTCCGCCCGCCGCCCCGAAGGCGGCGGGCGGACGCCTGCGCGGACTCGGTCGTGGTCCCGGGCCAGGGCCGTGACCTGCGATGGGACAATGACGGCATGACAGGCGCTGAGGAGTTCACCCCGGAGTCGGACCGTGTCATGCGCACGCTGCGCGATCAGATCATCGAGGGGACGCGGGCGCCGGGCAGCAAGCTGGTCGAGCGGGAGATCGCCCAGGAACTGGGGGTGAGCCGGCTCCCGGTCCGGGACGCCCTGCGCGACCTGGCGGGCGAGGGCCTGGTGACACCGCGCCCGCGCACCTGGGCCGTGGTGCGCGAGTTCACGCCCTCCGACATCGCCGACCTCGGCGAGGTGCGCTCGGCGCTCGAGGTCCTGGGATTCCGGCTCGCCGCGCAGCGCCGCACCCGGGCCGGACTGGCCAGGCTCCGCGCCGACCTCGACGCCGAACTGGACGCCGCCGCGCAGGGCGACGGCCCCCGGGCCCGGAACGCGGCGGCCGACTTCCACGAGACGGTCACCGACCTCGCCGACAACGCGCTGCTGAGCGAGCTCAACGGGACGCTGCGCAGCCGGATGCGCTGGCTGCTCGGCCAGCACGACGACTTCGGTGCCGTGGCCGACGAGCACGAGGAGCTGTACCGGGCGATCGAGGCGCGGGACGTACGGAGCGTCGAGGAGCTGGCGGAACGGCATTTGGCGACCAGCGAGGTGGAGGCCGTGGCGCATCAGCGCGGGCAGCCTGTTCAGACGCCGCGGTAGCGCCACAGCGCCGGCATCCGCACCGCGAGAGCGGCCAGGAACGCGACGAGGATCAGGGCGCTGACGAACGTGGTCGCGGCCACGCCCGCGTACTGGGCCGAGACGCCGAGGACGAGCGAGGACAGCGGCATGACGCCGATGGCGAGTTCCTGCACCCCCAACGCCCTTCCCTGCACAGCCGGTTCGGTCGTCATCAGCAGCAAGGTCGTCTGGAGCACGCCGAACGCCGCACTGAGCAGCCCGATCCCCGCCATCAGCGCGAACGACACCGCCACCTGGTGCGACAGCGCGAACGCCGCCCACAGGGCCGCCCAGCCCGCCGTACCGAACACGAACAGGCCGCCCTTGAAGGGGAAGTCGCCGAGCGCGGCGATGACGGTCGAACCGACGAGCCCGCCGACGCCCCCGCACGTGAGCAGCCACCCCAGGCCGTCGGCGTCGAGCCCCAGTGACTGCTGCGCGAACACCGGCATGAACGCCTGGTAGATGGGCCACAGCAGCACGTTCGCGGCGAGAGTGACGCCGAGGACGCCCGTGGCCAGCCGGCTGCGCAGGATGTGACGCACGCCGCCGACGAGCATGACGCGCAACGACTCCTCGGTGCGCGGGGGTTCGGCGCCGCGCGACCCACGGGCCCGGCGCAGCGGCCGCAGGGCGAGCAGCGACAGCCCGTACCAGCACGCGGAGATCCACAGTGCGGCCGCGGCGCCGAAGGCGCTGATCAGGGCGCCGCCCAGGGCCGGACCCAGCACCTGGGTCATGTTCATCGCCATGGCGTTGAGGGCGTTGGCGTTGCTCAGGTGACGGCGTCCGACCAAGGAGAGGACCAGCGCCGAGCGGGCGGGCTGCGACGGGG
Organism: Streptomyces sp. NPDC001904; assembly: GCF_040297005.1. NCBI lineage: Bacteria > Bacillati > Actinomycetota > Actinomycetes > Kitasatosporales > Streptomycetaceae > Streptomyces > Streptomyces sp. NPDC001904. The sequence goes on along the minus strand of NZ_JBEOYI010000005.1, from coordinate 75,848 downwards.
ACTGGGCCAGACCGATGGCGAGGCCGCCGAGGACCAGCGCCCAGTACGGCACCCGGCCCGTCGACTCGAGGGCCGACAGCAGAACGGCGGCGCCCAGAGCCCAGCCGCACGCGAGCGTCAGCAAACGTACGCGATCGTGACGGTCGGACAGCACTCCGGCCAGTGGCCCGAGCAGCATCGGGGCGAGCCGCACCGCGGTGAAGACCGCGAGCAGGAACTCCGAGCCGGTGGTGTCGAAGACGATCCAGCCCAGCACCATCGTCTGGGTCCACGCCCCGCCGAAGAAGAACACGTTGGAGACCCACAGGGCGCGGAACTCCCGGCTCGCGCGCAGTGCGGCGAGCGGGCCCGCCCGGCCGGGCGGGGCGGTCCGAGGGGGTGCGTCCGGCGGGTTCCTGCGCACCGTGGCGGTGCTCCTCTCCTGTCGGTACCGCCCCGACGACGTCCGTCGCTGTACGGGGGCGGGATCGCTGCTTGGTATACCGGACGGTGCCGGGGTCTCGGGTCAGGCGCCGACGAAGACGACGTCGCCGGGCACGTCGGCCCGGATCTCCGTGCCGACCTCGCGGGCCAGCAGGTCGTCGAGGCGGTCGAGCGGGCCGATCAGGGCGCGTCCGCCGGCCCTGGCCACCCGGACCGCGGCCTCGACCTTCGGCTGCATCGACCCCTCGGCGAACTGCATGGCGGCCAGCCCCTCGGGGGAGGCGGTGAGGATGTCGCGCTGCTGCGGCGTGCCCCAGTTCTCGCTGACGAAGTCGCCGTCGGTCAGCATGATCAGCATGTCCGCCCGCAGGTCCGCGGCGAGCGCGGCGCTCGCCGCGTCCTTGTCCACCACGGCCTGCATCCCGATCTGGCGCCCGCGCGAGTCGGTGCGCACCGGGACCCCGCCGCCGCCCACGCAGACGACCAGCGTGCCGTGGTCGAGCAGCGTGCCGACCAGCGGTGCCTGCATGATGCGCAGCGGGTGCGGGGACGGCACGACGCGGCGGAACGCGCCGCCGTCCTTGGCGATCGTCCAGCGGTACTCGGCCGCGGCCTCGGCGGCGTCCTGCGCCGAGTAGGTCGGGCCGATCAGCTTGGTCGGCCGCTCGAAGGCCGGGTCGGCCTCGTCCACCTCGGTCGTGGTGACGAGGGCGGCCACCTCGCGCTCGCCGGCCAGGGCGTTGGACAGCTCCTGCTGGATGACATAGCCGATCATGCCCTGGGTCTCGGCGCCGAGGATGTCCAGCGGGTAGGCGGCGACGTCCTGATAGGCCAGGTTCTGCAGGGCGAGCAGGCCGACCTGCGGGCCGTTGCCGTGCGTGATGACGACCTCGTGCTCCCGGGCCAGACCGGCCAGCGCCTGGCAGGCCCCGCGGACGTTGGCGCGCAGCCGGTCGGCCGTCATCGGCTCCCCGCGCCTGGCCAGAGCGTTGCCTCCGAGAGCGACGACGATGCGCATGGTGATGTCCCTTGCTGAGAAGTGCGGCTACAGGTGTTCGCCTACGAGACGGCGAATGGTATACCAAGGTGGGTGTTCCGCAGAGGGGACCGTCGGAAGAGCTCGCACGCCGGTGCTGGCCGAAGGATGAAGGGGGCGCGACGCCATGCGCGGTGACCGATCGGCCGGGGCGCAAACGGTCTCGGCGCTCTCCGGCGACGCCGAACTCCTGGACCTGCTGCGCGCGACGACCGGACAGGGCCGGGTCCACTCCGTCTTCACCCGCGTCGTCAACCTGCTCACCCCCGACGGCCTGCTCGTCACGCTCGCCGCCCGCGACGGCGGCGACGCTCCGCGCACCCTCGTCGTCGACCTCGCCGACTGGACCGGCACCGCACTGACCGCCGGCGAGCACATGGTGTTCGCATCCGGGAATCTGGAGTTCGGCTCCGGGACTCGCGCGCTGCTCGTGACCAGCACCGGCGCGCGGGCCTGGCACGCCACGCCCCCGTCCCTCGCCGATCTGGCCCCGGGCGCGCTCGCCCGCATCGCGGACCGACTCGACCGGCTCAACCAGGAGTTCGGCCCCCGGGGCGGCATGCTCGGCCCCGTCCCCGGCGCCGGTCCGCTCGACTTGGCCGTCGCCCGCGCCCTCGACGCCGGACGCACGGAACTGCTCACCGCACTGCGCCACGGCGAGGGCGACGCGGAGATCCGGCGCGGCGTCCTCGCCCTGCTCGGCCTCGGCCCCGGCCTCACCCCGGCCGGCGACGACTTCCTCACCGGCCTCACCTTCGTCGCGGCCCTGCCCGGAGCCGCACCCACCGGACTCGTCCCCGCCGTGCGCGCCGTCCTCGACGCGCACCGCGGACGGACCACCGACGTCTCCCACGCGACGCTGACCGAGGCCGCCGCCGGCCGGGTCAGGGCCGAACTCATCGACGTACTGCGGCAGTCGGCCGACGACGGCCCGCTGCCGCGCGCACCGCACGATCCTGTCCGCAGGCTGCTGGCCATCGGCCACACCTCGGGCAGCGACACCCTGTCCGGCCTGGTGGCCGGACTCCACCTGGAAGAAGAACTGCGAGGTTCGCTGTGAGTACCACCACAGCCGTCGTACGGAAGAACACGTACTACGACTCCGTGTCCCTGATGTCCGTCTCGACCAAGGCCAACGCCCTGGAGGGGGTGGAGCAGGCCTTCACCGCCATGGGCACCGAGATGAACAAGGGGGTCCTCGACAACCTGGGCCTGCTCACCGACGAGCTGTGCGAAGCGGCCAGCGGCGACCTGATGATCGTCCTCGTCGCCGCGGACGACGCCGACACGGACGCCCTGCTGGAGCGGGTCGAGGAGCTGCTGCAGCGCAAGGCCCCCGCGTCCGCCGCGGCCGGAGCGGTCACCTACCGCACGCTGACCGCCGCCGCCGAGGCCATCGACGGGGCCAACCTCGCGGTCATCGCCGTCAACGGCGCGTACGCGGCCCGCGAAGCCCGCAAGGCCCTCGCCGGCGGCCTGCACGTGCTGCTGTTCAGCGACAACGTCTCCGTCGCCGACGAGGTCGCCCTCAAGCAACTCGCCCACGAGAAGGGCCTGTTCATGATGGGCCCGGACTGCGGCACCGCCATCATCAACAACGTCGCCCTGTGCTTCGGCAACAAGGTGCGCCCCGGATCCGTCGGCATCGTCGCCGCCTCCGGCACCGGCTCGCAGGAGGTCTCCGTCCGCGTCCACGCGCTCGGCGGCGGCATCTCGCAGCTGATCGGCACCGGCGGCCGCGACCTCAGCGAGGAGGTCGGCGGCCTGATGATGACCGACGGCATCCGCGCGCTCGCCGCCGACCCGGCGACCGACGTCATCGTCCTGGTCTCCAAGCCGCCCGCGCCGTCCGTCGAGAAGAAGGTGCTCGCCGAGGCCGCCGCCGCGGGCAAGCCCGTCGTCGTCTACTTCATCGGCGGCTCCGAGGACGCGGTCACCGCCGCGGGCGCGCACTTCGCCGCATCCAGCCTGGACGCCGCCCGCCAGGCCGTGGCCCACGCGGGCGTCGAACCGGCCGACGGCACCGCGGAGTTCGACGCCGAGGCCGCGGCCGACGCCGTCGTCGGCCGCCTCGCGGAGGGCCAGCGCCATGTGCGCGGCCTGTTCTGCGGCGGCACCCTCTGCGACGAGACGATGTACGCGGTCCGGGACGCGGGCGTCGACGTGTACAGCAACATCCAGAAGGACCCGGCCTTCCGTCTCCCCGCCGGCGCGCCCAGCACCGGGCACACCTTCCTCGACTTCGGCGACGACGACTTCACCAACGGCCGGCCGCACCCGATGATCGACCCCGCACTGCGCCTGGAACGGCTCGTCGAGGAGGCGAAGGACCCGTCCGTCGCCGCCCTCGTCCTGGACTTCGTCCTCGGCTTCGGCTCCCACGAGGACCCGGTCGGCACCACCCTGCCCGCCATCCAGGAGGCACAGCGCGTCGCCGCCGACGCGGGCCGCCACCTGACGGTGATCGCGTACGTCCTCGGCACCGACCTGGACACCCCGTCGGTCGCCGCCCAGAGCGCCGCCCTCGAAGCCGCCGGCGTCGTCGTCACCCGCAGCTCCACCGAGACGGGCCAGTTCGCCCGCGAGATCGCCCGGAAGGCCAAGTAGTCATGAGCATCCCCGAAGCGGCCACCTCGGAAGCGACCGCTCCCGAAGCCGTCACCCCCGCCGCCGCCCTGTTCGGCGCCGACCTGAACGTCGTCAACGTCGGTCTCGCCATGTTCGACACCGACATCGCGGCCCAGGGCGCGCAGGTCACCACCCTCGACTGGACCCCGCCGGGCGGCGGCAGCGCCGAGGCGGCCCGCGCCCTCGACACGCTGGACGCGCCCGCGCTCGCCGCCCGCATCGAGCGGGCCAACGCCGAGGCCGTCGAGCGGATCACCGCCGCCCGCCCGATGCTCGTCGGCTACGGCCGCGCCCTCGACGTCGTCCCCGGCATGACGCCGACCACGATCCTGCACGCGGGCCCGCCCATCACCTGGGACCGGATGAACGGCCCGATGCGCGGCGCGGTCACCGGCGCCCTCGTCTTCGAGGGCCTGGCCAAGGACCTGGAGGAGGCCGCCGAGGTCGCCGCCTCCGGCCGGATCACCTTCAAGCCCTGCCACGAGATGAACGCGGTCGGCTCGATGGCCGGAGTCACCTCCGCGTCGATGTACATGCACATCGTCAAGAACGAGACGCACGGCAACACCGCCTACACCAACCTGTCCGAGCAGATGGCCAAGATCCTGCGGATGGGCGCCAACGACGAGTCCGTCGTCGAGCGGCTGATCTGGATGCGGGACGTCTTCGGCCCGATGCTGAAGGAGGCCGTCGAGTTCACCGGCCCCATCGACCTGCGGCTGCTCCTGTCCCAGGCCGTCCACATGGGCGACGAGTGCCACAACCGCAACGGCGCGGGCACCCTCCTGCTCTTCCAGGCCCTCGCGCCCGGCCTGCTCCAGTCGTCGTTCACGACCGCGCAGAAGAAGGAGGTCTTCGACTTCGTCGCCTCCTCCGACTACTTCTCCGGGCCGACCTGGATGGCGGTGGCGAAGGCCGCCCTGGACGCCGCGAACGGCATCGAGGACTCCACGATCGTCACCACGATGGCCCGCAACGGCGTCGAGTTCGGCATCCGCGTCGCCGGCCTGCCGGGACAGTGGTTCACCGGTCCCGCACAGCAGGTGATCGGCCCCATGTTCGCCGGGTACAAGCCGGAGGACTCCGGCCTCGACATCGGCGACAGCGCCATCACGGAGACCTACGGGTTCGGCGGCTTCGCCATGTCGGCGGCGCCCGCCATCGTCGCCCTCGTCGGCGGCACCGTGGCCGAGGCGATGCAGTACACGCGCGACATGGGTGAGATCACCACGGCGCAGAACACCAACGTCACCATCCCCGCCCTCGACTTCCAGGGCCTGCCCACCGGCATCGACGTCCGCAAGGTCATCGACACCGGCATCCTGCCGATCATCAACACCGCCATCGCCCACAAGGAAGCGGGCATCGGCATGATCGGCGCGGGCATCACGCACCCGCCGGCCGAGGCCTTCACCAAGGCGATCACCGCCCTCGCCGAAACGTTCGCCGGCTCCTCCTCCTGACGGTTCTGACGCGCGCGAGCGCCCGCCCCGGAAGCCCACACACACGATGAACACACAGCACTCCGCCCTGGACCCGGCCGGACAGCCGGACACCGCGGCCCTCGACGCCGAGTACGAGCACAGCCCGGTCCCGGCCGACCGGCGCAAGTCGTTGTGGACGGTCTCGGCCGTCTGGTTCGGATTCCCGATGATCCTGACCAACGCCGTCCCCGGCGGCGTGGTCGTCGCCATGCTGGGCTTCTGGCGCGGGATGGCCGCCATCGCCGTGGCCAACCTCGTCATGCTCGTCTACGTGGGGATCCTCAGCCACCGGGCGGGCTCCACCGGCGAGAGCTTCTCGCTGCAGGCCACGCGCACCTTCGGCCGGGCCGGATACGTCGTGGCCGCCGCGTTCCTCGCCACCATCGTGGTCGGCTGGTTCGCGTTCAACACCGGGGCCACCGGCGCCACGCTGCACCAGGCGTTCGGCTGGCACGAACAACTCGTCGCCGTCCTGGCCGGGCTGGGCTTCATAGCCCTGACCTACCTCGGCATCAAGGCGCTGTCGTGGCTGGGCGCGGTCGCCGCCCCGCTCTTCATCGTCGCGGGCGTGACCGCCCTGGTGATCGTGGCCGGCGACCACGATCTGGGGGCCGTCTTCTCGTACGAGGGCGTGGGCGGCGCCTCCACCCTCACCTTCGGCGCCGCCGTCTCGACGATCATGGCGACGTTCGCCGACTCCGGCACCATGACCGCCGACTTCACCCGCTGGTCGAAGAACGGCCGGCAGGCCGTCCTCGCGACCGTCAGCGCGTTCCCGGTCGCCAGCGTCGTGGCACAGATCACCGGCGGTCTGGTGGTCGCGGCGGGCGCGATCGCCGCCCCGGCCGTCACCGGCGGGGACTTCCTGCCGATCCTGACCGGCGAGCACTCGGGCGTGCTCAACGTGCTGGCCACGGTCTTCGTCTTCGTCAACCTCGGCTCGGTGTGCAGCCACTGCCTCTACAACGGGGCGCTCGGCTGGTCGCACCTGACCGGGCGGACGATGCGGCTGATGACGATCGTGCTCGGCCTGATCGGCACGGCGGCCGCGCTCGCGGGCGTCTGGGACCACTTCCTCGACTGGCTCGTGATCCTCAGCGTCTTCGTCCCGCCGCTCGGCGGGGTCCTGATCGCCGACCAGTTCTTCGCCCGCGGTGGCCGCGGCGCGATGGACCGCCGGGCCGCGGCCGCCGTGCGGCCCACCGCGTTCGGGGCCTGGGCCATCGGCGCGGGCGCCGCTGCCGTCGCCCACTGGTCGGCGCCGCAGCTCTCCGACGCCGTCACCGGCCTCGTCGTCGCGGTCCTCGCGTACGCCGTCCTCGAACGGTGCGTGCCCGCGCCCGCGGAGGGCCAGGCCGTGTCCGGCTGATCAGTGATCGTCCCGCCTCGGTTCGTCCGGGTCCTGCCACGAGTCCTGCCGCGGCTGCGGCGACTGCGGCGGGTTCGGACGCCGAGCCAGGCGGCGCCTGCTCGTCCACAACAGGACGAGCAGGCCGATCACGATCAGAACGCCGACGACGGTGAAGATCCAGGAGGCGCTGCCCGAGGCAGCCAAGGTGCGCATACCTGCCTGTACCTCATGAAACGGCTGTCAATCACTTCGGGCGCGCAGGCCACCCGGTTGGGGCTCAGGGCAGACCCCGGCCCCGCCAGGCCCGGTAGCGCGCCTGCTGCCGCGCGCTCTCCCCGAGGGCGACGAGCAGCCGCATCCCGTACGTGCGTACGGTCACCGGCAGCCAGAACGAGCCCGCCCGGCCGTGCAGCAGCGACCCCTCCGCGAGCCGGTCGAGTTCCCCCGCGACGTCCGGCAGCAGCCGATCGCCGCAGACCGACCCGGCGTCGTCGGCGCTGAAGGCACCGATGAAGACGGACAGCCGGGCCCACAGCAACCGCTGCGCGGGGGAGCACAGTTCATGGCTGCGGCCCAGCACGGTACTCAGCGAATGGTGGTGCGCGGGGCGCCGGCCCGGATCGCAGTCCGGCGGCGCGAGATCGTCCCCGACGTCCAGCGCGTGCTCCAGCTCGCTCAGGCTCAGCGAGCCCAGCTTGGCCGCCGCCAGTTCCAGGGCGAGCGGCAGCAGATCGAGGCGCCGGCACAGACTGCGCGCGAGCACGTCGTGGAGCGGAGTGCCGAACCGGCCCGGCGCCGCCGCCCGCGCGCGGTCCAGGAACAGTTCCATGGCCGCCTCCTCGCTCAGCGGCCCCACGACGAGCAGCCGCTCCACCGCCGTCCGCAGCGGCAGCCGGCTGGTCACCAGGACCCGGACACCGGGGCACCGCCACAGCAGTTCCGGGACGAGGATCCGGCAGGCGTCGGCCAGGTGTTCGGCGTTGTCGAGGACCAGCAGCACCTCCCGGCCCGCGAGGTGGGCCAGCAGACCGTCGCGCACCGGACGGCCGTCGGAGACGTCGAGCCCGACGGCGGCGGCGATCGCGTGCGGCAGCAGGGCCTCCTTGCGCAGCGGCGCGAGATCGACCACGTGCGCGGCGCCCCGCACGGCCGGACCCGCGGCGATCGTCCGGGCGAGCCGGGACTTCCCGACACCGGGCAGCCCGCTGAGCGTGAGATGGCGGCCGTCGGCGAGCAGCGTCCCGGCCTCCGCCAGGAGCGTGTCGCGCCCCACCAATCCCGCGTCCGGAGTACTGGCGTTCATGATCGGCTCCCGCCTGTCGTGCGCCGCCGTGGTGACGTCCTGCCGGGTGCGGGAACGGGGTCGGTCGAGGAGAGGGTGCGCGGCGTCCGCACGATGACGCATCAGGGGTACGGAAAACAGGGCCGAACGGTACCCGATCGTGCGCCTCCCGGTGCAGACCGGGACGGACCCGGTACAGCGACCCCGCGGCGAACTCCCCGCCGACGCGGATCCGCCCGGCCGGTCTACCCCCGGCCCGCATCAAGATCTACGGTGACGGAGTACCGCACGACCTGGACCGATACCCGGCCGCGGGCGGCGAAGCCGGTGTCCGCCCCGTCTCCTGGCATCCCTTCGGATCGCGCGGTCCGCCCTTCGCCGCACCCCCGACCGATGGAGCTGTCCTGGTGTCCACCCCCGCCCCCGGCGTCGCCCGCGACGCCGCCACCCGCATCGCCTCTGCCGAGGTGCTCGTCGCCTCGCCCGGCCGCAACTTCGTGACGCTGCGCCTGCGTACCGAGGACGGCGTCGTCGGACTCGGCGACGCGACCGTCAACGGCCGCGAACTGGCCGTCGCCTCCTACCTCGACGACCATGTCACCCCGCTGCTCATCGGGCGCGACGCCCACGCGATCGAGGACACCTGGCAGTACCTCTACCGGGGCGCGTACTGGCGGCGCGGTCCCGTCACCATGGCGGCGATCGCGGCGGTCGACACGGCGCTGTGGGACATCAAGGCCAAGCTCGCCGGCCTGCCCCTCTACCAGTTGCTCGGCGGTCGCAGCCGGCGCGGCTGCCTGGCCTACGGGCACGCGAGCGGCGCCGACCTCGAGGAACTGTTCGACTCGATACGCGACCACCTCGACCAGGGCTACCGCGCCATCCGCGTGCAGAGCGGCATCCCGGGACTCGGCTCCGTCTACGGCGTCGCCTCCAGCGCCAACGCCGCGGTCGGCGAGGCGGACGCCACCTCGCGCTACGACCACGAGCCCGCCCGCCGCGCGAACCGGCCGGTCGAGGAGGAGTGGGACACCCGCGCCTATCTGCGGCACGCCCCGAAGGTGTTCGAGGCGGTCCGCGCCGAGTTCGGCCCCGAACTGCCCCTCCTGCACGACGCCCACCACCGCCTGACCCCCATCCAGGCGGCCCGGCTCGGCAAGGACCTGGAGCCCTACGACCTGTTCTGGCTGGAGGACGTCACCCCGGCCGAGAACACCGCGATGCTGCGCCGCGTCCGTGAGCACACCACGACCCCGCTGGCGATCGGCGAGGTCTTCAACACCATCTGGGACTACCGCGAACTGTTCGAGGAACAGCTCATCGACTACGTACGCTCGCCCGTCACCCACGCCGGAGGCATCACCGCGCTGCGGCGCATCCTCGACTACGCGGCCGTCTACCAGATCAAGTCGGGCGTCCACGGCCCCACGGACATCTCCCCGGTCGGTCTTGCGGCCGCCCTGCACCTGGGCGTCGCGATCCCCAACTTCGGCATCCAGGAGTACATGAAGCACTCCCGCGCCACCGACGAGGTGTTTCAGCCCGCCTACCGTTTCACCGACGGCTTGCTCACCCCCGGCGAGGAGCCCGGTCTGGGCGTCGGCTACGACGACGAGGCCGCGGCGGCCCATCCCTACGCCGCCGCCTACCTCCCCGTGAACCGGCTCCAGCTCGACGGCTCCCTCCACGACTGGTGACCGCCGGCGGGAGTGGCCCCCGGGAGCTTGGGCAGTCGGGAGGGGACGAACGCACCCTCACGCACCCGTAGACCTCAGGAGGGAGCCTCTCCATGAGCGCCTTCGACATGCCCGACGCGGGGCGCACGACCTGTTCGCAGGCGCGGGCCGAGACCAGCGCCGCCGTCCGGCCGCTGTGCGCGGCGGTGCCGTGGCGGCTGGCGCGACGGCTGTCCGAGGACGCGATGCTGGTGGCCGACGAACTGGTCTCCAACGCGCTGCGGCACGGGGACGGCATGACCCGCTTCAGTGCTTGTGTGCACGACCGCGATCTGGTGATCCGGGTCCGTGACCGCAGCGCCCACCTCCCGGGCGACCAGCCCTACGACCCGGCGCGGCCCGGCGGCTTCGGCTGGCTGATGATCCAGCACCTGGCGCAGCGCGTCAGCATCGACCGGCACGACGACGGCAAGACCATCACCGCTGTCCTGGCCGGAGTCCGCCGCGACGAAGCGGCGCCCGCCAGGAGTTGACCGGACATCCGGGGGCAACCGGGTGTCATGGCAACTGGATCGGTCACCAACCAAGGCGTCGGGCAGGCCCGGCGCGCGGCGAACAGTCAGGCGGTCGCGGTGGCGGCCCGCGCCGGCTTCGTCGCCCGCGGGGTCATCTACGTACTGATCGGCGTGCTGGCGCTGCGCATCGCCTTCGCCGACAGCGGCGGCAAACAGGCCGACCGCGGTGGAGCCATCGCGGAGATAGCCGACAAGCCGTTCGGCACGGTCCTGCTCTGGGTGCTCGGCATCGCGCTGGCCGGCATGGCGCTGTGGCGGCTGTCCGAGGCGCTGTTCGGGCAGGCGGGCCCGGACGGCGACAAGCCCACCAAGCGGGCGATAGCCGCAGGCCGTTTCGTCTTCTACGGATTCGTCTCCTACTCCGTGCTCTCCTTCGCCGCCGGGGACAAGTCCAGCGGCAGCGGGAGTTCCGACAAGAGCTCGAAGGACATCACCGCGAAGGCGCTGGACTGGCCCGGGGGCCAGTGGATCGTGGGCGCCGTCGGAATCGGTGTGGCCGTCGCGGGTGTCTGGATCGCCGTACGGGCCGTCATGCGCAAGTACCACAAGCACCTGAAGATGTCCGAGATGTCGCCCAAGGTACGCAAGGCCGTCGACGTCTTCGGCGTCTTCGGGGGCGCGTCCCGCGGCACCGTCTTCGCCGTCGCGGGCGGGTTCGCCGTCGCCGCCGCGGTCCAGCACAAGCCCGGGCAGGCCAAGGGCATGGACGACACCCTGCGCTCGTTCACCGACACCCCGGCCGGCCCCTGGCTGCTCGTGCTGATCTCCGTCGGCCTCGCCGCCTTCGGCATCTTCTCCTGGGCGAACGCCCGCTGGCGCAAGGTCTGACGAGGCCGCGGAGAGCCGGGCGTCAGTTCGGCACAGTGGCCGACGCGAAGTACGGCTTGCACACGGTCCCGTCGTAGTCGGTGGCGATCTCCAGGAGATTGCCGCCGTCCGCCGAGGGCAGCAGCGCCGAGCTGTAGTTCGGGCAGTAGTCGACGGTCGTGGACGTCACCGACACCGGGGCCTGGATCTCCCGCCACGTCCCGGAGCCGCCCGCGTCGTTGACCCAGACGGTGCTCCCGCTGCCGCCGGCGCGGGAGCCGTCCGCGTTGTACATCACCTGTCCGACGAGGAAGAGGCGCCCGCTCGCACTGCCCGCCAGCGGGGACCAGCCGACGGTGGGGGCGTGCTTGAAGTACTTGCCGTCCGCGGTCTCGGGACGGTAGCCGAGGTGGCCGGGATCGCCCCAGTTCCAGCCGTCGGACGAGGTGCGGTAGTGCACGACGCACACGTACTGTCCGCTCGCCGCGCAGATCTCGTACGACATGAAGTACGAGCCGTCGCCGAGTCGCCGCACCACCGCCATGCCGGGCCGGTCCGAGGCGAGCGTGCTCGCGACGGTGTCGTGGTGGCCGGTCCAGGTGACGCCGTCGGCGGTACGGGCCGCCACCAGCTTCTGGCTGTGCACGCCGTCGGTCTCGTCCGAGTAGTGGCACACGAGGTTGCCGTCGGCGTCGACGGAGAACTCCGGTTCCCACAGGCCCTTGTCGTTCGGGGCCGTGGCGACCGTGGACAGATAGCTCCAGGTGCGGCCGATGTCATCGCTGCGGAAGACCCGGATCGCCATCCGGCGGCCGGACTCGTCCTGGCCGACCGACGACGCCCAGAGCAGCGTGCCGGCCGGGAGCGGGCCCACGGCGCGGGGCAGTTCGAAGAGGGTGGAGCAGCACAGGCCCCGACCGCCGGCCGCCTCCGGGTCACCGACCGCGCCGACCTCGGTGAAGGTCTTCCCGCCGTCGGTGCTCTCGTGGATCGCGCCGAGACCGTCGTTGCCGTTGAACGTGACCACGGACGCCAGCACGCGTCCGTTCGCCGCGCCGCTGTGCTCCAGGCGCACAGCCCGCGGATACAGGCCGGTGCCGTCGCGCAGGAGCGTGCCGGTCGCCGCGTGTGCCGTCGTCGGCGGCGCGACCAGGGCGACCAGCAGACCGAGCAGGAGCGCGACAAGCAGCGACGGACCGGCCGTTGCCGGCCGGTCCGTCGAGGAGCGGGGGAAGATGCGTGGCCGGAACGTCATCGGGCCTCCTGCGAGCCGTGGGGGGAGGGGCACCTGGCGCGGTGGGGGGTGCGGAGTACGGACGGGACTCGTGGGACACGAGTCGATTTACATCGTTGTACTCAGCCGCTGAGGCGCCGTCAAGAGGCCCTGGATCCCGCGCTCACAGGAAGTGCTGGATGGTCCTGGTCGCCTTCTCCGCGGCCCGGAAGGCCAGCGGCCGGTCGGCCCAGCGGTCGGCCTGTACGCGCATGCTGTGCGAGACGTCCTGCTCGTAGTCGGCGTCGAGGGTGGCGGTGAAGGTCTCGTCGAGGACGGCGAGCATGACTTCCTCGTCGTGGTCCAGGGAGCGCCGGTTGAGGTTCGTGGAGCCGACCAGCGACGCGATCCCGTCGACCGTGACGACCTTGCAGTGAAGCATGGTCCGCTGGTACTCGCGCACCACGACCCCGCACTCCAGGAGCCGGGCGTAGTGGTGGCGGCCGGCGATCCGGCTCACCTGCTTGTCCGTGTGCGGTCCCGGCACCAGCAGTTCGACCTCGACGCCTCGCCGGGCCGCCGCGCAGAGCAGGTCGACGAAGTACACGTCCGGCGAGAAGTAGGCGGTGGCCAGGCGCAGCCGCGTCTGCGCGGACTGGATCACCACGCGCAGCAGGGTCTGCATGTCCTGCCAGCCGATACTGGCCGAGCCGCGCACGACCTGGACGATGGCGTCGCCCTTCGACTCGTGGTCGACGAAGCGGTCGTGCTCGTCGAAGAGTTCGTCGTGGCACTCGGCCCAGTTCTGGGCGAAGGCCGCGCAGATCCCGTCGACGGCGGGTCCGCTGACCCGCACATGGGTGTCGCGCCACTCGCTCGGGTCGCGCGCGTCGCCGCACCACTCCTCGGCGATGCCGACGCCGCCGGTGAACGCCGTCGTCTCGTCGACGACCAGGACCTTGCGGTGGCAGCGATGGTTCTGCTTGAAGGGGGAGAGGTGCAGCGGCTTGCGGAACCAGGCGACCTGCACCCCGGCCTCGTCCATCAGCGTGAGCAGGTCGCCCTCGATGGTGCGGCTGCCGAAGCCGTCGAGCAGCAGGCGGACCCGGACTCCGGCGCGGGCGCGGTCGGCGAGGGCGTGCGCGAAGTCACGGGCTATGTCACCGCGCCAGTAGACGAAGGTCATCATGTCGATGGTGTGCTCGGCGCCGCGTACGGCCTCCAGCATGGCGGGGAAGATCTCGTCGCCGTTGCGCAGTGGCGTCAGTGCGTTGCCTTCGGTGGCGGCAATGCCGATGAGGCGCTCCAGGCGCCGCCGCAGCCGCTGACGGGCGTCGTGCGGATGCTCGTCGGCGGCTGCGGCGGGGCTCGTGGGAGCCGTGATGTTCGCGGTCACGGGGGGCTCCGGGGGTCGGGGACAGTGGCAGGACATCCACTGCCCCGTCACGAACCCTTCACGCAGCCTTTCGATGACCGATTGCTGGTCAGGGACGTGTCATGGCTCTCACTGCCCGGGCCCTCCGTGGCGGGTCAGCAGCTGAGATTGCCGCCCGGCTCGACCCCGAGGATCTGCGTGAACTTCTCGTAGCTGTCGATGCGGCTCTGGACCTGCGCGGGGTTGCCGCCGTTGCATTCGATGCTGCCGTTGATGCTGCGGATGGTCTCGCCGAATCCCGCGCCGTTCACGATGGCGTTGTGCGGGGTCATCGTCCCCGGTCCGGTCTGCGTGTTCCAGTACCAGAGTCCGGTCTTCCAGGCGACGGCCGAGTCGTTCTGGACCAGGTCGGGGTTGTTGAGCAGGTCGATGCCCAGGGCGTCGCCCGCCGCCTTGTAGTTGAAGTTCCAGCTGAGCTGGATCGGGCCGCGGCCGTAGTACTTGTCGTTCCCCGCCGGACAGCCGTATGGCTGCGAAGTGTCGCAGTAATGCGGGTAGTTGGCGGTGTTCTGCTCGACGACGTAGACCAGGCCACCGGTCTCGTGGCTGACATTGGCGAGGAAGGCGGCGGCCTCCTGCTTGCGGACGGTGTCGCTGCCGGTTCCGCTGAACCCCGGGTACGCGTCGAGCGCGGCGGTCAGCCCGGAGTACGTGTAGAAGGAGTTCCGGCCCGGGAACATCTGGTCGAACTGCGCCTCGCTGACGACGAACTCCGCCTGCGTGGAGACCCCTTGGGCGGGCTTGGCGGCCGGCTTCTCGGCGAAGGCCGGGGCGGACAGGGTCAGTGCGGCGAGGGTCGCGGCCGAACCGGCCGCGGTCAGCAGGGCGAGGATGCGATGGCGCATGCGTGCGCTCCTAAGGGCGAAAGGTGTGGGGGTGCGTGGGGGGGTTGAAGCCGTGGTGCCGGGGGCCGTGACGTGCCCGGTCGGGGACGCGCCGTGGGGGGAGGGCCCGCGGCACCACGGAGGCGGGGGAGTGGGGTCAGCCGCCGACGTTCACGTCGATGCAGGCGTAGAACGCGTTGGTGGTGTCGGCGATGTTCCAGACGGCCAGCACCTTTTGATGCCCCGTCAGTGAGCCGAAGTCGACCTGGTGGGTGACGGTCGCACCCGGCTTGGCACCGTTGTCGTTGAACTCGGCGATCTCCTGGCCGCCGACGAAGTACTGCCAGGTGCTCGTCGCGTGCTGGGCGGTGAGCTTCCACTCGAACGTCGTGCTGCTCTGCACCGGGGTGGCGACCCAGCCCTTGGAGTCGTCGTCGAGTTCCGCGAAGCGGCTGTTGCCGCCGCTGCAGCTGGTCAGGCCCTTGGGCCCCTCCACGCTCTGCGGCTCGTAGGTGATGTCACCGCAGGACACCGTGCCGGCCGCGCACTGCGCCTGGCGGCTGGGCGGTGAGGAGATGTACCCGTGGGCACTGGCCGAACCGGCGGGAAGGCTGAGGGCCAGGACCGGGGCGAGAGCCGCGCCGATGAGGGCGGCCGTCTTCTTGCGGGCGTGCATGCCTACTCCTTCACTTCAGGTCTTCCGGAGCGCGCGTGATGTGGGGGCGCACGTCCGGAACGGCCTCTCGAGGGTGGGGCCAAGAGGCGCGAAGGGACATGGAGTCAGCCCTGTGGGGCAGGGTCGACTCCCGTAAGCGGAACGGCCGTTGACGCTTGGCCTAGACCATACAAGTGGCTGTGTTCCTGTCAAGGTCGAGTCGGTCCCCGCGGCGCCCGCGGGACCACGACGCACAGCGCCCCCCGTCGCGGGACGGCGACGGGGGGCGCTGGTGGAAAGCCGGGCTGAGCTGGGGGCCGGGCGAGGTGCGGCGAGCGGGACGGTCAGCTGCGCGGGAGCTGGGTGGCCGTCTCCAGGTAGAAGGTGTCGATGCTGCGGACCGCCGCCTCGAAATCCTCCAGATTGACCGGCTTCGTCACATACGCGTTGGCGTGCTGGTGGTAGGCGTCGGTGACGTCGTCGGGCGCGGCGGACGTGGTCAGCACGACCACCGGGACGGCGCGCAGGGCGGCGTCGTCCTTGAGGATGCGCAGCAGCTCCCGCCCGTTCATCCGCGGCATGTTGAGGTCCAGCACGATGAGGTCGGGGAGTGCCGTCTCCGGATCGCGCAGATACTCCAGGGCCTCCAGCCCGTCGGCGACCTGCGTGAGGTTGCGGGTGCTGTGCTGGGCGAGCGCGTCCTGGATCAGCAGGGCGTCGGCGAGGTCGTCCTCGACGAGCAGGACGTCGTAGGAGCGAGGAGCAGCGATCATGGTGTGGTACTCCGGGGGACGAGTGGGGGGCACGGACGGGCGTCATGGGTGATGAGCCCGGGCCAGCGGCGGCGCGCCCCCTGACGGCTGAGGTGTGTCGCTTCGCCGATCTGAGGGTATCCGGCGCCCGCGGCGGCGGCGTCGCGGGCCGCTTCGCCCTCCAGCCTGCTGACCGCGTGCTGGAGCTGGGTCAGGACGCGCAGCCGCCGGAGCGCGCTGCGCGGCGCTTCGCCGTGGAGATCGTGATCGGAGGGATATCCGACCTGCGGAACGAGGTCGGCGACGAGGTCCTGGACCGCCTGGACGGCCAGTTCCTCGAAGGTTCGGCTTCCAGGGAGAAGTGACGGATCATTTCCTGGCATGCCCGAACCGTACCGTCGCGGAATACGCGCGACAACAACTGTTGTCGTTGGCGTATCGTATCGACGCCGCTGCCTGCGGCGGCAGGCCTCGGACGGTCGAAGGAGCACAGGAGCATGGACGTGGGCGGAGGCCGGCGCGAGCCGGTGGGCATAGCCCGTTGGACGACCCGGCGCTGGCTGACGACAGGGGTCGCCGCCAGTGCTGTCGTGCTGCTGATCCTCGGGTCGCTGGGCGCGTGGTCGCTGAGCACCACGTCACGGCTGACGGACGAGGTCGTCCAGTACCGTTCCCCGGCACTGATCAACGCGGTGCGGCTGGAGGCCGCCCTGGTCAACCAGGAGACCGGCATCCGCGGCTACGGGCTCACCGGCCGTCGCGACTTCCTCACGCCCTACACACAGGGCAGGGCGGACGAGGAGACCGCGCTCAAGAAGCTGGACCGGCTCGTCACCGGGTCGGACGAGGCCGAGAAGGACCTGCGGGCGGTGCGGTCCGCCGTCGGGACGTGGCAGCGGCAGCTGGCCCGGCCGGTCGCCGAGGCGTCGGGCGCCGACGCGGTCCGGACCGCCTCCGAACGGGCCGGGGACGGCAAGCAGCTGTTCGACTCCGTCCGCGGCTCGCTCTCCCGTCAGCAGGACCACCTGCTGGCGGCCCGGACGCGCGCGGGCGACGACCTCGACGCGGCACAGCGCCTGAGCAACCTGGTGTTCATCGCCATCGCCGTCGTCATCGCCGTCCTGATGTGCGTCATCTTCTACGGGCTGCGGCGCGGCGTGACCGGCCCGCTGACCCGCCTCGGCGCCGCCGCACGCGACGTGGGCCGCGGCCGCTTCGACCGGCAGGTCCCCGCGACCGGCCCGGCCGACCTGCAGCAGCTGGCCCACGACGTCGACGGGATGCGCGAGCGGCTGGTGCAGGAACTGGCGCGCAGCGAGGAGGCCCGCACCCAGCTCGACCAGCAGGCCGACGACCTGAGGCGGTCCAACGCGGAGCTGGAGCAGTTCGCGTACGTGGCCTCGCACGACCTCCAGGAACCCCTGCGGAAGATCTCCAGCTTCACGCAGCTCCTCCAGCGGCGCTACGGCGACAAGCTGGACGAGCGGGCGGACCAGTACATCGCCTTCGCCGTCGACGGCGCCAACCGCATGCAGGTCCTCATCAACGACCTGCTGATGTTCTCCCGGGTCGGACGCGTCCACGACCAGCGGTCCGTGTCCCTGGAGGACTCCCTGAACGGCGCGATCGCCACCCTCAGCGTGGCCGTCGAGGAATCGGGCGCGCGCATCGAGCACGACGAACTGCCGACCGTGGACGGCGACGCCGGCCAGCTGGGCCTGCTGTGGCAGAACCTGCTGTCCAACGCCATCAAGTTCCGCGCCCCCGACCGCCCGCCGCACATCCACGTGAGCGTCCGCCAGGAGGACGACATGTGGCGCTTCACCGTCCGGGACAATGGCATCGGCATCGCCCCCGAGTTCCGCGAGAAGGTCTTCGTGATCTTCCAGCGGCTGCACACCCGCGAGGCCTATCCGGGCACCGGCATCGGCCTCGCCATGTGCAAGAAGACCGTCGAGTTCCACGGAGGCACCATCGGCGTCGACCCGGTCGACGGCGACGGCACCTCGATCAGCTTCACGTTCCCCCTCCAACCGTCCGCCCCGGCGGCCGACAGCGAAGGATCGCTGCTCTGATGACAGCGCTCGATGGGACGTCCGCCGCACCCTGCCGGATCCTGCTGGTCGAGGATGACGCCGGGGACGCCCTGCTCGTCGAGGAACTGCTGCTCGACACCGACCTCGACCACGTCCTGGTCCACTGCCGCACCCTCGGTGAGGCACGCGAGACGCTCGCCGCGCGGCGCAGCGACTGCGTCCTGCTCGACCTGCACCTGCCCGACGCGTCCGGGGTCGGCGCCGTCACCGACCTGCTCGAAGCGGCCGGGGACGCCGCCGTCATCGTGCTCACCGGCCTGGCGGAGTCCCAGGCCGGAGTCGAGGCGCTGGCCGCCGGCGCCCAGGACTACCTGGTCAAGGGCAAGGTGCAGCCCGACCTGCTGCAGCGGGCCGTGCGCTACGCCCTGCACCGCAAGCAGGCCGAGCGGGCCAACGCCAATCTGCAGGCGGGCAAGCTGCGCGCCGAGGAGAACGCCCGCCTGGAGCGCGGCCTGCTGCCCGCGCCCATGCTGTCCTCCGGCGACGTCGTCGCCACCAGCCGCTACTTCCCCGGCCGCCAGCAGGCGCTGCTCGGCGGCGACTTCCTCGACGTCGTGGAGACCGCCGACGGACAGGTGCACGCCGTCATCGGTGACGTCAGCGGACACGGCCCGGACGCCGCCGCGCTCGGCGTGTGCCTGCGGATCGCCTGGCGCTCCCTGACCCTGGGCGGCCATCGCGGCGGAGCGCTCCTGGAACTCCTGGAGCAGATGCACATCGCCGAGCGCAGCTCCACCGATCTGTTCACGACGTGCACCCTGGTCACCGTGGACCGGAACTCGGGCACCGCCTCCCTCCATCTCGCCGGTCACCACGCGCCGCTGCTGACCTCCCACGGACGCTCCCAGGAGCTCGGCATCGAGCACGGAGTGGCCCTCGGCATAGCGCCGGGCCTGCACAAATGGCCCGTCACCACCGTCCGGCTGCCGCCCTCCGGATCGCTGCTGCTGTACACGGACGGCCTGGTCGAGGGGCATGTCGACGAGAGCGCCGAGCGGCTCGGCGTCGACCGGCTGATCGCCATCATGGACGCGTGCGCGAACTCCGACGCGGGCACGCACCTGGACCGCATCCTCGACGAGGTCCGGGTCCGCAACGCCGGCCGGCACACCGACGACCTCGCGGTCCTGCGGCTCGACTGGGCCGGGATGCCCGCCGTCCCCTCCCAGCGCACCCGGGCCGGAGTGCGCTGACCCCTCCTCCCACGCCTTTGCCCTTGCGCTCTTCCGCCCTGCCCTTTCGTCCGGAAACGGTCCGCCCGGGACGCGGGCCGCGCCCGCAGGCAGCATCATCGGGAGAGCAAGGCCGCCGAGCCTGCGCATGCTCCGGGCGGAGGGAGTGAGCCCCATGGAGAGCCGTGAGGAGAGGTCCGCGACTCCGGGGACCGGGCCGGGCCGGGCGGTGCGCGTGGCCGCCTTCGTGGGGGCCCTGCTCGCCACGGTCTGCGTCATCGTGACGGCGAGCCTGCGCGGCACCGTGCTCGCGCCGGACTTCTACGCCTCGGCCCTCGACCGGGAGCACGCCTACGACCGGCTGTACGACCAGGTCCTGGTCGATCCGCGGACGGCACCGACGACCCGGCAGCTCCTCGCGCAGCTGCCGGTCCCCGAGGCACAGGTGACGTCCAACATCAAACTGGTGCTGCCGCCCGACACGGTCCGCGCCCTGGTGCGGCAGCAGATCGACGCCACGGTCGGCTACCTCAACGGCAGCCGGAACACCCTCGACCTCACCGTCGACCTGCGGCCGGTCCTGGCCAACCTCGACCAGCTCGCCCAGATCTACCTCGGCGACCTCGTGGCCGGCGTCCAGAACCGGTCCGAGCCGGACTTCGCGCGGTTCTCCGCCGACGTCTCGGACGCGCTGCGCGAACTCGCCGCAGGCCGCGCGCCGAAGGGCGTGCCCCAGCTGTCGCTGACCGAGGGCCAGGCGGCGGCGGTGACCACCGCGCTCCTCGCCGTCGCCCCCGCGGACCAGCGGCAGGTCCTGCGCGGCGAGGTGGAGACCGCGCTGGCCGACGGCGACGTGGCCACCGCGCTGGCGGCGGTCGCCGCGTCCGCGCAGACCGACCGCTCGAGTTCTGCCGTCCGGCGACTCCAGGAGAGTCTGGACGGCGGCACCTGGGACCCCGCCACGGTGCTCGCCGCGTCCGGCGACGATCTGCGGGCCGTGCACGACATCCGCCCCTACACCTCGGTGGGGCTCGGCCTGGTCGAGGCCCTGGCCGCGGCGGTGCTCGCGCTGTGCCTGGTCGCGCTGTGGATCACCGGCCCGGAGCGCCCCGGCCGCAGGCTCCTGGGGCTGGCCCGGCCGCTGCTCGGCGGCGCCGCCCTGGTCGCCGCCGCCGTCGGCGTCTGGGAACTGCTCGGCGACGGGCGGCTCGTCAGCCCCTCCGCGTCCTGGCCGCCGTCCCTGAGCCGCCTCGTCGACGACGTGCAGGACCGCGCCCACGGCATGCTGGTCGACACCGTCCTGCTCACGGTCCTGGTCGCCGTGGCCGCCGCCGCACTGCTCGCCGTCACCGGGCGCCTCCTCGACCGGCGCCGGACCCACACCACCGGGTCCTGGCGGACGCCCGCGATTGGGCTCGGCGCGGCCGCGCTGGCCGTGGCGGGCATCGTCGTGACCCCGCTGCTCACCGCCGCCTCCGCCCCGCGCCTGTGCCAGGGCTCCGCCACGCTGTGCGACCGCCCCTACGACGAGGTGGCCCAGCTGACGGCGCACAACGCGATGGCGACGACCGTCGACCGCTTCATCGGGCCGCTCCAGGACCCGGACATCACCGCTCAGCTCAACGACGGCGTACGCGCCCTGCAGCTCGACACCTACCGCTGGGAACGCCCCGAGGAGATCACCGCGCGCCTCGACGAGTCCGACTTCACGGCCGAGCAGAAACAGCTCGTCCAGCGGGCCGTCAACACGATCAACCCGCCCCGCGAGGGACTGTGGCTGTGCCATGCCGTGTGCCGGGCGGGCGCCGTCGCACTCGTCCCGGAACTGCGGAAGATCGGCGCCTGGATGCGGCAGCACCCCACGGACGTCGTCACCTTCATCGTGCAGGACGAGATCAGCGCGAGCGACACCGAGCGGGCCTTCCACGAGGCGGGCCTCGACCCGCTGCTGTTCACCCCCGACGCCGACCCCGACCACCCCTGGCCGACCCTCGGGGAGATGATCGACAGCGGCCGGCGGCTCGTCGTGTTCGCCGAGGACGCCGACGGCCCGGCCGCCTGGTACCGGAACTTCTACCGGTACGGCATGGAGACCCCGTTCGCGTTCCGCTCCCCGGACCGGATGACCTGCTCCCCGCACCGCGGCGGCACCGGCAAGCGCCTGTTCCTGCTCAACCACTTCATCACCGACAACGGCGGCAGCCGCCTGGACGCGGGCACGGTCAACTCCCGCCGCTTCGTCCTCAACCGGGTCCACCGGTGCGAGCGCGAGCGCGGCCACCCGGTCACCTTCGTCGCCGTCGACTACGCCACCATCGGCGACGCCGCGGGCGCCGTCCGCGCGCTCAACGAGGAGCGCGCGACGGGCTGACCCGGACCGCTCGGCTCCGCATCCCGTGGCCCGGCCGCCGCGTACCCGCCGGTGACAGGGGAATCCGGGTGGGACCCCGCAGCCGAACCGAGGAGAGGGCCCATGGAACGCGTCCACGTCTTTCTGGCCAGGCATTTCTGGGTGCAGCTCCTGCTGGGAGTGGTCGCGGGTGCCGTGCTCGTCCAACTGCTCTACCCGCAGGGCTCGTTCGGTGCCGTCCTGGTGCGCACCGCGGTCATGTCCGTCGGCGGCGGCTGCGTGGCGCTGGTCCTGCGGCGCAGGGAGCGGCGGACCGCCGGGACCACGGACGGCCTGGTCTCCCTCGACCGGCGGCTGCGCACCGGCGACGTTCCCTCGGACCCCGGCGAGCGGCAGGCCATGCGCAGGCTGGTCGACCAGCGCCTGCACCGGACCCGGCACCGCAAGGCCGCGCTCGCCTTCCTGACGGTCCTGTTCGTGGGGACCACCGTCCTGACGGCCTTCACGGCGGGTCCCCGGCAGACGATCGGGCTCGCGACCGTGACCGTGGTGTTCCTCTCCTGGATGCCGTACGTCAGCAGCCTCCAGATCCGCCGGCTGCACACCATGGACGCCGCACTGGGCCGCGCGCCCTCCGGCATCGGGTCCCCGGCGACGGACGGCACCCCGCCGGCGCACGAGCCCGTCGCCGGGCCGCCGCACCGCACGTCCTGACGCACCCGGGCCGCCGGGGTGCGGCCCGCGCCGACTGCGGGCACGCTGGAGGAGCAGCCAGGCAACCGGAGAGCGAGCCATGTTCCGCAGCAGGTCGGTCGACGACGGCGAGGAGTTGCTCGACCGGCTCGGGACGATGACGGCACGGGCCCGCGAGCTGGCGGCGATCCAGCGCTCCCGCGTCGAGCTCGCGGTGGAGCTGCAGCGGGGCATGCTGCCCCGCGACCTCCCGCACCCGCCCGGCATCCGGGTCGGTGTGGGATACACCCCGGCCACCCACGGGCTCAACGTCGGCGGCGACTGGTACGACGCCTTCACCCTTCCGGACGGCAGCATCGGAATGTCCATCGGTGACGTCCAGGGCCACAACATCGAGGCGGCTGCCTTCATGGGACAGGTCCGGGTGGCCCTGCGCGCCCTGGCCTCGGTCACCGCGGACCCGGGCGAACTGCTCGCCCGGACGAACGACCTGCTCGTCTCCCTCGACGCCGATCTCTTCGCCACCTGCACCTTCATGCGCCTCGATCCCCGCACCGGGATCCTGGACTGCGCGCGGGCCGGCCACATCCCGCACATCTGGGCGAGCGCCGACGGCCGCTCCGGAGTCGACGACAGGGAGGGCGGGCCGCCGCTCGGCGTGCTCCAGGGCGCCACGTTCCCCGTCGCCCGCCACCGGCTCACCGAGGGCGGCGTCTTCGTGCTCCTCACCGACGGCGTGGTGGAGGGCCCGGCGCTGAGCCTCGACGACGGCCTGGCCCAGGTCACCCGGCTCGCCGAGATCGCCGTCGTCGCCGGCATGAGCATCGACGCCCTCGCCGGGGCCGTCATGAAACTGGCGGACACGGTGGGACACGAGGACGACGCGGCCGTCCTCGTCGTCGGCTACGACGTCGGCACCCGGTGGCGGCGGCCGGCGGAGGCGCCACCCGCCTGATCGGACGCGGCGCCGGTGGCCGAGGAGCCCGCGCCGGTGTCTGATGGCTGTGTGGTGGACAGCCGATGGTTACGACGGCCCGTGGGGACCGCCCTCACGACGCTGCTCGTCGCCGCCGTCTACTACCTGTCGGGGCGGCTCGGCCTGCTCGGCCGGCTCACCATCGAGGGCATCGTGGTCACGCCCATCTGGCCACCCACCGGCGTCGCCGTCGCGGCCCTGGTGGTCCTCGGCCTGCGGGTCTGGCCCGGCATCGCCCTCGGCTCCCTCCTGGTCATCGCCTCCCTCACCACGCCCCAGGCCACCACCCTGGTCAACGTCGCCGGGAACACCCTCGCGCCGCTCTGCGCCGTCCTCCTGCTGCGCCGGATCGGCTTCCGGCCCGACATCTCCCGCCTGAGAGACGGTCTGGCCCTGGTCTCCGCCGGACTCTGCGCGATGGTCATCAGCTCGACGGCGGGCGCCGGTGTGCAGGTACTGAGCGGAGCCCTGGACACGGGGGACTTCTGGACCGTGTGGCTGGCCTGGTGGGTGGGCGACACCATGGGCGTCCTGCTCGTCACCCCGCTGCTCCTGCTGCTCCTCGGACCGAAGGAGCGGTTCCGGGTCCGGCGGTGGAAGGAGGCGCTGTGCCTGGTCGTCACGGCCGCCGTCCTCGTCCCGCTCGCCGCGCTCAGCCCGGTCAGCCTGCTCTTCCTCGTCTTCCCGCTCCTCGTCTGGGCCGCTCTGCGGTTCGAGCTGATCGGCAGCCTGTCGTGCGCCCTGTTCGCGTCCGTCCTGGCCACCTTCGAGGCGAACACGGGAAACGGCGCGTTCGTCCAGCAGACCGGTCTCGAGGTCATGGCGAAGCTCGGGGCGTTCAACGGCGCCGTCGCGCTCACCGCCCTCCTGCTGTCCTCCCTCGTCACCGAGCAGCGCACCACACGTCGCTCGGTCCAGCGAGCCTGCGACGAACTCGCCGAGGTGCTGGAACACCTCACCGCGGGCGAGAACCTGCCGGGCGTGGCAGGTCAGCGGGGGCAGGACGGCGAGTTCGGTCCGCCGGGCCAGGCACCGACTCCACCCCGGGAGTGAGCACGGGGCGGCCCGCGGTGGTGCACAATGCGGCGATGGACGTCGCCAAGATGGAACTCGCCCTTCAGAGGTACCAGGACGCGGTCGCCGCGCTGGACGCGGCCCGCACGGACCTGGAGGCCGAGGCGGCCGCCGCACTGCGCGCCGAGGATGCCACCCCGGAGGACTGGGCGCAGGTGTCGGAGCTGACCGGCTGGAGCGAGCAGGAGCTGCGCCGCCTGGTCACCGCGGCGGACACCCTCGACCTGCGGTAGTCGCCTTCGGCGCGGGCCGGGCTTTTCCGAACCCTTGACCTGGATGGTCCAGACCAATAGTTTCGCGTGCAGGCAAGTCCACCGTTCAGTCAACTGTTCCGTACGGCACGTGCACCACGCCTCACAGGAATGAGCTCTGTCATGCGCCTACGCCTGCGTTCACGCCTGCGCCGAAGACTTCTGTCCCGGACGGCTGTCGCCGTCACCTCGCTCTCGCTGCTCGGCGTGGTCGCCCCAGCCGCGTCCGCCCACGGCGGCCACCACGACACCGCCCGCCGCGTCGGCTACTTCACCCAATGGGGCGTCTACGGGCGGGACTTCCAGGTCCAGGACCTGGACCGCAGCGGCGCCGCCGCCCGGCTCACCCACATCAACTACGCGTTCGGCAACATCGGCACCGACGGCAAGTGCCTCATGGGCAACGTCCCCGGCGAGTCCGACCCCTGGGCCGACTACCAGCGTCCGCTGGACGCCGAGAACTCGGTGGACGGTGTCGCCGACACCGACACCCAGGCCCTCGCGGGCAACTTCAACCAGCTGCGGGAGCTGAAGGCCGCGCACCCCGGCCTCAAGGTGATGATCTCGCTGGGCGGCTGGTCCTGGTCCACGAACTTCTCGGACTCGGTCCGGACTCCCGCCGCCCGCAAGGCACTCGTCTCCTCCTGCGTCGACCTCTACCTCAAGGGCAACCTGCCGCAGGACGGCGTCCGCGGCGGCGCCGGAGCCGCGGCGGGTGTGTTCGACGGCGTCGACCTCGACTGGGAGTGGCCCGGCTCCGAGGGCGACACCGACACCGTGTACCGCCCGGAGGACAAGCGGAACTTCACCGCGCTCGTCGCGGAGTTCCGCCGTCAGCTCGACGCCTACGGCCGCACCCGGCACCGGCACTACGAGCTGTCCGCGTTCGTCCCGACGGCACCCGCCAAGATCGACGCCGGGTTCGAGGTCTCCAAGATCATGAGGGACTTCGACTTCGTCAATCTCCAGGGCTACGACTTCCACGTCAGCGGCGAGAAGACGACGGCCCAGCAGTCCGCCCTCCGCGCCCGGAACGACTTCAGCGTCGACGGCACGGTCGAGGCGTGGCTGCGGCGCGGCGCCCCCGCCCGCAAGCTCGTCGTCGGCATGCCGTTCTACGGGCAGGGCTGGACCGGGGTCAGCGGCGGCGGCGACGGCATGGGGCAGCCCGCCACGGCGCCCGCCCCGGCGAAGTGGGCCAACGGCTACGCGGACTACAAGGAGTTGAAGGCGCTGGCGGACTCGGGCACGTACCGTCTCCACCGCGATCCGCGCGGCGGCGACGCCTGGCTCTTCGACGGCACGACCCTGTGGACGTACGACGATCCGCAGGTGCTCGCGCAGAAGTCCCGCTACGTCAGGGCCAAGGGCCTCGGCGGCGCGATGTTCTGGTCCCTGGACGGCGACACCCCGGACGGGGAACTCGTACGGACCGTCGACCGGGCCCTCGGGCACTGACAACGCACGCGGGGCGGCCCCTGGACGGGCCGCCCCGCGTCGCGGTTTCCGGGTCAGCGGGTCCGCTGCTGCTCCAGCACTGTGTGCAACAACGACTCAGGGGCCATCGACTGCGCCCTGCGCACCCGCTCCTCGTACGCCGAACTGCCCAGCAGCGCCCGGGTCCTGGCCCGGGTCAGCGCGCACATCGGGAGCACTTCGGGCGTGCCGCGGCGGAGCAGGCCGACGGCGCTCCAGAACCGGTCGCTCGCCGCGATCGCGACGACCGCCCGTTCCGGATCCTCCTGGGCGCACCAGCTCGTGGCGAGCAGATCGAGCCCCATGGCGATGCCGAACTGGTCGCCGATGCGCTGCTTCGCGTCGAGCATGTCGCGCGCGTGGCCGGCCGCTTCCCGGTGACGTTCCTCGAGCAGGGCGATCAGGGCGAGCTGGTAGTCCAGATAGGAACGGGTCCAGTACTCCCGCAGGTCCACGCAGACCTCGCGCTGGGCCAGGGCTTCCCGCCGTGCCTGGTCGAGACGCCCGGCACCGGTGAGGGCGAAGACGCGGACGAGGCCGCACAGCATCAGTCCGAACGTGAGCGTCGGCCGGGCCGGGTCCGCGCGGGGGGCGGCCGCCGAACGGTCGGCTGCGTCGCGCGGGGCCGGTACCCCCGCCCGCAGCGCCTCGTCGGCGCGGCTCAGCGCCGTGATCGGCTCGCCGTCGAGCAGCGCGGCCAGCCCTTCGAGGTAGGCGGCCTGCCGTACGCCCTCGGTGTCGCCCGTGGCGAAGGCCTCCCGCAGGCTCGCCCGCGCGTGCGTCCGGCCCGTCACGTGGTCGCTCTGCAGGATCCGGGCAAGGCCCAGCGTCCACAGGGCGCGGACCCGCCGCGGATCGTCGGCGGGAGCCACTTCGAGGGCGAGCTGCGCGTAGTAGGCCACCTCGTGCAGATGACCCGAACAGACCCAGAAGAACGCGGTGTTGCCGATGAGTTCGAGGGCGGTGGAATCCTCCGCGTCGATCAGATGACGCGTCGCCAGACACACGTCGTGGAACAGGTCCCGCATCCGCGCGTACCAGTTCTGCTGCTCGGCGCCGAGCCAGCCCTCGTTCGCGCGCCGGCTCGTGTCCAGCATCGCGGCGGCGTGCCGCGCCGCGACGGTCTGTTCCTCGTCCAGCTCCCGCAGCCACATGCGGCCGTAGGCGCGCACCGAGTCCAGCATCCGGTACCGGCCGTCGTGCAGGACCACCACGGACTTGCGCACCAGCCCGGTCAGCGCCTCGCGCAGCGTGTCGGCCGTCAGGGGTCCGCCGAGGCACACCAGGGCCGCGAGGTCGGCGTCGAAGGAGCCGGGGAACACCGCGAGGCGTGCCCACAGCAGCCGTTCCACCGGACGGCACAG
Organism: Streptomyces sp. NPDC001904; assembly: GCF_040297005.1. NCBI lineage: Bacteria > Bacillati > Actinomycetota > Actinomycetes > Kitasatosporales > Streptomycetaceae > Streptomyces > Streptomyces sp. NPDC001904. The sequence goes on along the minus strand of NZ_JBEOYI010000005.1, from coordinate 48,255 downwards.
CTCGTGGCTCCACCCCACCGCCGTACGCAACGCGCTGTGCCGCGACGGGTGGGGCCCCGGCTCCTGCCGGTCCAGTGCCTCCGGTTTCTCCTCGGTCAGGTCCCACGCCTCCTGGAGCGTCCGGTGCCGCAGCAGACCGGCCGCCAGTTCGAGGGCGAGCGGCACCCCCTCCAGTCGGGTGCTCAGCCGCTGAGCCAGCTGCCGTTCCGTGGTGTCGCGCAGCGGGCGGCCCGCCGCGGTGGCCCGGGCCTCGAAGAGGGCGAAGCCCTCGGCCGCCGGGTCGAGCGGCCCCAGTTCGACCACCGCCTCGCCCGCCATGCCCAGCGCCTCCCGGCTCGTGACCAGCACCGTCAGCCGGGGACACACCGTCAGCAGGTCCGCCACGAGGGACCTCGTGGCCGCCACCAGGTGCTCGCAGGAGTCGAGGACCAGCAGGACGCGCCGGTTCCCGAGCCAGTCGCACAGCGCCTCGACCAGTGTGCGTGAGGTGTGGTCGGACAGCCTGAGGGCGTCCGCGACCGATGCGGACAACAGAGCGTCGTTCTGGACCGGCCACAGATCGGCCCAGCACACCGCGTCGAAACCGGCCCAGTCGCCCTCGCGCGCACTCCGGAGCGCCAGCCGTGACTTCCCCATGCCGGCCCCGCCGGTCACGGTCACGAGCCCCGGCTCGCGCAGCAGTTGCCGCAGCTCGGCCAGCTCGGCGGCCCGGCCCAGGCACGGCGTGGTCTCACTCGGCAGGTTGATCAGCACAGCTCGATTCTCCCCACAGGTCGGTCTGCATGTCCCCAACTCTTCGGAAGGCGGGGACGGAACGGGGGCAGCTGTCTGGAGGAGTGGAAATCCGGCCTGGGCATGACGGCTTCGTCGGCAAAGGTGCGGTCACCGAGCGTGCCAACGGCCCGGCAGTCGAGGACGGTGCGCACGGCGGAGCGCGGCGGCCGGTAGGCACTGGGACGCAGCGCCTACCGGCCGCGGGGTGCCTCACGGCTTGGCACGACACCCTGCGCTGATGGCACCGCAGCCACGGCATGCGTCATCGCATCGCCCGCAAAGGCAGGGAGACCCGAATCGGGCCAGGTAGTGCCACACCTTCTTGACCGCTTGGAGGTCATAGAGGCCGCTGCGTGCAGCGACTCCGACGATCCGGGGATCGAGGACGCCGTCGACCGCCATCCGCGTGCCCAGGTCGACGTATTCCTGACCGCGGTAGTCGGGGTGACGCCGGAGTCCTTCAACGCCAAGTCGGAAGCCGGGGTGCCACTCCACCGGGCAGCCAAGACGCAGAGCCGCGTCCTCGACCGTCGTGCCCCGGTAGCAGGGGTCCAGCACCAGTGCCTCGACATGACAGTCCGGCCGGACCGCCCCGTGCACCTGCGCCTCGACGTAGTCGTCAAGCTCGTCCTGACGATCGGCACAGGCGATTTCGATGAGCCCCATGCGGTCCGCAACACCGAAATTCGACGGTTCAAAGAAGCTGTCCGGGTAGCAGAACGTGCTCCTCGTCAGCGCCTGGGCCGTCAGCCGGAAGTGGGCCGAGCCGAACCGCGGCGCCCCGCCGACCGGCTTGCGGCGGAAGTTCAACGCCCCGTAGACGGGCCGCTCATGAGCGGTCGCTCCGTCGTACGCCCCGCCGAAGATCCTGCTCTCCCAGCGCCACCGGTCGCCGCCTGGATGCGCGGTCAGGCCGCCGTTGCTGGTCCCGGTGACGAACTGTGAGTGGTAGACGCCGCCCTCGGCCATGGCGTCCAGGATCGGCTTGCCGTGCAGCAGACGGTCCGGGTGGAAGTTCAGGGTCACCCGCAATGCCGGGTCCATCGGCGGGCCCGACGCCAGTTCCGTGACATGCCGAAGGGCCCGCTCCTGCGCTGTTTGAGAGGCTGCGGAGCTCATCAGCGCAGTGTTCCCCACTCTGATCGACCGGTGCACGCGGATTGTTCACCGACAGCCCGTTGCCGCGCGGTGGCGAACCAACCCGACCATGCGCCAGATCGTCCCGCCGTCCGGGACTTGGGGACCAAGGGCCGCCGGGGACGCGGCTCGTCAGACGACCGTGACGGGGTGCCGCACCACCGCGTCGAACAGATAGCCCTGCGTGTTGTACGCGGTGGTCGCCGGCTGCGTGCGTCCTGTCGTGTCGGTGGCCCTGGCCAGGAGCGTCGTCGGGCCGGTGGCCGTGGGGCGCCAGGGCACGGACCAGCGCACCCAGTCGGCGCGGCGCGCGGTGTCGTGGAGCCGGGCGCGCCGCCAGCTGCGGCCCGCGTCCGTGCTGACGTCGACCCGGGCGACGGTGCCCGAGCCGGACCAGGAGCGGCCCGTCAGCCGGTGACCGGTGCGTGCCGCCAGCTCGGCGTTCCAGGGAAGCTCGAAGGCGGACTTGAGGGTCTGGCGGGACAGCGGCGCGCTGCCCTCCGGCGGATACGCGTCGCCGAACAGGCGGTAGAAGTCGGTGTTCCAGGGAGAGAAGAGGGGTTCGGCCGAGACCTGGATGTCGCCGACCCATTTGATCGACGAGATCCCGATCCAGGACGGGACGATCAGCCGTACCGGAGCACCGTGGTCGGGCGGCAGAGGCTCACCGTTCATCTCGTAGGCGAGCAGGACGTCGTCGAGGGCCTTCGCGACGGGCAGCGGACGGCGTACGCGCCCCAGGTTCGCGCCGTCCGCCGTGACGTAGTCGCCGTCGAGTCCGCGCGGCAGCACATCGACCGCCGACCGTCGCAGACCCGCGAGGCGCAGCACGTCGGAGAGACGGGCGCCGCGCCAGCGGGCGGAGCCGATCGCGCCGAGCGTCCAGGCCGTACCGCTGACGCTCTGCCCCTGCTGGCTGGTGAAGAGGCTGCGGCCGTTGCCCGCGCACTCGACGAAGGCGGACCGGGTGACGGCCGGCAGCGAGGTGAGGTCGTCGAGGGTGAAGGTCCTGCCCGCGCCCTTGAGCCCGTCACCCCACACCCGCAACGTCCAGGTGTCGACGTCCAGTTGAGGGGTCGCGGTGTGGTTGCGGACGAAGAAGCGGGGGATCGGCGTGTGATGTCCGGTGTCCGCGAACGAGGCGAAGTTCGCCTCCGCGTTCGTGCCGCGCACCGTGAACCACTCCTCGGGGACCGGCTTCACGATCCCGGGCGCGGCCGCGGCGGGGACCGCGGCCCGGGCCGACGCGGCGAACGCCGTGGGCACCCCGGCCACCAGACCCGTCGCCGCGAGCATCCGCAGCAGATCGCGGCGGTCCACACCGTCGGCGCGGGCCCGCCCCGCCAGCCACTGGCGCAGTCGACGCCGGTCGTAGGCCGCCTCGTCGGTGGTCGTGTCCGCCGTCTCGGAAACATCCGTGGGGATCATCACGCGGCGAGTGTAGGAAGCACCCCACCGTGCCGCCCATAGCAACTGCGCTTCCGCAACACGGTGTTCACACGACGAGACCGGCCGGTGGGATTTCATGCAGCTGCAATGATTCACCCCTCAACTGCCTGTTACACATGGTCGGGTGATCCCGACAGCGCCGGCCGACCCGAGCACCCACCCGCTGGACAACGCGGTGTGGGCCGCCCTCGCCGGCCCGCACGCCCACCTCGCCCAGCGCGTGGGCCGAGCCGCCCGCTACCCGGCCGACGTCTACGCGTACGCCGCGCTCGCCGACCCGGCGGACCCCGCGGCCTGGGCCGACCTGTACACGCTCGTGGGACCCGGAAACACCGTACGCATCAAGGGAGTGGAGAGCGTGCCGCCCGGCTGGGAGGTGGTCGGCGGCGGCCGGGGTGTGCAACTCGTCGACACCGCGCTGCGGGCCGAGCCCGCCCCGGAAGCGGTGCTGCTCGGCCCCGACGACGTGCCCGACATGCTCGACCTGGTCGCCCGGACCAGGCCGGGACCGTTCCTGCGCCGCACCGTCGAACTCGGCACCTACCTCGGAATCCGGCACCGGGGGAGGCTCGTCGCCATGGCCGGGGAGCGGCTGAGGCCACCCGGGTGGACGGAGATCAGCGCCGTGTGCACCGACCCGGAACACCGCGGCAGGGGACTGGCCACCCGGCTGGTCCGCGCCGTCGCCGCCGGCATCCGCGACCGCGGCGACACTCCGCTCCTGCACGCCTCCGCTTCCAACACCCAGGCCGTCCGCCTGTACGAGGCGATCGGCTTCACCCTGCGCCGCCGGACCCGCATCCTTCAGGTGCGCACGCCCGGAACACCCCGCGCGGCGGAGGCGTTGTGACGCACGACGGCATCCGCACCACACAGCGGCGGACGGAGGAGCGGCCCATGCGACGACCGCCCCGCCTGCGTGCCCCGCGTCCGACGGCCCTGCGCCCGCGCCGCGTCGTCCGCCTCCACACCCGGCCGCACATCGACCTGCGGCGCGTGGCCGGCGCGCTCTGTCGCCCCTGACCTTCCCCCACCCCTGCCCCGTGCCGTCCCGCACGCCCGGGTGGGGATCCCGTTCCGCCGCCCGCACGAGGGCCCGGCGTCCTCGTCACGGACCTCCAGGAAGGCATCCACTCGTGTCCTCAACACCCGCTTCCCCCTTGCATCTCGCCGTCGCCCTGGACGGCACCGGCTGGCACCCCGCCTCCTGGCGCGAGCCGGTGGCCCGCCCCCGGGACCTGTTCACCGCCGCCCACTGGACCGGCCTGGTCGAGGAGGCCGAGCGCGGGCTGCTCGACTTCGTGACCATCGAGGACGGGCTCGGCCCCCAGTCCTCCCTGTTCCCGGACCCCGACGACCGCACCGACCAGGTCCGCGGCCGCCTCGACGCCGTCCTCGTCGCCTCCCGGGTCGCCCCGCTCACCCGCCACATCGGCCTCGTACCGACGGTGATCACCACCCACACCGAGCCGTTCCACCTCTCCAAGGCGATCGCCACCCTCGACTACGTCAGCACCGGCCGCGCGGGACTGCGCGTCCAGATCTCCCCCCGGTCGAACGAGGCCGACCACTTCGGCCGCCGTACCGTCCCCCGCATCGAACTGAGCGACCTGCCGAACCCCGCGGAGGCGGTCACCGACCTCTTCGACGAGGCCGCCGACTACGTCGAGGTGCTCCGCAGGCTGTGGGACAGCTGGGAGGACGGCGCCGAGATCCGGGACGCCGCCACCGGCCGCTTCGTCGACCGCGACAAACTGCACTACATCGACTTCGAGGGCCGGCACTTCAACGTCAAGGGGCCCTCCATCACGCCCCGCCCGCCCCAGGGGCAGCCGCTCGTCACCGCGCTCGCCCACGACACCGTCCCCTACCGGCTCGTGGCCCGCGCCACCGACGTCGGCTACATCACCCCGCACGACGCCGCCGAGGCCCGGACGACCGTCGACCGGATCCGTGCCGAGCAGCGGACGGCCGGACGCGCCGACGACACCCTGCACGTCTTCGGCGACCTCGTGGTCTTCCTCGACGACGAGCCGGGCGCCGCGCGGGCCCGCAAGGAACGGCTCGACACGCTCGCGGGCGAGCCGTACACCAGCGACGCGCTCGTGTTCACCGGCACCGCCGTCGAACTCGCCGACCTGCTGCAGGAGTTGGCGACCGGCGGCCTCACCGGATTCCGGCTGCGGCCCGCCGTCGCCGGACACGACCTCCCGGCGATCACCCGCACGCTCGTGCCGGAACTCCAGCGCCGCGGCGCCTTCCGCACCGCCTACGAGGCCGACACCCTGCGCGGCCTGCTGGGCCTGAGCCGGCCCGTCAACCGCTACGCCCCGCACGCCGCCACCGCCTGAGCCGGAGGGACCTTCGACCATGAGCAAGCCGCTGAAGCAGATCCACCTCGCCGCCCACTTCCCGGGCGTCAACAACACCACCGTGTGGAGCGACCCGAAGTCCGGCAGCCACATCGAGTTCAGCTCCTTCGCCCACTTCGCGCGGACCGCCGAACGCGCCAAGTTCGACTTCCTGTTCCTCGCCGAAGGGCTCCGGCTCAGGGAACAGGGCGGGCAAATATACGACCTGGACGTCGTCGGCCGCCCCGACACCTTCACCGTCCTCGCCGCGCTCGCCGCCGTGACCGAACACCTCGGCCTCACCGGCACCATCAACTCCACCTTCAACGAGCCCTACGAGGTGGCCCGCCAGTTCGCCAGCCTGGACCACCTCTCCGGGGGCCGCTCCGCCTGGAACGTCGTCACCTCCTGGGACGCCTTCACCGGCGAGAACTTCCGGCGCGGCGGCTTCCTGCCGAAGGAGGAGCGCTACTCCCGCGCCAAGGAGTTCCTGGCCACCACCCACGAACTCCTCGACTCCTGGCGCGGCGACGAGATCCTGGCCGACCAGGAGACCGGCGCCTTCCTGCGGGACGCGAAGGCCGGCTCCTTCGTCCACACCGGACAGCACTTCGACATCCACGGCCGGTTCAACGTCCCGCGCTCCCCGCAGGGCCGCCCCGTCGTCTTCCAGGCGGGCGACTCCGAGGAGGGCCGCGAGTTCGCCGCGTCCGACGCCGACGCCATCTTCAGCCGGTACGCCACCCTGGAGACGGGACAGGCCTTCTACACGGACGTCAAGAACCGCCTCCCCAAGTACGGGCGCCGCCCCGACCAGCTGCTGATCCTCCCCGCCGCCACCTTCACCCTCGCCGACACGGACGCCGAGGCGGAAGAGCTGGCCAAGGAGGTGCGCCGCCAGCAGGTCAGCGGCGCCACCGCGCTCAAGCACCTGGAGTTCGTCTGGAACCGGGACCTGTCCGCCTACGACCCGGACGGACCGCTGCCCGACATCGACCCGGACGTCAGCGACCAGCACATCTCCAAGGGCCGCGCCCAGGTCCGCATGTACCGCGACCCGCTGGCCACCGCCCGCGAGTGGCGCGAACTCGCCGCCGCGAACCACTGGTCCATCCGCGATCTCGTCATCGAGACCGGCAACCGGCAGAACTTCATCGGCTCGGCCGCGACGATCGCCCGCACGATCAACGAGTTCGTGCAGGCCGACGCGAGCGACGGCTTCATCCTCGTGCCGCACATCACCCCCACGGGCCTCGACGACTTCGCCGACCAGGTCGTCCCGCTCCTCCAGGAACAGGGCGTCTTCCGCACGGAGTACGAGGGCCCGACCCTGCGCCATCACCTCGGCCTCGCCCACCCGGACCACGCCCCGGAGGCCGCCCGTGTCTGACATCCCCCTGGGCGTTCTCGACCTCGTACCGATCACGTCCGGGTCGACCGCCGCCGACGCCCTGCGCAACTCCGTCGACCTGGCCCGGCAGGCCGAACGCTTCGGGTACACCCGCCACTGGTTCGCCGAGCACCACCTCAACCCCGGTGTCGCGGGCACCTCCCCGGCCGTCCTCCTCGCGCTCACCGCCTCGGCCACCTCCACCATCCGGCTGGGGTCCGGCGCCGTGCAGCTCGGGCACCGCACCGCGCTGAGCACGGTCGAGGAGTTCGGTCTGCTCGACGCCCTGTACCCCGGCCGCCTCGATCTCGGTCTGGGACGCTCGGGCGGCCGTCCGCCCGCGCGGACGGCCGAGGCGCCGGCGACCGCCACCCCCGTGGTCGACGGGCGCGCCCCGAACGGTCTCGTCGTACCGCCCGCGTTCTCCTTCGAACGCCTCCTCGGCTCCCCGCGGATCGCCCTCCAACGCAAGCTGCTCCTGCTGCCCGGCGCCGAACCGCAGGACTACGCCGAGCAGATCGACGACATCCTCGCACTCCTCGCCGGCACCTACCGGTCGGCGGACGGCGTCGAGGCCCACGTGGTGCCGGGGGAGGGCGCCGAGCTGGAGGTGTGGATCCTGGGGAGCAGCGGCGGGACGAGCGCCGAGGTCGCGGGCGCGCGGGGCCTGCGGTTCGCCGCGAACTACCACGTGAGCCCGGGCACCGTCCTGGAGGCAGTCGACGGCTACCGGGCCTTCTTCCAGCCCTCCGACGTCCTCGACAAGCCGTACGTCAGCGTCTCGGCGGACGTCGTCGTGGCGGACGACGACGCGACGGCCCGCGAACTCGCCGCGGGCTACGGGCCCTGGGTCCGCAGCATCCGTACCGCCGAAGGAGCCATCGCCTACCCGACGCCCGACGAGGCCCGGTCCCTGCGCTGGACCGACGAGGACGACGACCTCGTCCGGGACCGGATCGACACCCGGTTCGTCGGCTCCCCCGGACGCGTGGCCGACCACCTGGCGCAGCTCCAGGAGGCCACCGGCGCAGACGAACTGCTCGTCACCACCATCACCCACGACCACGCGGCCCGGGTGCGGTCGTACGAGCTGCTCGCACAGGAGTGGCGCCGCAGGTGAGGAGCGGGCCCGTCCCGGCGCGCCGCGCGCCGGGACGGGCCCGCACCCCTTCTCACGTGGTGAGACGACAGGACGAGCCGGACGCCGTCCTCTTGACTGGGCTCGATCACGGGCAGACACTCCCCTACGGGAATCCTAGTGAATTGGTAGGGAAGTATGGGTCGTGCCGCGACGGATCTCGGTGGTGACGCTGTCCGCGTCGCCGTCCGTCAGCTGCCCCTGCTGACGTCCCGCCGTCACATCGACCTCGCGCGGGTCTGCAGTGCGGCGAGGCCGCCGCACCCCGATGGTCCCGCCCCCGCGCACGCCTGACCCGCACGGACCATCCGCCGTGCTCCGGCCGCGCCGTCGCCGTCGTATGCCTGTGACCCAGCACTCTGAGGGAGACGTATGCCCGCCTTCTCGTCCTCGACCGCCGCGCCGACCTTCCGCAGCAGGATCGGCTGCGACGCGCGCAGCGGCTACTACGCCGTGCCACGCCGCTACCGGCTCCACCTCGCGCTGTCCTGTCCGGACTGTCTGCAGATCGCCGTCACCCACAGCCTCCTCGCCCTCGACGACACCCTTCCGGTGACCCTGCTGCCCGCCGTGCCGGACGCCCCCGAGGGCGGCCACCTCGCGCTGCGCCCGCTCTACGCGGCCAGTGCGCACCAGCACCGCGGACCGACCCTGGCGCCGGTGCTCAGCGACAGCTGGACCGGCACGATCGTCAGCACGCACACCCCGGACATCCTGCGCGACCTCGCCCGGCGCTTCGGCGACCAGGGCCCCGACCTCGACCCGCGGGACGCCGAGGAGACGATCGAGGCCATCGCCAGGCTCTGCGAGCAGGACATCACCGCGGCCGCCCAGTGCGCCGGCGAGCCCGGCACCGACCCGGTGGCCCGAGCCAACGCCCTGACCACACTCTTCGACGCGCTGGACCACCTGGAAGCGCGGCTCGGCACCCGGGACCGCCTGATCGGCGACGACGTCACCCTCGCCGACGTCCAGGTGTGGGTCACCCTGGTGCAACTGGACACGGTGCACCGCCACCACCTCGACGCCGCCGCCGTGCACCGCATCACCGACCACCCCCGGCTGTGGGCGTACGCGCGGCGCCTGACGGCGCATCCGGCGTTCGGCCCGCACCTCGACCTGGACGGGATCGCCCGCAGACACCACGCCCGCTGCCGGGGCGAGGAGGGCGCCGGAGCGGCCGTGCAGATCGTGGACTGGGCGGCCTGCGTACGGCCGTAGCCGCCCCGGGCTGCCCCGGAGACCGGGGCAGCCCGTTCGTGCGTCAGCCCTGCTCGGGAACCAGCCGCACCGTCAGGATCTGGAACGGACGCAGCCGCAGCCGGACCCCGTCCGCCGTGACCGCGCAGCTCGGCCCGTCGGCCGCGCGGGGCCGCTCCAGAAGGTCGGTCGCGGTGGCCGACGCGATCCGGAAGCCGGGCGTGAGCAGCGCCGACGCGCGGCCGCCGTGGGCCTCGTAGAGGCGCACCACCACATCGCCCGAGCGGTCGTCGGCCAGCTTGACCGTCTCCACCACGATCCCCGGACTGTCGACGGACACCAGCGGCGCCACCTCGGCGGAGCCCGGCACCGAACGCTCGGGCAGGTTGAGGTGATAGCCCTCGCGGATCGCGTCCTCGACGCCCGCACCGATCACCAGGGCGTAGCGCAGCCGATGCGTGCCCTGGTCGGTGTCCGGATCGGGGAACCGGGGCGCGCGGGCCAGGGAGAGCCGGACCGTGGTGGTCGTCCCGCCGTCCTCGCGCACATCACGCGTCACGTCGTGCCCGTACGTCGAGTCGTTGACCAGCGCCGCGCCCCAGTCGCGCTCCCCGACGTGCAGGAAGCGGTGCGCGCACACCTCGAACTTCGCCGCGTCCCAGCTGGTGTTGGTGTGCGTGGGCCGCTCCACGTGCCCGAACGGCACCTGCGCCGTCGAGTGCGACGCCCGTACGTCCAGCGGGAACGCCGCCTTCAGCAGCTTCTCCGTCTCGTGCCAGTCCAGGACCGTGTCGACGTCGAGGCGGCGGGCGCCCGGCGCGAGGGAGAGCGTCTGCTCGACACGGGAGGCGCCGAAGGCCCGCACCACCTTCACCGCCCCGTCCACCACGGTCACCGACTCCGCGTCCGTCAGGTCGGTGACGGTGTTGCGGTAGAAGGCGTCGACGTCCCAGGCGTCCCACTGGTTGGGGAAGTCCTGGTGGAGCTGGAGCAGGTTCGCGACTCCGCCCGGCGGCAGCGCCTCGCGGTCCGCGTCGATGTCGTACGCCGACGTGACCAGGCCCCGCTCGTCGATGACGACCCGCACGAGCCCGTTGTCGAGGACGTGGGCACCGCCGTCGGCCACCGGGGCGACCGTGGACGGCTCGCGCCGGGTGCGCACCGCGCCGCCCAGGGCCGCCGCGCCACCACGGGCGTGCGGCGCCGCGTTGAAGACGACCTCGGAGCCGTCGGCACCTGCCGGACCCGCCAGCGACGTCTGCGCCGAAGCAATCAACTCACCCAGCTCTGCGGCGATCTGACGGTACGTCTCCTCGGCCTCCCGGTGCACCCAGGCGATCGACGTCCCCGGCAGGATGTCGTGGAACTGGTGCAGCAGAACCGTCTTCCACAGGCGGTCCAACGCCTCGTACGGATACTCCGCGCCCGTGCGCAGCGCGGCCGTCGCGGCCCACAACTCGGCCTCGCGGAGCAGATGTTCGCTGCGGCGGTTGCCCTGCTTCGTCGCGATCTGGCTGGTGAGCGTGCCGCGGTGGAACTCCAGATACAGCTCGCCCACCCACACCGGCGCGTCCGGATACTCCTCCAGCGCCTTCGCGAAGAAGTCGCCCGGCCTCTCGATCGCGACCCGCGCCGAACCCTCCAGATCGGACAGCCGCGCGGCGCGCGCGAGCATCTCGCGAGTGGGACCGCCACCGCCGTCGCCGTAGCCGAACGGTGCCAGTGACCGGTTCGCGGCGCCCTTGTCCTGGAAGTTGCGGACGCTGTGCGCGACCTCCGCGCCGGACAGGTCGCTGTTGTAGGTGTCGACCGGCGGGAAGTGGCTGAAGATCCGGGTGCCGTCGATCCCCTCCCACCAGAACGTGTGGTGCGGGAACTTGTTCGTGGTGTTCCACGAGATCTTCTGGGTCAGGAACCAGCGCACCCCCGCCAGCTTCATCAGCTGCGGCATCGCCGCGTTGTAGCCGAACGTGTCCGGCAGCCACATGTCCTCGGTCTCGACCCCGAACTCCTCGAGGTAGAACCGCTTGCCGTGGATGAACTGCCGGGCCAGCGCCTCCCCGCCGGTGATGTTGGTGTCCGGCTCCACCCACAGACTGCCGGTGGGCACGAACTGCCCGGTCTTCGCCTTCTCCTGGGCCCGCTCGTACACCTCGGGCCGGTGCTCCTTGAGCCAGGCCAGCTGCTGCGCCTGGGACATCACGAAGCGGAACCCGGGGTGTTCGTCCATGAGCTGGGTGACGTTGGAGACCGTACGGGCCACCTTGCGCACCGTCTCGCGCAGCGGCCACAGCCAGGCCGTGTCGATGTGGGCGTGGCCGATCGCGGAGACGCGGTGCTCACCGGCGGTCGCCGGCTGGGCCAGGGCGGGGGCGAGGATCTCGCGGGCCGCGGCCGCGGTGCCGCTGATGTTCTGCAGGTCCACGGCGTCCAGGGCCTTCGACAGCGACCGCAGGATCTGCCAGCGGCGCGGCGACTGCTCGGGCAGCTCACGCATGAGCTGGTCGAGCACCTCCATGTCGTGGACCAGCTCGTAGACGTCCGCGTCGAACACGGCGAGGTCGAGCCGCCGCAGCCGGTACAGCGGTTCGCCGCCCGGGGCGCCCGGCTCGTCCAGCCACGGCGCGCGGCCGCCCAGCGGAGTGATCGCGAAAGTGTGGTCGTCCGGGCCGGAGTGCATGACGAGTGGATTCGCCGCGGCTTCGACGAAGACGCTGAACTCCTCACCTCCTGTGGCCCGTTCGGCGACGGGCAGCCAGGTGTTGCGCGGGTTGAGCGCCTTCACCGCGGTGCCGTCGGGCCGGTACGCCAGGCCCTCGGCGGAGAAGCCGGGCTCGGTGGTGCCGAAGCCGAGGTCGACGACGGCCTCGACCCGGCGCCCCGCCCACTCCTCGGGGACACGCCCGCCGAGCCGGAACCAACTGGTGGTCCACGCCGGACCCCAGTGCGCGCCCGGCGCGGTGGGCCGGTAGTCGGCGGCCAGGCCCTCGGCCACCGGAACGGGCTCGCCCGGCACCTGCCAGATCCCGGCGTCGAGCGGGACGGACACGGCGTGGACGGCGGGCCGGATGCGTTCGTCGAGTACGCGCCGCAGGCGTCGTTCGACGATGTCGCGGTCGGAGTGCACAGAACACCTTTCGAAGGATTTCCGAGGACATGGATGAACAGGCTTGTCAGGAGGGCGGGTTCAGCCCTTGAGAGCGCCGCCGAGCGCGAACCCGCCGCCCAGCTTGCGCGTCAGCAGGAGGTACAGCATCACGACGGGCAGCGTGTAGACGAGGGAGAACGCGGCCAGTTGCCCGTACTGCGTCTCGTCGTGGGCGCTGAGGAAGGTGAACACGCTCACCGACGCCGGCAGCTTCTCAGGGGACAGCAGCAGCACGAACGGGACGAAGAAGTTGCCCCACATGCTGATGAAGGTGAACACCGTGACGACGGTGACCCCCGGCCACATCAGCGGCAGCACCACCCGCGTCAGCGACTGCATGGCGTTCGCGCCGTCGATCCGGGCCGCCTCCTCCAGGACGACGGGCACCCCGTCCATGAAGTTCTTCATCAGCCAGATCCCGATCGGCAGCGCCGACGCCGCCAGGAACAGCGTGGTCGCGACCATCGAGTCGATCAGTTCGACCTGGACGAACATGCTGTACACGGGGATCATCACCGCGGTGATGGGCAGCCCGGTGGAGAACAGTACCGTGTACAGGAACGGGCGGCGCAGCCGGGACCGGTAGCGCGACAGCGGATACGCCGCCAGGATCGAGACGACCACGCACAGCAGCGTCGCGCCGCCGCACAGCAGCAGGCCGTTGAGCAGCGGCCGGAACGTGGTCTCGGTGTTGAGGATCGCGTGGAAGTTGTCCAGCGTCGGCGGCGCGGGCAGGTCCAGCTCGAAGCTGGCCGTGGAACTGACGGACGCGAACACCATCCACACCAGCGGCAGGACGAACAGCAGGCTGATCACCAGCAGGACCAGATTGACCGCGATGCGCGCGGGCCGGACCCGGCGGCGCGCGGTGCGTACGGCGGGAACGGGCCGGGCGGCCGCGCCGGAACGGCCCGCTCGGGCCGCCGGCCGCAGATCGGTGGTGGCCATCAATCCTCCTCCACCTTGAGCAGCTTGAGGTACACGACGGAGAACAGGGCGCCCACGACCAGCAGGACGAGCGCGATCGCCGTGCCGTAGCCGATGAGACTGTTCTGGAACGCCTGCTGGTACATGAAGACCGGCAGCGTCTGGCTCTTGTTGCCGGGGCCGCCGCGCGTCATGGCGTAGATCAGGCCGAAGACGGAGAGCGTCTGCAGGGTGATCAGCATCAGATTGGTCATGATGGAGCGGCGGATGACCGGCAGCGTGACGTGCCACAGCCGGTGCCACGCGCCCGCGCCGTCCATCTCGGCGGCCTCCACCAGTTCGCGCGGCACCTCGTTGAGGGCGGCCGAGTAGACCATCATCGAGAAGGCGGTGCCGCGCCACACGTTGGCCAGGCACACCGCGAGGATCGGCAGGGTGTACAGCCAGTTCTGCCGCGGGAGGCCCAGCAGTCCGAGTACGTCGTTCAGCGAGCCCTGCTGGTAGAAGAACGCGTACATCAGATACCCGGCGACGACCTCGGGCAGCACCCAGGCGGCGATCACCACGCCGTTGACGAGCGCGCGCACCGGGCGGGTCGCCTTCTCGGCGAGCACCGCGAGGCTCAGCCCGAGCGAGTTCTGGCCCACGACGGCGGACCCCACCACGAACACCAGCGTCAGCCACAGGGCGTTGAGGAAGTCGGGATCGTCGAACGCCCTCGTGAAGTTGTCCAGGCCCACGAAGTGCGTCTCGGCGGCACCGGTCAACTGCGCGTCGGTGAAGGCGTCGTAGACGCAGTAGAGGATCGGCCCGGCCAGGAACACGGCCAGCAGGACGAGGGACGGCAGCAGCGGCAGACCGCGCAGCAGCGACTGCCCCGCCGCGCGGCCGGGCGCCGGGCGCCCCGCGGGGGAGAGCGCGGCGGATTTCATCGGGAGCCCTGGGCGGTGTTGTCGGAGCCGACGGCGGTGGCCAGGTCCTGGTCATAGGTCCTGGCCGCGTCGGCCACCGAACTCTGGCCCGTGGTCACGGACTCCATGGCCTTGGTGATGGCGTTCGAGACCTGCGGGTACTTCGGCAGCGCCGGACGGAAATGGGTGTACTTGACCAGGCCGGTGAAGAACTTGTTGGTCGGCGTGGCCGACAGGTACTTCGGGTCGGCGGCCACGTCGGTGCGGACGGCCGTCGTCGACTCGATGATGTTCCACCGTGTGGAGTTCGCCCGGTTCTTGAGCGACTTGATGAACTGCCAGGCGAGATCGGGGTTCTTGGCCTTGGCCGGGATGGACCAGGCCCAGCCGCCCGACATGCTGACCTTGCCGGGCGCCTGGCCGTTCTGGGTCGGCATGGCCGCCGAGGCCATCGTCCTGCTCCACTCGGGCCACGGATGCGGGCCGGTCTCCAGCCAGTTGTTCGCCATCCACGAGCCGTCGATGTTGAGCGCGATCTTGTTCTCCGGCATCAGCTTCGTGCCGACCTCGGTGCCCGCGTTGGCCCCGAGCGCCGTGGACCTGGACAGGCCCAGGTTCTCGCCGTAGACGGTGTGGACGAACTGCAGCGCGTCCTTGAACCCCTGGGAACCGGTGATCCACTTCTTGGTCTTGGTGTCGTACAGGGAATCGCCCGCGCCCTCGGTCCCGTACAGCAGCATCTCGAAGCCCTGCATGACGGACTGCTCACCGCCGGCCTGGCCCGTGTAGAGGTTCATCGGCGTCACGCCCGGGAGCTTCTTCTTCACGGTCCGGGCGACGTCGAGGATGTCCTCCCACGTCTTCGGCTGCCAAGGGGTCTTGACCCCGGCCTTCTCGAGCAGTTTCTGGTTGTACCAGATGCCCCGGGTGTCGGTGTCGTCCGGCACGGCGTACGTCTTGCCGTCGGTGGGGGAGGAGGAGGCCTCCTTGGCGGCCTTGGCGAACTTGTCCCAGTCGGCCCACTTGGCCACGTACTCGTCGATCGGCTTCAGATAGCCGCTGGCTATGTCGGAGTTGATGAGCGCGGTGTCCTCGTAGACCAGGTCGGGGGCGGTCGAGGGCGAGCGCATCATCAGCTGGATCTTGGTGTAGTAGTCGTTCTCCGACGCTGTGACCGGCACGATCTCGATCTTCTTGCCCGGGTGTGCCTTCTCGAAGGACGCCTTCATCGAGGTCAGGAACTTCTGCTGCTTCTTGTCGTTCTGGTCCAGGTGCTGCCAGTAGACGACCTTGATCGAATTGCCGCCGCCTGCGGCCCCGGAACCGCCGCAACCGGCGGCGGACAACGTTGTCGCGACGGTGATCGCGAGGGCGGCGAGAAGTTTCTTGCGCAAGGGAATCCTCCGGGATGTGCGGCTCCTGCGCCGGGCGAGGGCGCGCGACTGCGAGTGGTACGAGGGCGTAACTGCGGGAGGTACGGGGCGTACTGGAGGCAGACGCAGCAGGTGCTGGCGGGGTGCGTGGTGCGTCTGGCGCCTTACCTAAATCCAATGGATGGACTAAGTCAACGCCTGCTGCATAATCACGGTGATCTCCGCGATCTCCGCGATCTCCGTGATCTCCGTGAGCGAGTGAGGAGCGCCCCATCATGCGAAGCGGTACCAACCTGCCCCGGGTCGGCGGCTACAACCAGGCCGTCGTCCTGGACGCCATCCGCACCAGGGGCCCCGTGAGCCGTGTCGAGCTGGGGCCGCTCACGGGGCTCACCAATCAGACGGTGTCCAACGTCGTACGGCGCCTGCTCGACGAGGGCCTCATCGCCGAGTCGGGGCACGCCCCCTCCAGCGGCGGCAAGCGGCGCACCCTGCTGACGCCGCGCGCCGAGGGTGCCTACGCGCTCGGGGTGCACCTCGATCCGGACGCCGCCGTGATCGCGCTCGTCGACCTCTCCGGATCGGTGCTGCTCAGCCGCCGGTTCGCGCTGCCGCGGCCGAGCGTCCCCGAGGAGGTCGTCGACAAGGTCGCGCGCGCCGCGCTGCGGCTGCCCGAGCGCGCGGGGATCGACCGCGCCCGGCTGCTCGGTCTCGGCATCGCGTCGCCCGGACCCATCGACGGGGAGACCGGCACGGTGGTGGAGCCGCCGAACTTCGACGGCTGGAGACGGGTGCCGCTGCTCGACATGTTCGCCGAGGCGACCGGCCTGGCGGTCGCGATGGACAACGACGCGACCGCCGCGGCGATCGGCGAGCGCTGGATCGGCGGCAAGGACCGCGCCGACGGCTTCCTGTTCGTCTACATGGGCGCGGGCATCGGGGCCGGCATCATGCTCAACAACCAGGTGCTGCGCGGCGATTCGGGCAACGCGGGGGAGATCGGACACGCCCAGATCGAGGGCGGCGGCCGCCCCTGCGACTGCGGGAGCAACGGCTGCCTCGGCCCGAACTGCAACCCGGCCGCCCTGGTCGACGACCTGTTCGTCCGGCACGGTGCCGCGGCCGCCCGGCGCATCGGCCTCAGCGGCGAGCCCGACGCCGTACGCGCCGACTGGAAGCTGCTGCGGCGTGCGGTGCGTGCCGGTGACCCGGCGGCCTGCGAGGTGGTGCGGCTCGCCGGCCGCCGGATGGGACAGGCGGTGCGCGGAGCCGTCGCCCTGCTCGACGTGAGCCGGGTCGTCCTCGGCGGCGAGGCGCTTGCCGGTGTGGAGAAGGTTCTGGGCGAGGAGATCGACGCCGCCGTCAACTCCACGTCCGTGACCCGCACGTTGGGCCGCGTGACGGTCGAGCCCAGCCTGATCGGGCAGACGGCCGGGGCGGTGGGCGCCGCCTCCCTGGTCCTGCACGGACGCTATGCGCCGGGCTGGCGGATGCTGACGGAGGTGTCGGGGTAGGGGCCGGGCGGTGGGCGCTCAGCCGCCGGTACCGGTGGCCCGACGGGATTCTCCGTCCCGGTAGGCGGCGACGGCGAGCGCGGCGAACGAACGGACCAGCGGACCGGTGTCCCCCGCGGTCCACGCCACCACCGCGCGGCTCGGCTCCATGTCGACCAGCGGCACCACGGCGAGCCCCGCCCCGGGATCGTGGGCGAGGAGCGTCAAGCCGACCGTGCCGTTCCACAGGACGGCCTGCCGGCACTCCTGGACCGCACGCACCACAGGCCCCTCGCGGTGTGTGCCGCCGTTCCAGTACGACTGCCAGAGCGGATCGGTGCCCTCGGGAAAGGTGAACCAGTCGCGGTCGGCGAGATCCGCAAGCCGCAGCGCGGCGCGGCCGGCCAGCGGATCGTCGGCGCGCAACAGCGCTCCCACCGGGTCGGCGCGCAACTCTCTTACCGCCAGGCCGGTTTCGTCGAACGGGCCGCGGGTGAGGGCGACGTCGACAAGTCCGGCGTGCAGTCCGCAGGTGGGGTCGGCCAGGCCGGTCTCGCGGATCCGGACGTCGACGTTCGGGTGCCGTCGCCGGTAGTCGTCGGCCAGCCGGCGCACGTCGGGGTCGGCGCTGTCGCCCAGCAGGCCGACGGTCAGGGTGGCGCGGCCGGTCGCCGCCGCCACGCGGACGCGGGCCCGGTCGGCCTGATCGAGCAGGGCGCGTGCCTCCTGGAGCAGGACCGTCCCGGCCGGGGTGAGGGACACCCCGGAGGGCGTGCGGTGGAACAGGACGGCGCCGAGGTCCGTCTCCAGCCGTCTGATCGCCCGGCTCAGCGGCGGCTGGCTCATGTGCAGCCGCGCCGCGGCCCGCCCGACGTGCGACTCCTCGGCGACAGCCACGAAATAGCGCAGCGTCCGTAGCTCCATGCTGCGACGATACCCATCCGGTATCGGCCGTGCGGAACGGGTCTTGGACAGAGTGGCCCGGTGGGCCGTGGAATCGAGGCAGGCGGTACACCACACCGCCGCGCCACGAAAGGACTGCCGTGCACCTCGCGTATTGGCTCGCCGCCGGCCTGCTCGCCCTCTTCTACCTCTACGGGGGCGGGATGAAGCTGCTCCAGAGCCGCGATCGGCTGCGGCCGATGATGGCCTGGGTGGACGGCATGCCGATGGCGGCCGTCCGGGGGATCGGCCTGATCGAGGTCCTCGGCGCCCTCGGTCTGCTGCTGCCCCCGCTGACCGGCATCGCGCCCTGGCTCGCCCTCGCCGCGGCGGTGGGCTTCGTGATCCTGCAGCTCTTGGCGGTCCGGGTCCATCTGCGGATGGGGGACCGCCGGATCGCCCTCAACCTCGCACTCATCGTCCTCGCGGGGGTCACGGTGTGGCTGGCGACGAGCCTGCTCTGAGCCGTAGGGGTGGCCGGACCCGGCTCATCCGGCTTTCTGCAGCCGGGCCCCGCTGTGCTTCCAGAAGCCGGAGAACGTGATCCGGTCCTTCGGGAGTCCCGCCCGGTGCAGATGGCGGCGGCCCTCCGTCGCGAGCGTCGACTCGCCGACGACGAAGGCGTATCCCGTCTCGGACACCTTCTCGTGGCGCCGCAGTTCCTTCAGCGCGGCCGCACCGGGCACGGCAGTGGTGTCGTCGCGGACCACCCACGTCACGCGGATCCCGTCCGGCGCGTCGAGCTCGCGCCGGTCGCCGTGTGCCGGGATCTCCTGGATGACGCGGCCGACGGTGCCGCGGGGCAGCGAGCGCAGGACGCCGCCCATGGCGGGCAGCCCGCTCTCGTCGGCCACCACCAGCACCTCGGAGGCGTCGTCGGGGCAGTCGAACAGCAGGCCCTGGTCGAGCAGGGCGACCGGGTCGCCCGGGCCGGTCGCGCAGGCCCAGATCGCGGCCGCGCCCTCGGGCTCACCGGCCGGGCCGCAGTGGACCACGAAGTCGATGTCCAGCTCCGCCGACTCCGGACGGAAGTCCGCCACGGTGTAGTTGGCACAGTGCGGACGCACCTGCTCGGGGAGGGCGAGATAGGGCTCCCACCACTTGGCGCCCGACAGGTGCGGCAGCTCGAACCGGTCCTGGTGCGGCAGTTTGAAGAAGAGCCGGAACCAGTGGTCGTAGCCGCGCCACGGGAACGTGGCGAAGGCGTCACCGGTCACCGTCACACGCTGGATCGACGGGGAGAAACGCACACTGCGCACCACTTCACCGCGGAAGAGGCCGGGGTGCTTCGGGACAAGCCTGGGGTTCTTCGACACGTAGTTAGCTTAGCCTAAGCTAACTGAACCTGTTCGCGGTGGTGTTCGGGGTGCGGGAGCCGGCGGGGTCGCGCGCCGAGGGGATCGTCACCGGCTGAGCGGCGGCACGGTCACGCGGTCCCGTCCGCGAGGACACCGCGGACCGTGTCGCGCAGCCAGCGCTGCGCCGGGTCGTCGTCGAGGCGCGGGTGCCAGGCCATGTGGTACTGCAGCGGGGTGATCTCCGGCGGCGCCGGCAGGACGCGCAGTGCGGGATCCGCCGCGTGCTCGACGGCGATCCGGTGGGGGAGGGTCGCGATCAGCGCCGTGCCCGCGACCGCCCGCGCCGCCACCGAGTGGTACGGCACGCGCAGACCGGCCCGGCGCGGCCGGTGGCGCTGGTCCAGCGGATCGTCGATCGCTACCTGCCGCCCGCCGACGGTGCCGACGACGACGTGCACCGCGTCGAGATAGTCGCCCAGGGCCGGTCCGGGCCCGTCGGCCAGCGGGTGGTCGCGCGCCATGACGCACATGAACGGGTCATCGAAGAGATGCTCCGTGCGCAGCCCGGCGGAGACCTTCCCGGCGGCGTGGAACAGCAGGTCCACCCGGCCGCGGTCGATGTCCTCCACGATGCCGTCGTGCCACCTGCCGAAGTCCACGGTCGACCGTGGCGACCGGCTGAACACCCGCTGGAAGAGGGCCGGGACGAAGACCGAGGCGTAGTCGGTCCCCGCGATCCGGAACGCCTCGGCCGCCTCGGCCGGCGCGAAGGTCTCCGGCGCGAACAGCGTCTCCAGCCGGGGGACGACCGCGCCGAGCCGGTGCTGAATGCGCTCGGCCCGCGGGGTGAGCCGGTACCCGCCCGGCGCGCGGACCAGCAGTTCGTCGCCGAAGGTCTCCCGCAGCCGCTGGAGCGCCCGGCTCATCGCCGGCTGGCTCATCCCGGCCAGTTCGGCGGCGCGCGAGACGTGCCGCTCCGTCAGCAGTGCGGTCAGCGGGCCGAGGAGATTCAGATCCACCCGTTCCATATGCACCATGCGCATACTCTAGATATCAATGATTCATTAGACAAATAGTCTCGGCAGGGCGGAAGGTGGAACCACAGAACGGACCTGGCGAGGAGAAGACGATGACGGACGCAGGGCGCGAGGGACGCAGGGTCGCCGTGGTGACGGGCGGTTCGGGTGGCATCGGCGGCGCGGTCGCCCGCCGGCTCGCCGACGACGGCCTCGCGGTCGTCGTCCACTACGCGGGGTCCCCGGACCGGGCCGCCGAGGTGGTGGAGTCCGTCACGGCGGCGGGCGGCACGGCGTACGCGGCGCCGGGCGACGTCGCCGAACCGGCCGAGATGACGCGCCTGTTCGACGCCGCCGAGGAGCGCTTCGGCGGGGTGGACGTCGTGGTCAACACCGCCGGGATCATGAAGCTGGCGCCGGTCGCCGAGATGGACCTGGACACCTTCGACCGGATGCACCGGGTCAACGTCCGCGGCACGTTCGTGGTCGCGCAGCTCGCCGCGCGCAGGCTGCGCCCCGGCGGCGCGCTGATCAACTTCTCGACCTCCGTCACCCGGTTGCAGCAGCCGACCTACGGCGCCTACGCGGCGACCAAGGGCGCGGTCGAGTCGATGACCCTGATCCTCGCGCGCGAGCTGGGCGGCCGGGACGTCACCGTCAACGCCGTGGCGCCCGGGCCGACCGCGACCCCGCTCTTCCTGGAGGGCAAGAGCCCCGAACTGGTCGAGCGGATCGCCTCGGGCGCAGCCCTGGGGCGGCTCGGCACGCCGGAGGACATCGCGAACGCGGTCGCGTTCCTGGCCGGCCCCGACGGCCGCTGGATCAACGGCCAGGTGCTCTTCGCCAACGGCGGCGCCGCCTGACACCGGCCGCCCACGGTGCCGGCGGCCGGGACCGAACGGGTGATTGGCCGGAACGACGGCTCAGTCGGCCGCGCGGCGGATCCGGCGTCCACTGATGCGGCGCGGTCTGACGAGCAGCCACTTCGTGCGGTCGCCTCCGGCCCACGGCTCGGAGTGGGCCTGTCCGGTCAGCTCGGCGGCGGTGTCCGGATCGTCGACGGTGCGGGCGACGCCGACGACGAGCACGCTCCAGCCCTCGCTCAGCGCGTCGTCCACCCGGTCCACCTCGAAGGCGACCTCCTGGCCGGTGGCGCCCGACAGCGACGAGCCCGGCCGCGTACGGAAGGCGATCGAACCGTCGGTCGTCGTCGTGTAGTTGACCGGCAGTACCACCGGCCCGTGCGGCAGCTGGACGGCCACCCGGCCGACGCCGTGCGTGGACAGTAGCGCGCGGCACTCCCGCTCCGACAGCTCTAGGAACTCGGGGGAGCGCGCCGCGTCGGCGGTGCCGGGCGGCTGCGTGTACGTCCCGCCGAGCAGGGTGTCGGCGTCCGTGTCCAGGGCGGCGGCCAGGCGCAGCGCGAAGCCGGAAGAAGGATGGGCGGCCTGCTCCTCCACGTACCGGACGTACGCCTCGGAGGCTCCGGTCCGGTCCGCCAGGTCCTGGGCGGTGAGTCCGAGCTCCTGTCGGCGCGCCGCCACCCGGCGCCCGAAGTCGCTGTGCTGGACCGCTGCCGTCTCCGTGGGCTCCGGCGCCTCGGGCATCCTCGTCTCCCTCTGTCGATCACGTCCCTCGGATCGTCCGGCAGCCCGAAACCGCTCGCAACCCCGGCCGGTCCGATCACCCAGAGCGCTTTGAGTGCGCGTACTCAGGTGGCGGACGGCCGCGCGTTGCGAGGATCGGGGCGGTGGCGCGGCCGGTCCTGCCGGGCCCCACCGACCGAGACCGTATCCACCCGTGGGGGAGAACCCGTCATGTCCCGTCGCATCGCCCTGTCCGCCGTCGCCGGTGCCGTCGTCCTCGCGGGCGCCGGGGCCTTCGCCCTCGCCTACGCCGGGGACGGCGCGCCCGCCCTGGCACACAGCACCGCGCGCTACACCGCGCCGAAGGACGGGCGGGACGGCTCCTTCACCTTCTCCACCGAGGTCACGGCGCCCTCCGGACTCAAGAGCCTCAAGGTCCTGGCCTGGCCGGAGAAGTCCGGGCTCGCCGCCGAGCCGCCGACCGCCGCGGAGATGGCCCGGGCGGAGTCCGCCCGCTGCAGGCCCTCCGGCGGGGACACCGAACGGTGCACGTACACCGTCAGGGTGACCGCCGCCGACGCCGCTTCGTTCCCGCGCGGTTCCTGGCACGTCGCCGCTCTCGCCACCGACACGGACGGCATCACCGCGCTGGACACCAGCGCGGTGGACTTCACCGTCGGCTGACCGGCCGCCCCCGGCGCACGCCACCGCGCACCGGCCGCCCAGGTCGCCGGGCCGGCCGCGCGGAACCGACGGAGAGCCCCCGCCTCACCCGGCCACGCACTGCTCGATCACCGAGGCGACCTGCTCCGTGGCGGGGGAGTTCCGCTCCGCCCGGCGGGCGAGCAGCAGGTCGACCGGCTCGGGATCCGCCAGCGGTACGTAGACGACGCCTTCGAGGCTGAGGCTCCGTACCGACTGCGGGACGAGGGCGACACCGTGTCCGGCGGCCACGAAGACGACCAGGGTCGCCGTCTCGCCGACCTCGGTCAGCGAGACGGGACGGAATCCCGCCCGCTCGCAGGCCGACAGCACCAGGTCGTACATCGAGGACCGGGACCGTGAGGGATGGACGACGAACGGCTCGTCGGCCAGCTCCTCCAGCGTGATCCGCGGCCGGCCGGCCAGCGGGTGGTGCGCGGGCAGCACGGCCACCAGCGGCTCGGACCGCAGCGAGGTGACGCGCAGGTCGTCGGCCGTGACCCGGCCGCGGAGGACCGCGAGGTCGTACGTGCCCGAGGCCAGCCCCTCGACCAGCTCCGGGGTGAGCAGTTCGCCGCGCAGGTCCAGGGTGATCCCGGGCAGCCGCGCGCGGACGGTGCGGGCCACCCGCGGCAGCACGTCGTACGTCGCCGTGCCGATGAAGCCGACGGACACCCGCCCGGCGTGCCCCGTGGCCAGCTCGTGCAGGTGGGTCCGCGCCCGCTCCTCCTCCGCGACGAGCGCGCGGGCGTACCCCGTGAGCTGTCGGCCCGCCTCGGTCGCTTCGACACGGCGCGTCGACCGGTTGAACAGGGTCACGCCCAGCTCGCGCTCCAACTGCTTGATCTGCTGGGACAGGGCGGGCTGCGCGACATGCAGCCGGGCCGCCGCACGCCCGAAGTGGCACTCCTCGGCGAGGGCGAGGAAGTACCGGAGCTGACGGAGTTCCATGCTCCCCACCCTACTTGGTGTTATAAGGGACCCTTATCAATCGATGCCGACCAGGTCTTGGACGTGATGAACGGCGCGCACCTAGCGTGACGGGGTGACCCACAGCTATCTCTACGCAGCAGCGCGCACGCCCTTCGGGCGGTTCTCCGGCGCCCTCGCGAACGTCCGGCCCGACGACCTCGCGGCGCTCGCCGTCACCGGGACCCTGGCCAGGACGCCCGCGCTCGACCCGGCCGAGATCGGCGACGTCGTCTGGGGCAACGCCAACGGCGCCGGCGAGGACAACCGCAACGTCGGCAGGATGGCCGTCCTGCTCGCGGGACTGCCCACCTCGGTGCCCGCCACGACCGTCAACCGGCTGTGCGGCTCCTCCCTGGACGCCGCGATCATCGCCTCCCGCGCCATCGAGACCGGCGACGCGGACATCGTGCTCACCGGCGGCGTCGAGTCGATGACCCGCGCGCCGTGGGTCCTGCCCAAACCCTCTGGCGCCTTCCCGGCCGGGGACATGACCGCGGTGTCCACGACGCTCGGCTGGCGCCTCGTCAACGAGCGCATGCCCGAGGAGTGGACCGTCTCCCTGGGCGAGGCGAACGAGCAGCTCGCGGACCGCTTCTCCGTCGCACGCGAACGCCAGGACGTCTTCGCCGCCCGCTCCCACCAGCTCGCCGACGCCGCGTGGAACGACGGCTTCTACGACGACCTGGTCGTCCCCGTCACCGTGGACGCCAAGGGCTCCGTGCTCGACCGCGACGAGGGCATCCGCCCCGGCTCCACCGCGCAGAAGCTGGCCGGGCTCAAGCCGGTGTTCCGGCCCGACGGTGTCATCACCGCAGGCAACGCCTCCCCGCTCAGCGACGGCGCCTCGGCCGTCTTGCTGGGCTCGGAGGGGGCCGCCGCCCGGATCGGCACCGACCCGCTCGCCCGCGTCGCCGGCCGCGGCGTGTCCGCACTCGACCCGCAACTGTTCGGCTACGCCCCGGTGGAGGCGGCGAACCGCGCGCTGAAGGCCGCCGGGATCTCCTGGCGGGACGTCGGGGCCGTCGAGCTCAACGAGGCGTTCGCCGTGCAGTCCCTCGCCTGCGTGGACGCCTGGGACATCGACCCGGACATCGTCAACACCAAGGGCGGCGCGATCGCGCTCGGACACCCCCTCGGCGCCTCCGGCGGGCGCCTCCTCGGCACCCTCGCCCACCGGCTCCGGACGTCCGGCGAGCGCTGGGGAGTGGCCGCCATCTGCATCGGAGTCGGGCAGGCCCTCGCGGTCGTCCTGGAGAACGTCACGGAGGCGAAGCGATGACCACTCGGCTGTGTGCCGACCCGGACGAGGCGGTCACCGGGATCGAGGACGGCTCCACCGTGCTCGTCGGCGGCTTCGGCATGGCGGGCATGCCCGTCGAGCTGATCGACGCGCTCATCCGCCAGGGAGCCACCGACCTCACCGTCGTCTCCAACAACGCCGGCAACGGCGACACCGGACTCGCCGCGCTCCTCGCCAAGAAGCGCGTCCGCAAGGTGATCTGCT
This sequence comes from Streptomyces sp. NPDC001904, assembly GCF_040297005.1. NCBI lineage: Bacteria > Bacillati > Actinomycetota > Actinomycetes > Kitasatosporales > Streptomycetaceae > Streptomyces > Streptomyces sp. NPDC001904. The sequence continues at coordinate 22,944 of NZ_JBEOYI010000005.1, read as the reverse complement.
CCTTCCCGCGGCAGGCGGACTCCTGGGTCTTCGACGACCTCTACCGCACCGGCAGGATCGAACTGGAGGTCGTGCCGCAGGGCAACCTCGCCGAGCGCATGCGGGCGGCGGGGGCCGGTATCGGCGCCTTCTACTGCCCCACGGGCGTCGGCACCCTCCTCGCCGAGGGCAAGGAGACCCGCGAGATCGACGGCCGCATGTACGTCCTCGAACACCCGATCAAGGGCGACGTCGCCCTGATCGGTGCCCACCGCGCCGACCGCATGGGCAACCTCGTCTACCGCAAGACCGCCCGCAACTTCGGCCCGGTCATGGCCACCGCGGCGACCACCGTGATCGCGCAGGTCCGCGAGGTCGTGGAGACCGGCGCGCTTGATCCGGAGACCGTCGTGACCCCGAGCATCTACGTGGACCGGATCGTGCAGGAGGCGGGACGCCGATGAACCCGAACGACCGAGGGACGACCCCGTTGACGAACCGACAGGAACCCCTGGGCAAGCACGACATCGCCGCGCTCATCGCCGGGGACATCCCCCGGGGCGCCTTCGTCAACCTGGGCATCGGCCAGCCGACGCTCGTCGCCGACCATCTGCCGGCCGACTCCGGCGTGGTCCTCCACACCGAGAACGGCATGCTCAACATGGGCCCCGCCGCCCGTGAAGGCGAGGTGGACCCCGACCTGACGAACGCGGGAAAGGTCCCCGTCACGGAACTGCCCGGAGCCGCGTACTTCCACCACGCCGACTCCTTCGCCATGATGCGCGGCGGCCACCTGGACATCTGCGTCCTCGGCGCCTTCCAGGTCTCCGCGGCGGGCGACCTGGCCAACTGGCACACGGGTGCGCCCGACGCGATCCCCGCCGTCGGCGGCGCCATGGACCTGGCGATCGGCGCCAAGAAGGTCTTCGTGATGATGACCCTCTTCACCAAGGACGGCGCCCCCAAGCTGGTGCCGGACTGCACATATCCGCTCACCGGACTCGGCTGCGTCGACCGCGTCTACACCGATCTCGCCGTGTTCGACGTCGGCGCGCACGGTGTCCGGGTGACGCGCACCTTCGGCATCACCCCCGACGAACTCGCCGCGCGGCTGGAGGTGCCGCTGACCTTCGCGGAAGGGCTGTAGCGCCGGTCGGTCGCCGGGCCGCGTGGCTCATCGCGGGCGGGGCACGCCGCGCAACGGCAGGGTCACCGTGAAGCGTGTCGCGCCCGGCCGGCTGTCGAGGGCGATCGAGCCGCCGTGGGCGTCGACCAGCGAGCGGGCGACCGACAGCCCCAGGCCGCTGCCGCCACGGTCCCGGGTACGGGCCTTGTCGACACGGTAGAAGCGGTCGAAGACCTTCGGCCGGTCGACCGGCGGGATACCGGGCCCGGCATCCTCGACCTCCACCACGGCCACGTCCTGACCGCGTGTCACCTCCACCGAGACGGGTGTTCCGGCCGGTGTGTGCACGGCCGCGTTCGTGAGCAGGTTGTCCAGGACCTGCCGGACGCGGTCCGGGTCCATGCGCAGGAGCAGCGGACCCGTCGGTGACACCAGCGTGAGCGGGCGGTCCGGGTGGCCCGCCCGGAAGGCCGCGACCGCGTCCTCGACCACCGGCACGAGATCCGCCTCCTGGTGGCTGAGCGGCGCGTCCACCTCGGGGGCGTCCAGCCGGGCGAGCAGCAGCAGGTCGTCCAGGAGCACCCCCATCCGGGCCGCCTCGGCCCGCAGCCGCGCCAAGTGCTTCTCGCGCTCGCCGGGCGCGTCGGCGGCGGCGTACTGGAAGAGGTCCGCGTAGCCCCGGACCGACATCAGCGGGGTGCGCAGCTCGTGCGAGGCGTCGGCGACGAAACGGCGCAGGCGCCGCTCGGCCTCCGCACGGACCGCGAGGGAGTCGTCGATGTGCTCCAGCATGGTGTTGAAGGCCGTGCGCAGCTCCTCGACCTCCGGGCCGCCGCCCCGCTGGCCGGCGCGGATCGGCAGCCGGGCCGCAGACTCGGTCAGGTCGTGCGAGGCGATGCCGTGCGCGGTGTGCGCCATGTCGCTGAGCGGGTTCAGACCCCGGCGCAGCATGCGCCGACCGCACTCCACGAGCACCGCGAGCGCGAGGGCGAAGGCGACGACCTGGAAACCGATCAGCCGCCCCATCGTGTCGTCGACGTCGTCCGTCGGAGCGGCACTGACCAGGACCACGCCGGGCTTCACCGCACAGGCCCGCAGCCGGTACTCGCCCTTGTCCGCGAGACGCACGGTCCGCAGCACCTCGGTCCCCGCGGACAGCTGCCGCTCGGCCAGCGACGCGAAGGGGGCGATGTCCCGGGGCAGGTCACCGGACTCCTCCGGCGACCGCAGCTCCGGGCTGCCGCCCGAGACGTCGTAGACGGCGTAGTACCAGCGGTAGTACTTCTTGCCCTGGAGCGTTCCCGTCTCGGCGATGCTCTTCGACTGGGCGACCTGGGCGAGTCCGAGCTGGTCGTCGAGCTGGTGCGTCAGATAGTCCCGCATGTACGTGGTCAGCGCCGCGCCGACCACGGCGAACACCACCAGGGACAGCGCGCCGAGACCCAGCGCGAGGCGGGTGCCGAGCCGCAGCCGCCGGAACCCTCGACGCAGCCGTTCCGTCACGCGCTTCACTCGGGCGCCTGCCGGACGACGTACCCGAAACCGCGGACCGTCTGGATCAGCGGCCCGCCCGCTCCGTTCGTGTCCGCCAGCTTGCGGCGCAGACGGCTGACGACCAGTTCCACGACGTTCGAGCGGCCCCCGAAGCCGTACTCCCACACGTGGTCGAGTATCTGCGCCTTGGTCATGACGGTCGGTGACTTGCGCATCAGGAAGCGCAGCACCTCGTACTCGGTGGGTGTGAGGGTGAGCGGGTGGGTGCCGTGGCGGACCTCGTGCGTGTCCTCGTCCATCGACAGATCGCCGACCCGCAGCACGGAGCGCTGGAAGTCCGGCCCCGCACTGCGGCGGAGCACGGTGCGCAGCCGTGCCATCAGCTCCTCCACCGCGAACGGCTTCACGAGATAGTCGTCGCCGCCACGGGTCAGGCCCGCCACCCGGTCGGCGACCGCGTCCCGCGCGGTGAGGAAGACGACCGGCACCATCGTGCCCGAGCGGCGCAGCCGCTCCAGGACACCGAAGCCGTCCATGCCCGGCAGCATCAGGTCGAGCACCACGATGTCCGGGGCGAACTCACCGGCGAGGCGGAGCGCGTCCTCACCGGTGTGCGCGGTGACCGCGTCCCAGCCCTCGTAACGGGCGACGGTCGCGACGAGGTCGGCTATCGGAGGATCGTCGTCGACGACCAGCAGGCGCACTTTTTCCACCCGGCCATAGTGCGGCACCGCACAGGCCGAACCCTGTGCCGCGGCTCACACAGCAGGCACATTGATAGGGACTTGTCAGCTGTCCGACAGGTTGTCGACAGCTTGCGCCGGTGAACCTGGAGTCCCATCACCGGATCAAGGAGCTGCCGTCCCGTGACGACCGTCCGATCAGCCCCTGCGCCCGCCGCGGCGATACGCCCCAGGGTGGTGGCGCGCACGGGTCTGTACGCGGTGCTCGCCGCGAACGCGGCCGTGGTCGCCTACTTCTTCGTCCAGGCCGGGTTCGCCTCCAACGCCCTGATCGTCCTCGGCCGGCTCGCCGGCCTGTACGCCGCGCTCGTCATGGCCTTCCAACTGGTCCTCGTCGCCCGCCTGCCCTGGCTCGACCGCCGCATCGGCATGGACCGGCTCACCGGCTGGCACCGCTGGACCGGCTTCGCCCTCCTGTGGACGCTGCTCGCGCACGTCGTCCTCATCGCCTTCGGCTACGCCGACGGCGCGGGAGTGGGCCCGATCACCGAGATCGTCGACCTCGCGCGGACGACCGAGGGCGTCCTGCGCGCCGTCGTCGCGTTCGTCCTCGTCCTCGTCGTCGGCGCGGTCTCCGCCCGCGCCGCCCGCCGCCGACTCGCCTACGAGACCTGGCACTTCATCCACCTGTACGCCTATGTCGCCGTGGTGCTGGCCTTCACGCACCAGGTCGCGACCGGTACGACGTTCACCTCGTCGTCCGCCGCGACGGCGTACTGGTACGCGGTGTGGGCGGCGGCACTGGGCGCGGTCCTCCTCGGCCGTGTCGTCCTTCCGCTGCGGCGCAACCAGCGCCACCGGTTCCGGGTCTCCGCGGTCGTTCCCGAATCCGACAGCGTCGTCTCGATCCACATCACGGGCCGCGACCTCGACAAACTGCCCGCGCGGGCCGGTCAGTTCTTCCTGTGGCGGTTCCTCACCAAGGACCGCTGGTGGCAGGCGAACCCCTTCTCCCTGTCCGCCGCCCCCGACGGCCGCGGTCTGCGCCTGACCGCGAGGGCAGCCGGCGAGGGCAGCGCGGCCCTGCGTCATCTGAAGGTCGGCACGCGGGTCTTCGCCGAGGGCCCCTACGGTGCCTTCACCACCCTGCACCGCACGCGCGCCGAGTCCGTCCTCATCGCGGGAGGCGTCGGCGTCACCCCGATCCGCGCGCTCCTGGAGGACCTGGACGGCCATGCGGTCGTCATCCACCGGGTCACCGCGGAGCGCGACGCCGTCCTCCACGACGAGCTGCGCGACCTCGCCGGCGCCAGGGGAGCCGAGCTGCACCTGGTGACCGGCCCGCCGGTGCCCGACCGCCTGGCACCGCACGCGCTGGCCGCGCTGGTGCCGGACATCGCCGACCGGGACGTGTTCCTGTGCGGGCCACCGCCGATGATGACCGCCGTGCTCCGCACGCTCGACGAACTCGGTGTCCCCAAGCGGCAGATCCACTTCGAGCGCTTCAGCCTGGCCGGCTGAGGAAGACGAGGACAACACGTGAAGCGAGCCGTACCCGTCGTGGCCCTCAGCATCGTGGGCCTGATCTCCGTCTGGCGCTACCAGCCGTCCGCCGGCTCCACGGAGTCCACCGCCGCGCCGGACCCCGCACCGTCCGCGTCCTCCGCCACCGAGGGCTCCGCCGCCGGGGGTTCCTCCGCCACCGAGGTCGTCAAGGGCACGACCGTCACGACCGAGAAGGGCCCGGTGCAGGTCCAGGTGACCTTCTCGGGCGACAGGATCACGGCGGTGACGCTGGTGCGGCAGCCGGATCATCCGCAGACCGCGGCGGCGGTGCCGAAGCTGGTCGCGGAGACACTCGAGGCGCAGAGCGCGGACGTCGACACGGTCACCGGCGCCACGATCACGAGTGACGCCTACAAGGAGTCCCTCCAGGCCGCTCTCGACGCGAAGGGCGCCTGAGATGCGCAGGGTCGAGCACGTCATGGGGTTCCCCGTCTCGTTGCGCGTCGACGACGAGGACGTACCGGAGCGGGCGGCGGATGCGGTCTTCGCCTGGCTGCGCGAGGTCGACGAACGGTTCAGTCCCTTCAAGCCGGACAGCGAGGTGTCGCGCCACGGCCGCGGCGAGCCGGCGCCGCACGAACCGAGCGCCGACCTCGTGGAGGTCCTCGACCTTTGCGAGCACTACCGCCTGGCGACCGACGGCGCGTTCGACGTACGACTGCCCGGGCGCGCGTTCGACCCGTGCGCGGTGGTCAAGGGCTGGTCGATGCAGCGGGCCGCCGAACTGCTGAGGGCGGCCGGTGCCCGGCGGTTCTGCCTCAACGCCGGCGGCGACGTGGTCGCCTCCGGCGGGCCCTGGCGCGTGGGGATACGTCACCCGGAAAGGGCCGACAAGCTGTGCGCCACCGTGGAGTTGACGGACGGCGGTGTCGCGACCTCCGGCCGGTACGAGCGCGGCGACCACATCATCGACGGCCGCACGGGCCGCCCGGCGACGGAACTGCTCAGTCTGACCGTCGTCGCCACCACCCTTACCGAGGCGGACTCGGTCGCGACCGCGGCCTTCGCGATGGGGGCGGACGGCATCGAGTGGGCCGCGTCGCTGGAGGGCTGCGAGGTGTTCGCGGTCGACGCGGAGGGGCGGGTGCTGCGCACCGCCGGACTGGCGCTGTGCTGACGCGGACGACTACGGCGTCGTGCGGGGAACGGTTCTCTGTTCGAGCGGGGCGAGGGCCGGGATCACGAACGCCAGGTAGGCGGCGGCGAAGAGCCAGCCGGCGACGATGTCGCTCATCCAGTGCACGCCCAGGTAGACGCGGGTGAGAGCGACGCAGATCGCCCATACGACGGCGAGGACGCGCAGGCAGCGGGCCAGGGTGTGATGCAGGCAGCGGGCGAGCGCCCAGCAGACGACCCCGGCGGTGAGGGCGGACGTGGTGGTGTGCCCGGAGGGCAGGGAGAAGCCCGAGGCGTGGGTGGCCCAGTCCGAGCGCGGGGGACGGGGGCGGGCGAGGAGGAGCATCGCGAGGGCCCGGAGCGCCTGTCCCACGAGCAGCACGGCGAGACCCGCCGCGCCCCGGACCAGGCGGGCACGCCGGGTGGCTCCGGTCAGGGCCCCGGCCAGGAAGGTGATCAGGTAGGGCCAGACGGAGGTGCCGCTGTCGGTCACGGCCCGGGCGGCCGACTGCGCCACGGGCGGCCGGTGGGTGAGGGGCCAGGTGTGCAGAGCCGCGTCCCCCGCCACGAGCCCGTCGGTGGAGACGAGCACCGCGGAGACGAGGAGCGCCAGGAGAAGCGTCGCGACGCCTCCGGCCCACGGCAGCCAGCCAGGCTGCCACCTTCGCGGTTCGACCTCGGCAGAGGGAGCGGGGGCAGGCGTGGGACGCGCATTCACCGCTCGTCGCCGGTGGGGGAGACGGAGGCCGCCCGCCCGCGGGTCCGGCTCCTGCGGCTGCGGAGAATCTCCAGGCCCAGCGGGATGAGCGAGACGGCGACGATCACAGCGACCATCGGCAGCAGATAGCGGTCCACATTGGGCACGGAGGAGCCGAGCGCATACCCGGCCAGCACCAGACCCACGGTCCACACGGTTCCGCCGACGACCTGCCAGAGCGCGAAGGTGCGGGCGGGAACGCCCAGCGCGCCGGCGAGCGGGTTGAGGACGGTGCGCACGACGGGAACGAAGCGGGCCAGGACGATCGCTTTGGCATGTCCGTACCGGGCCAGGAGCTCTTCGGCGCGCTGCGCACCCTCCTGCAGTCGTTTCGAGCGGCTGCGGGCGAGGAGAGGCCGCCCGCCCCGTCGTCCGATCCAGTAGCCGGCCTGGGCGCCCAGCAGCGCACCGGCCACGGCCGCGATCAGTACCTGCGGAAGGGACAGGCGGACCCCGGAGCTGCCGGACACGCACAGGAGTCCCGCGGTGAACAGCAGCGAGTCGCCGGGGAGGAAGAACCCGATCAGGAGGCCGGTCTCCGCGAACAGGACGAAGGCGACCCCCAGAGCGCCGAAGGAGGCCAGCAACGAGCCGGCGTCCAGGACGTTCACTGCGAGGGGCTGCGCTGCGGCGACAGCGCACACATCCGGGCACAAGAACACGCGGAGTCCTTTCGTGGCGGGCCGGTCGGCTGCCGGACGATCGCCGGACGACTGGGGGACGCCACGACGTGGCGTCTACTCCAATGTAGTCAGTCTACTTCACTGTAGACGTTCAAACGGCGTGCCGAGTTCCCGGCCGCGCGAGCGCACGACAAAGCGGGGCCGCACCGGTGCGGTGCGGCCCCACGTGGGTGTCTGCGACGGACGGTCGGGTTCGTCAGTTCTTCAGCGCCGCGGCGAACTCGGGCACGACCTTGTCCAGGACGTAGTTCACCGACAGCACGGAGTCCATGGCGAAGGCGTTGGCCTCGGCGGACTTCAGGCCGAAGACCACGTCGTGCCCCGCCTGGACGGCCGGGATCTTCTTGTACAGCGCGTCGTTCTTGATCTCGGAGGCCGACGTCTCGATGGGCTCCATGATCAGCAGGTCGGCGTCGAGCTTGTTGACGTTCTCGCGGGCGACGCTGACGAAGAAGCCCTTTCCGCCCTGCTGCTCGACCCAGGGGTTGTTCTTGAACCCGAGCCGCTCCAGGAAGTCCACGCGCCCGCTGCCCTGCACGTACGCGTTGAAGCCCTCGCCGCTCAGCGAGCCCGACGTCACCGTCTTCCCCTTGAACTCGGGGTGGGCCTCGACCGCGGCGGCGAACTTCGCCTTCGTCCTGTCGATCAGCTGCTGCCCCTTGTCGTGCAGGCCGAGCGCGTCCGCGACCATCTCCGTCTGGTCCTGCCAGTCGGTCAGGTACTGGTCGCCGCCCTTCGGCACGCCGACGGTGGGCGCGATCTTGCTGAGCGTGTCGTAGCGCTTCTGGTCGCCGCTCGACTTCGTGTCGAGGATGAGGTCGGGCTGCAGGGCCGCGATCTTCTCGTACTCGGGCTCCAGCGTGCCGATCTTCTGCGGGCTCTTGTCGTACTTCCCCTTGGCCCAGGGACCGACGCCGTCGCCGCCGAAGGCCAGCCAGTCACTGGCGCCGACCGGCTGCACGCCGAGCGCCAGAGCGGTCTCCGCGTCGCCCCAGCCCAGGGCCACCACGCGCTTGGGCTGCTTCTTCACCGTGACGTCGCCGAACTTGGTGGACACCTTGGCGGGGAAAGCGCCCTTGGCCACCGTCCCGGCGTCTCCGCTGCCGGCGCCGTCGGAGCCGGACGAGCAGCCCGCGACCACGAGGGCGACGGAGACGGCGAGGACGCCCGTCGCGGCGCGGCGGCGGGTGGGGGCGGCGGTCCGCCGAAGGGAGGAGATCGAACGCTTGAGCATGAACAAAGGCTAACCTAAGTAAAGGCTCCTTTTCGTCTGGCCCGTCGGGTACGGAACGGGCAGGGGACGATGGGAAGGACAGAGGTGGCGAAGAAGAGTCAGGACGCGCGGCGTCCCCACGGTGAGCTGGTCGCGGACGTACTGGCGGCCTTGTGGGCGGCAGGCGGGCCGTTGACGGCACATCAGGTCAACGACGCGCTCGGCACAGGGCTCGCGCGGACGACGATGGCGACCATCCTGAGCCGGTTGTACGAGAAGGGCACGCTGCGCCGCGTTCCGTCGGGTCGCGGTTTCGCCTACGAACCGGTGGCGGACGCGCCGGGCCTCGCCGCCGGCCGCATGCGCCGCGAGCTGGAGAGCGAACCACGCCGTGACCTGGTGCTGAAGCGGTTCGTGACCTCCCTGTCGGAGGGCGACGAGGAGACCCTGCGCCGCCTGCTCCTGGAAGCGGACGCCGGGGCGGGCCAGGAGCCGGAGGCGGAGGAAGAAGCCGAGTGACCTACGTACTCGTCCTGGTCGTGCTGGCCCTCGCCGTTCCCTGGGGCGGAGTCCGGCTCGCCGGGCGCCTGGCCGGGGTGCTGCCGCCGCGCGAGGCCTGCTGGGCGCTGACGGGGGCGACGGTGCTGCTGGCCGGTGGCACGGTGGCCGCCTTGGTCGGGCTCTTCCACGTGCCCTTCCTGGCCTCGCTGGAGCAGGTGCCCCTGTCCCGGGTGCTGGACGTGTGGCCGGCCGTGGTCCCGCTCGCCGCGGCGGCCGGACTGGTGATGTGCGCCCAGCTGGTGTGCGTGGTGCGGCGCTGGTTCCGGCAGCGCTCGCTGCTCAAGGACGCCTGGCAGGCGACGGGTCACGGTACGGGCGACGGGGACCTTCTGGTGGTCGCCGGAACCGATGTCGACGCCTTCGCGCTCCCCGGGTACCGAGGACGTGCCGGTCGGGTGGTGGTGACGGCGGGCACGCTGCGGACGTTGAAGCCGGGCGAGCGCGACGTGCTGATGGCGCACGAGCGCGCCCATCTGGCGGGCCGGCATCACCTGCTGTCGGCCGTTGTCGACCTCGCCGCCGTGGTGCACCCCGCGCTGCGGACCGTACGGACGTCGCTCTCCTTCCACCTGGAGCGGTGGGCGGACGAAGCGGCTGCCGAGGCAGTGGGGGACAGGAGGACGGCGGCCGCGGCGATCGCCCGGGCCGCACTGGCCAGGTCGTCCCACGACGTGACGGGCTACCCCCTGCTGTCGGCGGCGCGTGGACCGGTGCCCCGGAGGGTGGAGGCCCTGTTGGCGCCCGCACCGTCCGCACCGACGGGCCGGACCCGCCGCACCGGAGCCGCGCTGGCGACGGCGCTGGCCCTGACCGTGCTGGGAACGGTCGCCCTTGCCTACGGCTTGCACGAGTACGTGGAGTACGCGGCCACCGCCGTACGGGGTGGCTGAGCCTCCGGAGGACGGCGCCGACGTGCCCCGGCCGGCGCGTCAGCGCCCCTTCGGTCCGTCCGGGACCGGTGCATAGCGGTGCTCGGGGCGGCCGGCGTCGCCGTAACGCAGGGTCAGTCGCAGCGAACCGCTGTCCTGGAGGTGCCGCAGGTAGCGGTGCGCGGTCGACCGGCTGATGCCTGCCCGGGCGGCGACGTCCTGGGCCGACAGCGGGTGCTCCGCCTCGGCGACGACATGGCAGATCAGATCCATGGTGGGCCGGGCCCAGCCCTTGGCCGCCGCCTCCGGAACGTCCGCCGGGGCGCGCACCGCCCCGAAGATGCGGTCGATCTGCTTCTGGCCGCGCGCCGCCTCGCCGCCGGCGTCCCGCAGCGTGCGCCGCAGTTCCGCGTAGCTGTCCAGGCGCGAGCGCAGCCCGTCGAAGGTGAAGGGTTTGACCAGGTAGTGCAGGACGCCGTACCGCAGAGCCGCCTCGACGACGTCGACGTCCTGCGCCGCGGTGACCATGATGACGTCGCTGCGGACACCGCGCTGCCGCAGGCCGCGTACCAGGTCGAGGCCCGAGCGGTCCGGCAGGTAGTGGTCGAGCAGCAGCAGGTCGGCGTGCCGGTTCTCCAGCGTCTGCATCGCCTGCAGCGCGGTGTGCGCGGTGCCCACGACGCGGAAGCCCGATGTCTTCTGCACGTAGGCGGCGTTGATCTCTGCGACGTGGAAGTCGTCGTCGACCACCAGGACGTCGATCACGAGGGTTCTCCTGCCAGGACGGGGTGTGCGGGGACTGCGGACCGTTGGGCGATGTCGGGAAGGGTGACGGTGAAGACGGCACCGCCGCCGGCCCGGGCGGTGACACGGGCGGCGCCCCCGTAGCGCTCCGCCAGACTGCGCACCATCGCCAGGCCGAGACCGCGGCCGCGGTGCGCGGGGGACTCCTTGGTGCTCCAGCCCTCTTCGAAGACGGCGTCGCGCAGGTCCACGGGAACACCAGGCCCGTTGTCGCTGACCCGGGCCACGACGGTGCCCCCCTCGACGAAGACCTCGACCTCGATCGCCGGCCGCGCGCTCCGCCCGTCGCCGACGACGTCCAGCGCGTTGTCGATCAGATTGCCCAGTACGGTCACGATGTCCCGGGCGTCGATGAGCCCGGTCGGCAGATGGGTCCGGTCGGACAGCCGCAGCGCCACACCACGCTCGGAGGCGATGGCCGACTTTCCGACCAGCAGCGCCGAGACCATGGGCATGCGGACGCGTTCGGCGATCTCGCCCGCCGACGCGCGCCGTGCGCGGGTGAGACCGGCGACGTAGGACCGTGCGCGCCCGGCCATGTCCAGATCCAGGAAGCCGAGCACGGTGTGCAGCCGGTTGGCGTGCTCGTGGTCCTGGGCGCGCAGGGCGTCCAGCAGACCCTTGATGGAGTCGAGTTCACGGCCCAGCAGTTCGACCTCGGTGCGGTCCCGCAGGGTGACGACCGAACCGCCGTCGGGCGTCGGCATCCGGTTGGCGATCAGCACCCGGTTCTCGCGCACGGTCAGCAGATCGCGTCCCGTGACGTGCCCGGTGAGCACATCACGGGAGTGGCCGGGCGGAAGAACGGCCTTGAGGTCCTGGCCCTCGGCATCGTCCCCGAGCGCGAGCAGGCGGGCCGCCTCGTCGTTCACCAGCCGCACCCGCTCGTTCCCGTCGAGGGCGATGACGCCTTCGCGCACCGCGTGCAGCATCGCCTCGCGCTCGGACAGCAACGCCGCGATGTCGGCGACGGAGACACCGTGCGTGCGCTTGCGGAGGATGCGGGCCACGAGCAGGGCCGCGCCGGCGCCGACCGCGAGCGCGGCACCCGCGTAGCGCAGCAGCCCGGGCAGCGCAGCCAGCAGGCTCTCCTGCACGCTGTCGTAGGCGATGCCCACGGAGACCGCGCCGATCACCGCTCCGGCGCCGTCGTGCAGCGGCACCTTCGCGCGCGCCGACGTCCCCAGGGTCCCGCGGTCGATCTCCAGCACGACGTGCCCGTGCAGGGGGACCGACGGATCGGTCGACACGCGGCGGCCCACGGAGGCCGTGTCCGTGTGGGACCAGCGGATTCCGCGCCGGTCCATGACGACGACGTACAGCGCGCCCGTGGCCCGCCGGGTGCGCTCGGCCTGCCGCTGCACCGGCCCGTCGGGGTCGGGACCGGTCGTCAACAGGCCGTCGGCGATGTCCGGATCGGCCGCGGTGGTCTGGGCGACCGCCAGCGCCTGGTGTTCGGCCTGGTCGTCCAGCTGGGTACGCAGCGGCTGCAGGAACAACCCCGTCAGAAGCAGCAGCACTCCTGTGGTGATCAGGAGCTGGGCGACGAGGACCTGTGCGAACACCTGCCTGGGCCAGCCGATGCGCAAGCGCGCCACCTTTGACACCTGCTTTCCGGAACCCTCCCGTGTGATCAGACGTTTCACCGGGGTGAACGCACCGTAGCCGCAGGCGTTTCGGCCAGGGAAGAGCCGGGGCGGACGCGCGTGCGAGAGCCGTCGGCACAATGAGCAGAACCCCGATCTACGGGAACAACCAGGCGTTGCCGGCGAAAACTTCCCAGCCCGCCGAGGCGTTCGTAGCGTTCCGCGGCATGACAAGCCCATCGAGCCCGGCCATCGAGCTGCGCGGTGTCCGCAAAGCCTTCCGCACACCGTCCGGTGCCTCCCACACCGCTGTCCACGACCTCGACCTGACCGTCGAGCAGGGCGAGTTTGTCGCGGTCGTGGGCCCCACAGGCTGCGGCAAATCCACCACCCTCACCCTCGTCAGCGGCCTCGAGGAACCGACCGAGGGCGAGGTCCTGCTGTCCGGCACGCCGGTCCGCGGCATCGACGAGAAGGTCGGGTTCGTCTTCCAGCAGGACGCCACGTTCCCCTGGCGCACGGTGCTGTCCAACGTCATGGCCGGGCCCCGCTTCCGCGGCGTCCCCAAGGACGAGGCCAGGGACAGGGCGCGCGAATGGCTGGCCCGCGTCGGTCTGACCGCCTTCGCGGACCGCTACCCCCACCAGCTGTCCGGCGGGCAGCGCAAGCGGGTCGCCCTCGCCTCCACGTTCGTCAACGACCCGTCGATCCTGCTCATGGACGAACCCTTCTCGGCGCTCGACGTGCAGACCCGCGCGCTCATGTCGGACGAACTGATGGAGCTGTGGGCCGGCACCGGATCCTCCGTCGTCTTCGTCACGCACGACCTGGAGGAGTCCATCGCGCTGGCGGACAAGGTCGTCGTCATGACCGCGGGTCCCGCCACGGTCAAAGAGGTCTTCACCATCGACCTCCCGCGACCGCGCCGCGTCGAGTCGGTCCGGCTGGAACCCCGCTTCGTCGAGATCTACCGCGAGATCTGGTCCTCCCTGGGCGAGGAAGTCCGCATCACCCGTGAAAGGGGCGCCCGGAATGTCGCCTGACACCTCCGCCCGGCCGGCCGTCGGATCCGCCGCGACCATCGGTTCCGCGCCGGTGACCACGTCGGCCCGCACCGAGGAACGCGCCCGCGCCGCACGCCGTCGCCGCAGTGTCGTCCTCCTGGCCCGCGCCGCCGTGCTCGTGTTCGTCCTCGGCGTCTGGGAATGGTTCTCCCGCGCCGGCATCATCGATCCCTTCAACTTCTCGATGCCGTCGAGGATCTGGGACCAGATCCAGCAGTGGGCGCTGCACGGCACTCCGCAGGGCTCCCTGCTCGAACAGATCTGGTACACGCTCTACGAGGCGCTGCTCGGCTGGGTGATCGGGGTCATCGGCGGTGTCGTCCTGGGCATCGCGCTCGGCCGTGTCCGCTTCCTGGCCGACGTCATGGGGCCGTACATCAAGGTCCTCAACGCCCTGCCCCGGATCGTCCTCGCCCCGATCTTCCTGATCTGGTTCGGCCTCGGCCCGGCGTCGAAGGTCGCCTCCGCGGTCGTCCTCGTCTTCTTCCCCGTCTTCTTCAACGCCTTCCAGGGGGCACGGGAGGTCGACCGGCACGTGATCGACAACGCCCGCATCCTCGGCGCCCGCGACCGGCAGGTCACCTTCCAGGTCGTCATCCCCGCCGCCACCTCGTGGATCTTCACCAGCCTCCACGTCAGCTTCGGGTTCGCCCTCATCGGCGCCATCGTCGGCGAGTACATCGGCGCGACCAAGGGCATCGGCCTGCTCGTCTCCGCCTCGCAGGGCACCTTCAACTCGGCCGGTGTCTACGCCGCGATGGTCATCCTCGCGGTTGTCGCCCTGCTCGCCGAGGGCCTGCTGACCTTCCTGGAGAAGAAGCTCTTCCGCTGGAAGCCCGCCGCCGACGAAGCCCGCTGACCCTCCTCCCGCACCGGCACACGTTTTCCTCCGAGGACCTTTAGGAGCCGCACATGTCCCGCCGCACGCTCACCACCAGACTGACCGCCGCCACCGCCGCGCTCGTCGCGCTCGCCGCGCTCAGCGGCTGCGCCGACGAGGTGTCCTCGAACGCCTCGGACGGCGGTGGTTCGGGCGGCAAGGGCCCCAAGGTGAAGATCATGGTCGGGGGCATCGACAAGGTCATCTACCTGCCCGCGATGCTCGCCCAGCGCCTCGGCTACTTCAAGGACGAAGGTGTCAACGTCGAGCTGCTGAGCGAGCCCGCCGGGATCGACGCCACGACCTCGCTGGTCGCCGGGAACGTCCAGGGCGTCGTCGGGTTCTACGACCACACCCTCGACCTCCAGACCAAGGGCAAGCAGGTCGAGTCCGTGGTCCAGCTCGCCCGGACCCCCGGCGAGGTCGAGATCGTCTCCAACAAGGCCGCGGGCAGCCTGAAGTCGCCCAAGGACTTCTCCGGCAAGAAGCTCGGCGTGACCGGCCTCGGCTCCTCCACCGACTTCCTGACCAAGTACCTCGGCGTGCACGACGGCGTCTCCACCGACACGTTCACGAACGTCGCCGTCGGCGCGGGGCAGACCTTCATCTCCGCGCTGCAGAAGGGCTCCATCGACGGCGGCATGACCACGGACCCGACGGTGGCGCAGATCCTCGACAAGAAGATCGGCAAGGTCCTCGTCGACATGCGCACACCCGAAGGCTCCCAGCAGGCCCTCGGCGGTCTGTACCCGTCGTCGAGCCTGTACATGAACACCGACTGGGTGAACGCGCACAAGGACACCGTCCAGAAGCTCGCCGACGCCTTCGTCCGCACCCTGAAGTGGATGTCCTCGCACAGTGCCGAGCAGATCGCGGCGAAGATGCCCGGCGACTACGCACAGGGCGGGGAGGGCCTGTACGCCAAGGCCATCGACAGCACGCTGCCCATGTTCACCAAGGACGGCAGGATGCCGGCCGACGGTCCGGCGACCGTGCAGCGCGTGCTCAAGTCGTTCAACCCGAACCTGAAGAACGCCACCATCGACCTGAAGAAGACCTACACGAGCGAGTTCACCGACCAGGCCCGCTGACCTGGCCCGTACGCCACGGGTCTCCCGGCCCACCGCGTCCGTGCGCGCCCCGCACTAGAGGGGCGCGCACGGGCGGGACCGGCGGACCACGAGCCCGGCGAAGCTCTTCTGCACCAGCCCGTACGCGAGCACGGGCATCAGCAGGTACGGCTTCTCCGGCATCGCGGCAGTGATCAGCACGGCGCCCGCGCTGCTGTTGCTCATTCCGCAGGCCAGCGCGAGAGAGGAGCACCTGCCGCGGTCCAGTCGCAGGACGGCGCCGGCCGCACGCCCCAGGGCGAAGGCACTCCCGCACACCCCCACCGCCGCCGCCACGGCGGCGCACAGCAGCAGCGGACGCGGCTGCGCGAGACACGCCCCCAGTGCGCCACTGGCGTTGAGATAGGTGGTGACCAGCGAGGCCAGCAGCGCCAGCAGACTGATGCCCGCCTCCAGGGTGTCCGCCCCGGCCGCGGACAGCGCGAGGCGGCAGCACACCCCCAATGCGCAGGGCGCGACGATGCCGGCCAGCGCGAAACCGCCCTGGCTCAACTCGGCGGCGACCGTCAGCGTGTGCGTCCAGGCCCCGTGCACCTGAAGGGTCAGGGCCCGCATGACCAGCGGCGTCGTCACGGGACTGAGCAGGGTGGAGCCCAGTACGGCGGCCACCATGGACGGTTGGTCACCGTCGCCCTTGGCCGTCCACACGGTGGCGTTGGCCGCCACGGGCATGGTCACGATCATCACCATCGCCGTGACGATGCCGCTGCCGTGATCGGCGTCCGGGGTGCCGCGCAGCAGCAGGACCAGCAGCGGGATGAGGACGAGCGGGAGCGCGCAGTGCAGGGCCAGCGCGGCCAGCAGCGCCCAGGGCCTGCGGACCAGACCCGCCAGGGCCCGCACGCGGACCTGAAAGCCACCGGCGAACAGCAACACGCCCAGCAGCACCGGCGGCACGTGCACGGTGAGCCCTGCGAGCAGGTGCGGCCGGCGCAGCCACAGCCCGGGCCAGGGTGCCAGCAGGGCCACCGCGTAGGAGGCGACGACGGCACGGCCCAGCCGTCCGCGCAGCCACGTGGTGCCGCGCTGGACGACCGGGAGGGTGGGAGGCCGGGGGATCAGGTCCATCGCCCCACCGTGGACATCTCGTCCCACCGGAGTCCGCCGACAGGCCGGGCAGTCAGGATGCGTACAGGTTGTCGCTGGCACGGTCGGGCCATGACACAGGAACCCTCCCGAACGGCGTCCTTCGCCGTACCCCGAGACGTCCCGGGCGACGGCCGTCGGGCGCGCCGCAACAAGGTCCCGGAGATCACCGCCTACTTCTGGATCATCAAGATCCTCTGTACGACCGTGGGGGAGACGGCGGCGGACCTGCTCGCCCAGGACGCCGGTCTCGGCCTCACCGGCGTCTCCGCGCTGATGAGCTGTCTGCTGGCGCTGGTGCTCGTCGTGCAGTTCCGCGGCCGCGCGTACCGCCCGGGCGTCTACTGGCTCGCCGTCGCCCTCATCAGCGTCGTGGGGACGCTCGTCAGCGACAACCTGACCGACAACATGGGCGTGCCGCTGGAAGTGAGCACCGCGGTCTTCGCCGTGCTCCTGGTGGCCTGTTTCCTCGTCTGGTACCGCCGGGAGAGGACGCTGTCCATCCACAGCATCGACACCACCGGCCGCGAGGCGTTCTACTGGCTCGCGGTCCTGTTCACCTTCGCCCTGGGCACCGCGGCCGGTGACCTGGTGGCCGAACGCATGGCACTGGGCTACCTGACCTCCCTCCTCGTCTTCGCCGCCGTCATCGCCGCCGTGGCCGTCACCCACTTCGCGCTCGGGCTGAACGCGGTGTGGAGCTTCTGGATCGCGTACGTCCTCACCCGCCCCCTCGGCGCCTCGACGGGCGACTGGCTCTCCCAGCCCACCGGCGACGGCGGCCTGGGCCTGGGCACCGTGGTCACCAGCGCGCTGTTCCTCGCGGTCGTCCTCGGCCTGGTGGTCCACCTCTCCGTGACGCGCAAGGACACCGGTCCGTCCGGCACGCCGTCCTGAGACGGGAGAGAACCGCCGGGCTCGTCCGGGATCAGCCGGGCACCCGCACCACGAACCGCGCGCCGTCCGCGTACGAAGCGTCGTGCCACACCTCTCCGCCCGCCGACCGGACCAGGCGCCTCACGAGCGCCAGCCCGAGACCGGCCCCGTCGTGTCCGTCGGCGGGGTCGGCCCGCTGTCCCGGCCGGAACAGCCGCGGCGCGAAAGCCGCAGGGACGCCGGCTCCGTCGTCGCTCACCACGATGTGCACCCCCTGGGGCGTCGCCCGGGCGGACAGAATCACCGTCGAGCGCGCATGGCGCAGCGCGTTCGCGTGCAGCGGGCTGACGATGCGCTCCACCACGGACTCGGCCACACCCGCCCGCAACGCCGCGTCCACCTCGACGGCGGTGTGCACACCGCCGTCGGGTCCCGTGTCGGCCAGCCGCCTCAACACCCGGTCCACCTGGCACGTTCCCGGTGTGTCCGGTGACTCCGCCGCAGTCGCCCGTGACTGGTCCAGCAGGGTGTCGCAGATGGTCCGCATCGACGCGGCCGCATCCTCGATCACCGCGTGCGCGCGCCGGGTCTCGGACGGACTGCGCGGACGGGTCCGCCAGAGATCGAGTTCCGCCACGATACGAGCGAGCGGTGTGCGCAGCTCGTGCGACAACTCGGCGGTCAGCCGCTGTTCGTGCCGCAGCATGCTGCGTATCCGGTCCAGCAGGGCGTCCAACGACACACCCAGGTGACGCAGTTCCTGCGGGGCCGTCGGCGAGGCCATCCGCGTGGCCGAGGAGACGGCGCTCCACCGGGCGGCCCGATCGGTCATGTCGGTCACGGGACGCAGGGCGCGGCCGACCGACAGGCGCGTCAGCACGTACGTGCAGGCCAGCATCACCACTCCGAACGCCACGAAGCCCGCCAGGAGCGCGTCCATGGAACTCGCGTACGGCGTCATGTCGACGGCCGCCACCGCGACGACCCCCGCGCCGCGCGGCGACACGTCCTGGGCGCACAGCCGCCATCCCTCCTGCCCCGCGGTCTCGCCGGCCGTCACGCACCTGGCTCCGGCACCGTCCGCGATCTCGCGCGCCGCCCGGGCGAGGGAGGGATGGCGCCGGGCGCTCGCAGGCTGCTCCACCGTGCGGGACCCGGCGAAGACCCACACGCCGGAGTCGAGGACCTCGTCGTGGGACGTCTCCCTCACCCGTACCTGACGGCCCGACACCTCGACGGTGGAGGCGACGGCGGCGAGGGTGCCGCGCAGCCGGTCGTCCGCCTGGGACCGCAGGTGCCGCACCGCGACCGCGTCGAAGGCGAGGGTGAGCGTCGTCAGGAGCAGCGCGGCCGCGACCACGGCCACCAGGGCCAGTCGTCCTCGCAGGGTCCGCGGGACGAGAAGGCGCGGGTCCGGCCTCATGAGAGGCGGTGTCCGATGCCTCGCTGGGTGTGGACGGTCAGCGCGCTGCCGGCCGTACGCAGTTTGCGACGCAGCCTGCTCATGTACTGGTCGAGGGTGTTGTCGCTGACCCAGGCACCGTCCGGCCAGGCGGCCCGGAGGAGGTCGCGGCGACGCACCAGCGTGCCCCCTGCCGCCACCAGCAGGGCCAGCAGCCGGAACTCGGTGGGGGAGAGCGGCACTTGGTTCCCGTGCACGCTCACGCTGAGCGAGACCGGGTCGATCTCGACGTCGCCCGCGCACTGCTCCGGGGTGGGAGCGGCCCGCTTGATCAGCGCATGGGTCCGGGCGATGAGTTCGCTGAGGTGGAAGGGCTTGCAGAGGTAGTCGTCACCGCCCGCGGAGAAGCCGGAGAGCCGGTCGGTGAGATGACCGCGTGCCGTCAGGAAGATGACCGGTGCCGTGCTGCCTCCCGCGCGCAGGGCCTGGCAGACGTCACGCCCGTCGGCGTCGGGGAGCCCGACGTCCAGCACCACCGCCGCGATCGCGGCGGTGGCCAGTCTGAGGGCGGTGGCGCCGTCGGCGGCCGGGACCACCGTGTAGCCCTCCTCGGTGAGCCCCCGGCGCAGGACGTCACGCAGCGCGTGGTCGTCCTCGACCACGAGGATCTTGTGGGTCACCGGCAACTCCCCCCGCCCGTCGGGCAGATGTCTTTGAGCACGCCCTATTGTCTACTATTATGTAGACGCTCGTGGTGTGATTGCCGCACCGAGGACATCCGCACCGCGTATCGCCGGTCCCGGCGCCTAAGGATCACCGCATGTACAGGTCCCCCGAACGCGTAACCGAACTCATCCGGCGTGAGCGCGAGGCGGATCCGCGTGTCCCGGTGTCCGATCTCGCTCAGCGGCACCGCGTCTCGCGCGCGGTGGTCCTCGCGGCCCTCGGCCTGCCCCCCGAACCGGCGCCGACGCCCCCACGGGAACGCCGTCCCCTGCTGCTCGATCCTGTCAGCGACCTCATCGACGACATGCTGCGCCGGGAACTCGACAGCGGAGTACGGCTGTCGAACCGGCAGATCCTGGAGCGTTTGGCGAGCGAGGCGGACTTCGAGGCCGCCTCGCTGTCCACCGTGCGCAACTACGTGCACCGGCGCCGTCCGGAGATCCGGCACGACTCCCGCGGTCACTCCGCGGACTGAGCAGTCGGCTGCCGGCCCCGCACCGCCGCCGTCCCGAGCGGCGCGCAGCATGCGAGGTCAGTCCGAAGGGTTCTCGCCCTGCGCCACCTCGACGCCGCGATGCAGCCACACGGCCCCGCCGGCCGACGAGACCCCGGCCGCCGCGCACAACAGGGTCATCGCCAGGAGCGCCGGGGCGAGCCGCCGCACCGGCGCGGGGGCGAGCAGGGCCTTGACGCGGGCCGGCACGGGGCCGGTGCTCGCGCCCGGCGCCAGCGCGACGGACGCGCGAGGGGCACCGCTCGCGGCGAGCGCCGCGCGTCCCACGGCCCGGGCGGTCACGGCCCGGTCGCCGCAGCGCCGGGCCGCTGCCTCGTCGGCCGCCCGCTCCGCGGCGAAGGACACCTGGTCCGCGGTGGCGGCCAGCGCCGGATGGCACCATCCGGCCAGCTGGGCGACCGAGGCGAACAGGTGGTGCCTGGCCGCGAGATGGGCCCGCTCGTGCGCGAGCAGGGCCTCGCGCTCGACGGGGCCCAGGGCCCGCAGCATGCCGGAGGTCACCACGATCCGGTCCGCACCACCCGGCCCGCCGGGCAGCGCGAACGCGTCGGGGTGCGGATCGTCCACCACGCAGAGCCCTCCGGCTTCGGGCAGCCCCGCGACGCGCGCCTGTGCGGCCCGCAGGTGGGCCACCTCCGACACCGCCCGGCGGGCACCCCGGCATGCCGCCAGAACCAGTGCGCCGGCGGCGAGCGCCGCGATGCCGAGTACGAGGAGCCGCGGCCCCGCGGCCAGCGGGCGGACGAGGTCGGCGAGCGCGCCGAGCCGCGGCACGGACAGGACGGCCGGCAGGGTCAGCGCGCCCAGGCAGGCCACGACCCCCGCGGCCAGCGCGGCCGAGGCGGCGGTGACGGCCCACAAGGCGATGTCGGGACGCACCCGGGACACCGCACGCCGTGCCAGCGGGGGGAGGGCCCAGGGCAGGAACAGAGGGAGGAGCAGCAGGGCGATCACGTCCCGCTCCCCTCCAGCAGGCGCCTGAGCTCCGCCTCGTCGTCGGCGCTGAGCCCCTGGACGAATCGCGCCAGCACCCTGCCGCGGTCGTCGTCCTGCTCCAGCTCGCGGCGCATCCGCCGCGCGGTCAGGCCGTGCGTGTCGTCCACGGCGAAGTACAGGAATCCGCGCTTCCCCGGCGTGCGGCCCACCGCCCCCTTCTCGTGAAGACGGGTGAGGAGCGTGGCCACCGTGGTGCGGGCCAGGTCCTGTGGAATCGCGGACCTCACCTGGGCCGCCGAGAGCGGCCGCCCCGACGCGCCCAAGGCGGCCAGCACGCTGGCCTCCAGCTCGCCGGCAGGTCTGCGCTCGCCGTCCGTGTCGCTCATGGAACTGCTCCCTCCGCCACATCGTCTACAGTGAAGTAGACCGACTACCGCATTGTAGACGCAAGGGCGAGGCCTGATGCACTCCACGACAGACCTGGCGGCAGCTCCCCAGGGCTACGACGGCTCCGGAATCGACGGGACGGCCCTCACGGACGTGGTCCGCACCGCGCACGGGGCCCCGGCCTGGCTGGACGGCCTCGTGTCGGCGTACTCCAGTTACGGGCTGATCCTCTTCGCCGGACTCGCGCTGCTCGCGTGGTGGCGTGCCCGAGGTCAGGACGCGCAGCAAGCGGTGCGGGCCCTGGCGGTGCCGGTCCTCACCGTGGCCGCCTTCGTGGGCAGCACCGTGCTGAAGCAGGGCGTGCGCGAGCTGCGGCCGTGCCGGTCCCTGCACGTGGTCACCCTCGAGGCGTGCCCGGCTCCCGGTGACTGGTCGTTCCCCAGCAACCACGCCACTCTGGCCGCTGCCGCGGCCGTCGCCCTGTGGTTCGTGTCCGTACGGCTCGGGGTCGTCGCCTCCGTGGCCGCCGTGTTGATGGCGGCCTCGCGCGTATGGGTCGGGGCGCACTATCCGCACGACGTCGTCGCGGGACTCGCCGTCGGCGCGCTCATCACCCTGGCGCTGGCGCTACCCCTGTCCCGGCGCACGCGTTCCCTGGCGGAACACTTCGGCCGGACACCCCTGCGCCCTCTGGTCGCACCGGACCGCCGACAGGTCTGCCTCGAGGCGTAGTCGGACCCGGTGCTGCCTCCCCCAAGAGGCAGCACCAGGAACCGAAGGTGGTCGGGACTACTTCCACGCGCCCCAACCGCCGGAGCCGTTGACGCAGGTGTTGCCGAACGCCGGGTTGAGCAGACCGATCACGCTCACCGTGTTGCCACAGGCGTTGACCGGAACGTGCACCGGCACCTGGACGACGTTGCCCGACAGCACGCCGGGCGAGCCCACCGCGGAACCCTGCGCGCCGCTGTCCGCCGCCGCCGCGCCCGCACCGGCGAGAACGGCACCGCCCACGGCCACCAGAACCGCCGCGCTCTTGAACACACCAGACATGAGACGTTCCCTACTTCTCGAACCGCGCCGCCCGGAGCGGGTGACGCAGGAGCTGGTCGCTCCACACGGGCAATCCGCTGCGTCCGGCGGCGTGGATTGGTCGATTCATCCCGGTTCACTCGTCCGGGTCACAGCCGCGCACAGGGTGGACGCCCGCCGACCGGGCGGCGGGGCCAAAGTGAGGAAGCGGAAGGCCCTCGAAGCGCTGCCACCGCCGATCACCGGAGTGGCGTTGGTATAGGTGTCGCGCGGCATCTCTCCTCCCTCGATGGCGTGACCGACCAATCCGAGGGCGGCGCGAGGACGGATTCCGGACATGAACGACGACTCATACCCCACACCGCCGCGCGGCGTCAGGCGCCTGGCTCTCGGCGCGCTGAGCGGACTGCTCGCCGGGTACGCGGCCATCGCGATCGCCGAACTGGTCTCCGCGGCCGTGCGACCCGAGTCCGG